>DXGA01000161.1 GCA_019114165.1 Candidatus Flavonifractor merdipullorum | reverse complement strand
AAGTGCAGAAGGGGGGTATCCCACCTTCTGCCCCTTTTGGTCCAGGCCCTTTTCGGGAAAAGGGCCTGGCGCCGCCCGCGTAGGGCCGCTCCCCGCCAGGGAATTGCAAAACGATATGTGGCAATTTGCATCCCACACGCAAGATACTTGCACTTTTAAAGGACACACCAGACTTCTTTGACAGACTGAGGACCGCAGACAAGAACTGTCTGCGGTCCTGTTTGTTTGCGCCGGTCAAGGGGGAGAAAGATTACTGCCGGGCAATGATATGATCTTTGTCCTTGTAGATGCTGTCCGCCGGCACCACGCCCCGGACGCAGGAGGTGGGATACACGCTGCTCCGACGGCCCAGAACGGTGCCCGGGTTGAGGACCGAGTTGCAGCCCACTTCCACGAAGTCGCCCAGAATGGCGCCCATCTTCTTGCGGCCGGTTTCCATGTTCTCCTCGCCCTTGACCACCACCAGGGTCTTGTCGGACTTCACGTTGGAGGTGATGGAACCGGCGCCCATGTGGCTCTTGTAGCCCAGGATGGAATCGCCCACATAGTTGTAGTGGGGCGTCTGGACGTTATCAAAGAGGATGACGTTTTTCAGCTCCACAGAGTTGCCCACCACGCAGTGAGCGCCCACCAGCGCCGAACCGCGGATGAACGCGCCGTGCCGCACCTCGGTCTCGGGCCCGATGATGCAGGGAGCGCCCAGATAGGCCGTGGGGGCAACGATGGCGCTTTTATGCACCCAGACGTGTTCCTGGGGCTGGTCGTACTCCTCGGGGGAGAGACCGGCGCCCAGAGAGAGGATCAGATCCTTGATGCCGTCCAGCGCTTCCCAGGGGTACTGGAACTGGCGGAGATAGTCGCCTGCCATGGTGTGGGAGAGGTCCAAGAGATCGGTGATGGTGATATTCATGGATATAACGCCTCCAAGCCGTACAAAGTTGAATTTATGACAGACCTAATGATACATCCACCACGAAAAAAACACAATACCACTTCCAGGCCTCCGGCACAAAAAAACGTGCAGACCGCATGTCAGACCGGTTTGACGGGAGAATAGCGTGGTTATCGTAAACTGTGTAAAATATTCTGACGGAGGGACGATGGGCGTTTTTTGGGCGGAGAACAGAAAAAAGGGCGAAAAAACGGGGCGGCATCGGGAAAACAACGACGGCGCAGGGGATTTCTTTGCGCCGTGCGGATGGGAAAAGATAGAAAATTGACGGCAAGAACTTTACACAGGACCGGTGGAGCTTTTTACAACGTTTTTTGTAGAATAAAACTGCAAGAGTTTTGTGGGACTCTGATCAACATGTGAAAAGAAGGTAGCGAAGGTATGAAAAAAGGATTTCGGCGTGCGCTGGGACTGGTCTGTTCCGGAGCGCTTCTGCTGTCGGTGCTTCCCACGCCGGCCATGGCTGCGGCAGGCACCGGGCTCACCGTGAGCGGACAGGATGCCCTGGTGGTAAACAGCACCAGCTTTTTGAAGATTGATCTGGGAGACGCCGGGTTTGACGGCGAAAAGACCGTGACGCTCAGTGGTTATGTGGAACCCATCCCCGAGGCATATGTGGCCGACGGTCTGGTCTTCCGGCTGGACGGCCTGGAGGGCGTGGACGCCGAGGCCGGGACCTGGACCAGCCAGGCATCCGGCGGCGAGGTGGTCCAGATCAACCGGGAGAACAAGCTGGAGGGAGAAGGCGCCAACACCTTTGGCGAAAACTACTTGCAGCTGGACCGGAGCAAGATCTATCTGCCCCAGTCGCTCAATGAGGTCATCAACAGCGACAGCTTCACGGTGGAGTACTTCGTGGACGCGGACGGCTATAACGGCTATAACGGCCCCTTTGCCCCCCTCATGACGGTGGAAGAGTCCGGCGACTCCTTCAGCATTTTCACCCGCACGGGCGGAAAAGTGATGGAGCTGAAAAACGGCGGCAATCCCCGCCTTCAGACCTCTTTTGAAACTGCGTTGGGCTGTCCCAGCGCCATTACCTTCGAAAATACGGCTGAGCTGCGGGAGAGCAGCTGGTATTCCAACGGCGTAAAGGTCAGTACCCTTGGGGCCAAGGAAAACGCCTTTGCCTCCGCCCAGCAGCTCATCCTGGGCGGACGTCTGGGCGGCAGCAGCTACGAGACCCAAGCCAAGTATTACAGCATCCGCATCTATGACCGGGTGCTCAGCGAGGACGAGCTGAAAGCCAACGCCGCTCTGGACCGCAGCCGCTTTTTGGGCGAAACCGATCCTGAGCTGCCCGACCTGACGGTCAACGACGGAACGCTGGAAGCGGACGGCAGCACCGATGTGACCCTCACCTTTGCCGACGGCGTGGCCATGCTGCCGGTGGTGAGCGGCGCGCTGGGCAGCCAGGCGCTCACCCTGTCGGTGAACGGACAGGAGTGCCGGCTGGAGCTGGTCACAATCACCGCCATGGAAGAGGCCCTGAAACACCTTCCCCAGGAGGGCGTGACGGTAACGGTGGCCGCCAGCGGATCGGACCAGGATATCTGCACCGCCGCGGCCCAGCAGCTGACCGCCGCGCTGGAGGGCACTGCGTTCATGGAGCAGGGCGGCGCTCTGCGGGTGACCGGCAGTGAGGCGACCGGTTTCCAGGCCATCCTCACCAAGGGAAGCGACAGCAAGAGCGTTGCAGTGCAGGTGACCGTCCGGCGGGAGGAGAGCACCGACGCCGACCTGCTTGCCCCCTATTTCCGCACCGTGATGCAGGGCGCTTTCTCCTTTGAAAGCGCCGAAGCGGTCACCGCCCAGGCCATTGCGGAGCAGACTGCCGCCCTGCTGGCCGACGAGGGGGTAACGCCTTCCGTCGCCTGGGATGACGTGGCAAACTGCTGGCAGCTCACCCTCACCAAGGACGGCAAGAGCGGTACCATGCCCCTTTATATCAACAGTGAGGTGGAGCTGACCTTTGACGATCCCGCGCTGATGAACTACACCACCACCCGTATGGCGGGAGATGATACGGCCTATATTGCCGGCGGCGCCCTCCATGTGACAGGCGTCAACGCCAATACCTATGAGAATGTGATCCTGCCCGTGTGGAACTTTGGCCGTGATTTCTGCATTGAGGCCGAGGTGCGCATGACCTCCGCCGTGAACGACAGCCGCTGGATGGCCGTCTCTTACGGCGTGCGTCCCAACGTGGAAGTGGACGGCGAGTACACCTTCCGTCAGATGGCCGTGCGGCAGAACGCCACCGCGGCCAACGGCGTGGAATTCGCCCAGATGACCGACGGCGCCGCTCACGGCTGGAACGTGACCCATACCGGCTCTTATACCGAGACCCTGGACCCCGCCAAGAGCTATAAACTGACGGTGCTCTATAAGGACGGAACTATCTATGAGTACATCAACGAGACGCTGATCATACTGGCCAGGAACGTGCCGGCCGATCAGGTCAACGGCAAGATCGCCTTTTCCTTTGACCGGCTCACCGCTCAGATGGAGTCCCTGCGCGTCACCTCTGAGCTGCCCGACCTGCCCACCGAAAAGCCCGAGAAGCCCATGGCGGACAACGGATACAATACCGAGATCTACGAGCCTGAAACCGGTCTTGTGATGTCCCCCACCCTGATCTCCACCGAGGACATCCCTGCATCGGAAGCTGCCGCCCAGGAGCGCCGTCCCGCCACGCTGGTACGGAACGTCACCCTGGATGAAACCGGCCTGCATGTGCAGGACGGCGCCGATTCCATCACCATCGCGGAGTACATGACCCGACTGGATAAAAAGATCCTGGCCGGTTTCCGCATCGAGGACGTGGAAACGGCCCAGGCCTTTGGACAGTATGTGGCGGAAAACGGCATTGTGGACGTGAACGTGTTCTCCGCCGATTCCGAGGTCATCAAGGCGGCCTGCGGCGGCCATGCCGGCGTCCGCGGCGTGCTGGATTTCAGCGAAAATATGCCGGAGGAGACCATCGACGTGGTCTTTGACACCAACCGCAGCAACGCCCGCATTGCCATGATCTCTGCTCAGGACGCCACCCCCGAGACGGTGGCCTATATCCAGGCCCGCGCGGTCAACGTGTGGGTGGAGGCCCAGCCGGAGGAACTGAACGCCGCCATTCTGGCCGGCGCCGACGGCCTGGTGGTGGACGACACCCAGGCCGCGCTGAACGCCGTGGAGCAGTTTGCCCCCGACACTCCCGTACTGACCCGCCAGACCGTCATCACCGCTCACCGCGGCCTCCATCTGACGGCCCCTGAAAACTCCGAGCGGGCGGCGATGGAAGCGGTGAAGGCCGGCGCCGACGCCATCGAGTGCGACGTCCACATGACCAGCGACGGCTATATCGTGGTCAACCACGACGAGACCACCGGCCGTCTGATGAACCAAAACGTGGAAGTGGCCAAGACCACCCTGGCCGAGCTCCAGGCGCTGACCTTCAACGACAACGCCCAGGAGGGCGACCGCATCCCCACCCTGGAAGAGCTGTTCCTGGCCGCCGATGAGGCCGACCCCGACGACGACATCATCCACGTCATTGAGATCAAGAGCGGCGACCCCAACCTCATCAAACCGCTGGCGGAAGTGGTGCGCAAGTGCGGCATGGAAGACCGGGTGATCTTCATCTCCTTCAGCGACGCCCAGACCGCCCTCATCCGTCAGGAGATGCCCGAGGTCTCGGTGGGCGAGCTGAACACCCACAGCAGCACCAGCCAGGATAACGCCACCAACCTGAAAAACCTCTCCGACACGCTGGACGGACTGAACGCCTTCTATAACTGCAGCTACGGCACCCAGGACGCCACCCTGGTCCGGGAGGCCAGACACCGCGGCATCTTCGTCCACCCCTGGACGGTGGACAGCCAGACGGTCTATGAGCAGGAGTTCTTTGACGGCTACCACGGCATCACCAGCAACCGGGTGGATTACAGCACCGGCTATCTCAGCGGCGTCACCGCTTCGGCCGAGACCCTGACCACCACCGCCGGTGCGGAGAATGCCATCCCGGTCACGGCCACCGCCATCACCCGGGGCGGCGCTCAGACCATTGAAGCCCCCGCCTTCCTCCAGCTTTCCGGTTCTGCCGTGGTCCGGCAGGATGAGAATCACGCCCTCTGGTCCGAGCAGGCCGGCACCGCCCAGGTGGTGCTGGGTACCACCTACACCCTGCCCGCCAACGGCGACACCTATACCGTCTACTCCATGCCGCTCACCCTCACCTTTGAGGCCAATGTGATCGTTGGTCCCTCCAGACCGCAGGAGCCCGACGAGTCTGACGTGGAAGAACCCGAGACCCCGCTGGACCCCGCCCCCGGCTTTGCCGATGTGGCCGACGACTTCTGGGGCAAGACTGCCATTGACTATGTGGTGGCCGAGGGGCTGATGAACGGCACCTCCGAAACCACCTTTGCGCCTGAGATGACCACCACCCGCGCCATGCTCATGACCATCCTGGCCCGGATGGACGGTACGGACACCACCGGCGGCGAAACCTGGTACCAGAAGGGCATGGACTGGGCCGTCTCCCAGGGCGTGTCTGACGGTACGAATCCTGAGGGCACCATCACCCGCGAGCAGCTGGCCGTGATGCTCTACCGCTACGCCGGCAGCCCCACAGTGAGCGGCGACGCCCTGACCTTTGCCGACGCCGACCAGGTGTCCGACTGGGCCGTGGACGGCGTACGCTGGGCGGTAGCCAACGGCATCCTGTCCGGCAAGGGCAACGACATTCTGGATGCCCAGGGCAACGCCACCCGTGCCGAAGTGGCGCAGATGCTCTTCCGTTTCAGCAGCATGGGCTGATCCATACCAAACAGGAAAGAGACCGCAGGCCTTCTGCCTGCGGTCTCTGCGTGTCAAAAAAGTCTGTTGTGACCTATAAAAGTGAATATATCTTGGGGAAAGAATACAAATTTTCTCAATATCATTTTTTGATTTGCCCTACGCGGGCGGCGCCAGGCCCTTTTCCCGAAAAGGGCCTGGACCAAAAGGGGCAGAAGGTGGGATACCCCCCTTCTGCACTTCCCCCAGGCGCTCTGTGGGCCCCGCCGCCCTCGGCGGGGCAATGGTGTACCTTCCCACCTTGTAGGGGAGACCCTTGTGGTCGCCCGCGGCTATGCAAGCACTTTATATGTTCTTACATGGTGCTTCACTTTATCGACAGGCTGGAAGAGACCGCAGGCGTTCTGCCTGCGGTCTCTTTGTGTCGTGTGGTCAGGATTTGCCCCCGGGTTTTGCACAGCCGTACCCTTGTGCGGGGGAAGCGTTTTTAGTATAATCTGCTTGAACTTTTGTGAGGGAGGAGTAAACAGCATGCTGTTAGGCGTCGACTATTACCCGGAACAGTGGGAGAGCGCCAGGATGGAGGCCGACATGGACCGCATTCTGGAGCTGGGAGGCAATGTGATCCGCATCGGCGAGTTTGCCTGGCACCGGATGGAGCCGGAGGAAGGGCGGTTCGATTTTTCCTACTTTGACGGCGTGATCGCCATGGCAAAGGCAAAGGGATTGCAGGTCATCTTCGGCACCCCTACCGCCACTCCGCCGGCCTGGCTCATCCATAAGTATCCCGACATCCTTTCCCAGTTTGAAAACGGCGCGTCCCGGGCCTTTGGCGGACGCCATGTGGCCTGTTACAGCCATGAGACCTATCGCGCCTACTGCGCAAAGATCATCACCCGTCTGGCACAACATTATAAAGGGGAACCGGCCATCATCGCCTGGCAGATCGACAATGAACTGGGCCATGAGGGGAGCGATCAGTGCTGGTGCCCCCGGTGCCGCGCCTCCTTCCAGCAGTTCCTCCGGGAAAAATTCGGCGGGGACATCCGCGCCCTCAATGAGACCTACGGCACTGCCTTCTGGAGCCAGGAGTATAACAATTTTGACGAGATTCCCCTGCCCGCCCCCACCATCACCACCCATAATCCCGCCCTCCGGCTGGATTGGGAGCGGTTTTGCAGCGAAAAGCTCCGCTCCTTTGCCCGGTTCCAGGCGGAGCTGCTGCGTAAAATCATCCCCGGCGCTGTGGTCATGCACGACTTTCCCAGCGGCGGTCTGGGCAAGCACGCCGACTATTCCGCCCTGGCTGGGACGCTGGACCGGGTGGCGTACAACAACTACCCGGTGTGGGGCGGGCAGAAAGAACCCCTTCCGCCCAGTGAGATCGCCTTTGGTCTGGACTATATCCGCGGTCTGAAGGGGGAAAACTTCTGGATCACCGAGGCCATCATGGGCGCACAGGGCCACGACGTCACCGGCTTTCTGCCCCGGCCCGATCAGGCCAAGCTGTGGAGCTGGCAGGGCATGGCCCACGGCTGCGAGGGGCTGCTGTACTTCCGCTACCGGGGGGCCACCAAGGGCGCGGAGCAGTTCTGTTACGGCATTCTGGACGCCGACAACGTCCCCCGACGCCGTTTTTACGAGGTGCAGCGCTTTTTCAACGAAGTGCGCCCCTATGAATCGGTCCTCACCACGCCGGTGCACAGTGACGCCGCCATCCTCTATGACTACGATTCCCTCTCCTCCTTCCGCATCCAGCAGCAGAGCCTTCTGCTGGACTGTGAAGCCGAGATGAAACGGCTCCACGGCGTCCTCTTCCGGGCTGGTCAGAGCGTGGACGTGATCCCCGCAAGCCGGGATTTCTCCGGCTATCGGCTGGTGATCATCCCCAATATGATCGTCACCGACCCCGGCTTCACCAACCGGCTCAAAGCCTATGTGGCTGGCGGCGGCGTGGCGGTGGTGACCTACCGTACCGCCGTCAAGGACCGGGACAACAATCTGGTCTTCGGCAAGACCATCCCGGTGGATCTGTGCGACTTGCTGGGTCTTTTTGTGGAGGAGACCGAGAGCGTGCAGGAATACCACTGCATCCCGCTGGCGGGGGAGACCGGCAGCGGTAGCGCCGGTATTTTCCGCGACATGATCGTCCCGCAGGGCGCACAGACGCTGTGGCGGTATGACGATCCCTTCTACCGCCGGTATGCCGCCATTACCCGCAACAGCTGGGGAAAGGGCACGGTCTACTATGTGGGCACCACCCCCGATCAGGCCATACTGGACCGGGTTATCGGTCAGGCCATGGAAGCGGCGGGGCTGGAGTCTCTGGCTCTGCCCGACGGCGTGGAGTCGGTGGTGCGGGGAAGCGGAGAAGCGCGGGTGCGTATTCTGCTCAACCACAACGAAACCACAGTATGCGCCCTGGGTCAGGAGCTGGCCCCCTTCCAGGTCAAAGTCCTTCCGTTGTAACCAATATACCGTTAAATTTGTACGAAAAGCGTCTGGCTTCCCTGCTGGTTGGGGCGGCCGGGCGCTTTTCCTGTTTTTCTTAAAAAACGCTTTTATCAAAAACAACTGAAAAAAGAAGACACATGGCCTTTTCTTTTGTGCGAATAAAACGATATAATAAAGGGGAGGAGGTGAGACTCTGTGGATATCTTCCAAGAGCTGCCGCCCGGGAAGCGGGATTACATGGAGCTTCTGTTCCGCAACTGCACCGAAGAGGTCAAATATTATATGGCGCTCATTGATATCGAGCCGGAGCGGACCTTTATCAAGGCAGGCACGGAATGCACCCATATTTTTATCGTCCTCTCCGGAAAGGTGACCGGGGTGGAATGGCCGATGCACGAGCGGGCTTATCCCTTCAAGGACTTTGGACCGGGGGATTTTTTCGGAGAGATCGAGTGCTTCGCGGGTCTGCCTCAATACCGGATCAGCATCGTGGCGTCCACAAGGTGCCGGGTGCTCTCCATCCCCGCTTCCTGCTATATGGATTGGATGCGGATGGATGTGGACGCCCTCTTCCTGCGGACCCAGGAAAATGTCCGCCGTCTCATCACCCAGACGGCGGAGGCCAGAAAATACCTCTTTATGGACGGCAAGGACCGGCTGATGGTCCATCTGATCCGTAAATTTGAACAGCGTCAGCCCCTCCCCCAGGCGCTGGAGCTCCGCCAGACCAGAAATCAGATGGCCGATGAGATCGGCTTTTCCGTCAAGACCCTCAACCGCAGCATTACCAAGCTGGAGGAGCTGGGCATGATCCGGCTCCAGCGGGGCAAGGTGGTCATCCCACTGGAGGGATACGGCAGGATGAAAGAACACGTGGAACACCATATCAACGGTTAAAAACCCCAATCCCATGGAAAAAGGAGGAACGCGGGATGTATGTAGGGAAAAAAGTGACGCGGGTAGACGCCTATGACAAAGTGCTGGGACGCACCAAATATACCGACGATCTCTGTGACAAAGGGGCCTATGTGGCCCGGGTCCTGCACGCCGCCATTGCAAACGGCCGGGTCAAATCCTTTGATCTCTCCGCCGCGGAGAGGATCCCCGGCGTGGTGAAAATTTTCACCTGCTTTGACCTGAAGGAAAAGCACTACTTCCCCACCGCCGGACATCCCTGGTCCACCGATGAGAGCCATCAGGATGTGGCCGACCGGCTGGTGCTCACCGAGCGGGTGCGGTTCTACGGGGACGACATCGCCGCCGTGGTGGCCGAGGATGAGGTGGCCGCAGCCCAGGCCCTCCGGGCCATCAAGGTGGAGTATGAGGAATACCCCTTCGTGCTGGACGTCCACGAGGCCATGAAGGAGGGCGCGCCTCAGCTCCATGAGGACTACCCCAACAACATTCTGAAACACACCACCATCCGCAAAGGCGACTATGAAAAAGCCATCCAGGAGCCGGGTCTCATCAAGGTGGAGGGGTGGTATCAGACCCCCACCGTCCAGCACTGCCACATCGAAAACTTCATCTGCTACGCCGAGGGAACGGGCGACCGGCTGAAGATCGTCACCTCCACCCAGATCCCCCACATTGTCCGCCGGGTGGTGGGTCAGGCCCTGGGCCTGCCCTGGGGCAAGATCCAGGTCATCAAGCCCTATATCGGCGGCGGCTTCGGCAACAAGCAGGACGTGCTCTACGAGCCCCTGTGCGCCTGGCTCTCCCTGCAGCTGGGCGGGCACCTGGTCAAGCTGGACGTGCCCCGGGAAGAGACCTTCGTCTCCACCCGGGTGCGCCACGCCATCCACAGCCATATCATCTCCTGGGTCCGGCCGGACGGCACCTTTGCCGCCCGCAAGCTGGAGGCCTTCTCCGATCAGGGGGCCTACGCCTCTCACGGACACAGCATCTGTGCCAAAGGCGCGGGCGCCTTCCCCCAGCTCTACCCCTGTGACAACGTGGAGGTGGACGCCTATACCGTCTTTACCAACAAATCGGTGGCCGGAGCCATGCGGGGCTACGGCATCCCCCAGGCCATGTGGGCGGTGGAGTGCCACACCGAGGAAGTGGCGGCCCGGCTGGGCATGGACCCCATCGAGTTCCGGCGCAAAAATCTGATGCCGGTGGGATATACCGACCCCTTCTCCAAAAATGAGCTGTACAGCGACACCTTCCGCCAGTGTATGGACAAAGGCATGGAGGCCATCGACTACCGCCGCAAATACGAGGCCTATCAGCATCAGACCGGCGACGTGCGCCGGGGTGTGGGCATGGCGGTGTTCTGGTACAACACGGCGGTATGGCCCATCTCGCTGGAGACTTCCTCCTGCCGGATGGTGCTCAATCAGGACGGCTCCCTCCAGGTGCAGGTGGGCGAGACGGAGATCGGCCAGGGCGCCGACACCGCCTTCTCTCAGATGGCCGCCGACGTGGTGGGCGTGCCCATGGACAAGATCCATGTGGTCTCCTGTCAGGATACCGATGTGACCCCCTTCGGCACCGGCGCCTACGCCTCCCGCCAGACCTATACCGCCGGATTCTCCATCCGGCAGACCGGTATGCTCCTCAAGGAGCGGATCTTGAAATACGCCCAGGAGCTGACCCGGATGCCGCCCTACAATCTGGACGTGGTGGACGGCAAGATCGTCCGCATCACCGACGGACGGGAGCTGATGACCCTGGAGCAGCTGGCCACCGAAGCGTTGTACAGCCTCACCAACAGCCAGCACATCACCGCCGAGTCCACCGCTCAGATCAAATCCAACGCCTACTCCTTCGGCTGCACCTTTGCCGAGGTGGAAGTGGATATCCCCATGTGCAAAGTGAAGCTGCTGGACATCGTCAACGTACATGACGCCGGTACCATCGTCAATCCCGCCCTGGCGGAGGCCCAGGTCCACGGAGGCATGAGCATGGGCATCGGCTACGGGCTGTCGGAAAAGCTGCTGTACGATGAAAAGACCGGCCGTCCGCTCAACGACAACCTGCTGGACTATAAGCTGTCCACCTTTATGGACCATCCCCGGCTGCGGGGCTACTTTGTGGAAAACCCGGAGCCCACCAGCGCCTTCGGTACCAAGGCGCTGGGCGAGCCGCCCGCCTGTTCGGTGGCCCCTGCCATTCGCAACGCCGTCTATCAGGCCACCGGCGTATTCCTGAACGACGCACCCGTCAATCCCCACAACCTCTTCCGCCGTTTCCGGGAAGAGCACCTGATCTGAAGGAGGGAAAGCGTTATGTATGATATCAAAGCGCTCTATGAGGCGCAGAGCGTACCCCATGCCATCGAGCTGCTGCTGGAGCATCCCAACGCCCAGATCATCGCCGGCGGCAGCGACGTACTGGTGCAGATCCGGGAGGGCAAGCGGGCCGGCTGCGAGCTGGTGAGCATCTACGGTCTGGACGAGCTGCGGGGCGTCCGCTATGAGGAGGACGGCGCCATCCGCATCGGTTCCCTCACCAGCTTCTCCCACATCACCAGAGATCCCATCATTCAGGAGAAGATCAACGTCCTGGGGCAGGCGGTGGATCAGGTGGGCGGACCCCAGATCCGCAACATCGGTACCATCGGCGGCAACACCTGCAACGGCGTGACGTCGGCGGATTCTGCCTCCACCCTCTTTGCGTGGGACGCCGTCATTGAGCTGACCGGACCGGAGGGGGTGCGCCGTGTCCCCATTCAGGATTTCTACATCAAGGCCGGAAAAGTGGACCTGCGCCCCGGCGAGATTCAGACCGGCATCCTCATCCCCAAGGTGGCCTATGAGGGCTATCAGGGCCATTACATCAAGTACGCCATGCGCAACGCCATGGACATCGCCACCACCGGCTGCTCGGTAAACGTAAAGCTGTCGCCTGACAAGGCCGTCATGGAAGATGTGCGTATCGCCTACGGCGTGGCCGGACCCATCCCCATGCGTTCCGCCACTGCTGAAGGGCGGGCCAAGGGACGCCCCACCACGGCGGAGGAGATCAAGGCCTTTGCCCAGACGGTGCTGGAGGACATCAACCCCAGAGACAGCTGGCGGGCGGCCAAGGAGTTCCGGCAGCACATCGCGGTGGTCATGGCGGAACGGGCGCTGCGGGAATCCATCCGGCTGGCGGGAGGTGTGATCCATGAGTAATCAGTATAAACTGGTGCGCTGCACCATCAACGGCAAGCAAGTGGAAAAAATGGTGGACGTGCGGGCCTCTCTCACCGATATGCTGCGGGACGACTACCGGCTCACCAGCGTGAAAAAGGGCTGCGAGGTGGGCGAGTGCGGAGCGTGCAACGTGCTGATCAACGGGGAGAGCTTCAACTCCTGCATCTATCTGGCGGTGTGGGCCGACGGCAAGGAGATCCTCACCCTGGAGGGACTGGCCGGACCCAACGGCGAGCTCTCCGACATCCAGCAGGCTTTCATTGACGAGGCCGCGGTGCAGTGCGGCTTCTGCACCCCCGGTTTTATCATGAGCGCCACGGAGCTGCTCCAGGCGGGACGGGAATTTTCTGACGATGAGATCCGCAAGCGGATGTCGGGCCATCTGTGCCGGTGCACCGGCTATGAGAATATCTTCCGGGCGGTGAAAAAGACCATGCTGCGCCGGTTGGGCAAAAACAAAGAGGCGGACGCCGTTTGAGCGGCGGAAATAAGAAAACTGTCCCCGGAACCGCAGGGTTCCGGGGACAGTTTTAAGAAGACAAAAAGAAAAAGAGTGTCAGAACATTCTGACACTCTTTTTGGTGGACGATACAGGACTTGAACCTGTGACCTCCCGCACGTCAAGCGGATGCTCTACCAGCTGAGCTAATCGTCCGGACAACGTAGTTTATTATAGCGGATACCAATGAGAAAGTCAAGCACTTTTTTAAAAAATTTTCGACGCTGGTATCCGGGCGGGAAACCTGCTATTATTTAATATTATTATATAAGGAGAGAACCCTATGGAAGGTATGCAGGGAAAGACCGTTCTCATCACCGGAGCCAGCCGGGGCATCGGCGCGGCCTGTGCCCGGCGGTTTGCCGCCGCCGGCTGCCGGGTAGCCGTGAACTATCACCATTCCGAGGACGCCGCGCT
>DXGA01000160.1 GCA_019114165.1 Candidatus Flavonifractor merdipullorum | reverse complement strand
ATCTCTATCCCAAAGACCCCGGCCTGCGCCGTTCCATACTCAACCCACCCATATGCTGCAACAAATCCACCATGTAAAAATCCGTCGATTCATATTGACAAGCGGGATAGAACAAGATATAGTTGTCGTTGCAAAGGGCGTACCCTGTCACAAACGCAGGTGCGCCCTCTATTTTGACCGAAATGGGGGAGGATATATGGCAAAAGAGCTGATTCGTCTGTCAGACCTCTTTATGCAGTTCGACGGCGACACCATCTTGGATCATATCAATCTGTATATCAACGATCAGGAATTCCTGACGCTGCTGGGGCCCAGCGGCTGCGGTAAAACTACCACGCTGCGCATCATTGGCGGGTTCCAGACCCCCACCTCCGGCGACGTCTTTTTCGACGGGCAGCGCATCAACGATGTGCCCCCTCATAAACGGAAAATCAACACCGTTTTCCAGAAATACGCCCTCTTTACCCACATGAATATCTTCGACAACGTGGCGTTCGGCCTGCGCATCGCCAAGGTCCCCGAGTCGGAGATCAAACGCCGGGTGGAGGAGGCCCTTTCGCTGGTCAATCTGGGCGGCTACGGCAGACGGAGCGTCCACTCCCTCTCCGGCGGACAGCAGCAGCGGGTGGCCATCGCCCGCGCCATCGTCAACCGGCCCCAGGTCCTCCTGCTGGACGAGCCGCTGGGCGCCCTCGACCTGAAGCTGCGCAAGGATATGCAGATCGAACTCAAGCGCATCCAGCAGCAGGTGGGCATCACCTTTATCTACGTCACCCACGATCAGGAAGAAGCCCTCACCATGAGCGATACCATCGTGGTCATGGACAAGGGCAACATCCAGCAGATCGGCTCTCCCACCGATATTTACAACGAGCCGAAAAACGCCTTTGTGGCCGACTTTATCGGCGAGTCCAACATCATTGACGGCGTGATGCTCTCCGACGGCGTGGTGCAGATGTACGACCGAAAGTTCCCCTGTGTGGACAAGGGCTTTGCCCACAACGAGGCCGTGGACGTGGTCATCCGCCCCGAGGATATCGACATCGTGCCCGAGTCGGAAGGCCAGATTACCGGCACCGTCACCGAGGTCACCTTCAAGGGCGTTCACTACGATATCATCGTGGATTTCAACGGCTTC
This sequence comes from Candidatus Flavonifractor merdipullorum, assembly GCA_019114165.1. Taxonomy (GTDB): domain Bacteria; phylum Bacillota; class Clostridia; order Oscillospirales; family Oscillospiraceae; genus Pseudoflavonifractor_A; species Pseudoflavonifractor_A merdipullorum. Next base: position 2,255 of record DXGA01000160.1, on the reverse strand, counting down.
AAGTGGCTCATCCAGACCACCGACCTCTCCCCCGTGGGCTCCCGCATCGGCGTGAAGATCGACCCCGACGGCTTCCACATCATGAAAAAGAGCGCCTATTCCGGCCTGTACGGCGACTACAGCTCGTATAGCTCCGAGTATGACGAGCTCAACGACGAGCGCGCGGATCAGGAGGCGGAGGATGAAGAGTAAGCTGCTGCCCTGGCTGTCCGCCCCCTACGTCCTTTGGATGGCTCTTTTTGTGGTGGCCCCCGTCATCGTGGTGGTCATCTACGCCTTTACCACCTCCGACTGGACCGTCACCGCCCAGAATTTTACCGGGATGTTCCGCTATGCCGCCATTTTCGGCCGCTCCTTCCTGCTGGCCGCCATTGCCACGGTGGTGTGCATCCTCATCGGCTACCCCACCGCCTATCTGCTGGCCCGTACCCCCGCCGGGTTCCGGCGCATCGCCAATATGCTCATCATGCTGCCCATGTGGATGAATTTCCTCCTGCGCACCTACTCCTGGATGTTCCTCCTGGAGCGCAACGGCCTGGTGAACAGCGTTTTGCGGGACATTGGCTTCTTCTCCTTCCTCAACGGCATCAACAGCGGGCTCAACGGTGTGCTGGGCACGTCCCTCCCCACCGATGTGGCCTATTTCGGCTTCCTGGGTTCCTATGGGGCCGTCATTCTGGGCATGGTCTACAACTTTTTGCCTTTTATGATCCTCCCCATCTTCTCCGTCATCGAGAAGATCGACCCCAAGGTCATTGAAGCCGCCCAGGATCTGGGAGCCAACAACCGCCAGGTCTTTTCCAAGGTCATCTTCCCCCTCAGTCTGCCCGGGGTCCTCTCCGGCGTGACCATGGTCTTCATTCCCTCGGTGTCCACCTTCGTCATCTCCCGCCTGCTGGGCGGCGGCAAGACCACCCTGCTGGGCGACCTCATCGAGATGCAGTTCACCGGCAGCGCCTATGATCCCCATGTGGGTTCGGCGGTGTCTCTGGTGATGATGGTCATCGTGCTGGTGTGCATGGGCATTATGAACCGCTTCGGCGAGGGTGAAAGCGAGGCGGTGCTGCTGTGAAAAAGAACGGTATCTTCAGCCGGGTCTTTATGGCCCTGGTCTTTCTCTTCCTCTACGCCCCCATTCTGGTGCTGGTGGCCTTCTCCTTCAACGCGGCCAAGAGCAGCACCGTCTGGACCGGCTTCTCCCTCCACTGGTACACCGAGCTTTTTCAGGATACCTACGTCCTGGAAGCCCTCCAGACCACCCTGCTGGTCTCCATTCTGGCGACCATCGTGGCCACGGTGGCCGGTACTGCCGCCGCCATCGGCTTTGCCAACCTGAAAAAGCGCTTTCGTACCGTCTGCCTTACGGTGAACAACATCCCCCTCACCAACGCCGATATCATCACCGGCGTTTCCATGATGCTCCTCTTTGTGGCGGCCATTTCCGCCTTCTCCGACCTCTTCGGGGTGAGCATCCAGCTGGGCTTCGGCACCTTGCTCATGGCCCATATCACCTTTGATATCCCCTATGTTATCCTGTCCGTGATGCCCAAGCTGCGGCAGCTGGACCCCAACATTTACGAGGCGGCCCAGGATCTGGGGGCCAGCGGCTTTTATGCCTTCCGCAAGGTCATTCTGCCCGAGATCATGCCCGGCATCCTCAACGGCGCGCTCATCGCCTTTACCATGAGCATTGACGATTTCGTCATCAGCTATTTTACCGCCGGTTCCGGGGCCAATACCCTCTCCATGGTGGTCTATTCCATGGTGCGCCGCCGCATCAGCCCCGAGATCAACGCCCTTTCCACCCTCATGTTTACGGTGGTCATCGTGCTGATGGTGGCGGTCAACCTGCGGCAGAGCCATCAGGACAAGCGCTTGGCCCAGGCCATCCGCGCCGAACAGCGCACCGCCGCAAACCGTCCCTCGGGACGCTGACCATGGAAAGGAGTGTACACCCGTTGAAAAAACTGCTTGCTCTGGCCACCGGTGCGGCACTGCTTACCACCCTCACGGCGTGCGGCGGCTCCGGCACCGCCGCCGTCCCCGCCGTCAATGAGGTCAACGTCTACAACTGGGGCGAGTATATCGACCAGTCGGTGCTGGACGACTTCGAGGCCCAGACCGGCATCCACGTCAATTACCGCACCTTTGACAGCAACGAGACCATGTATTCCGTCGTCAGCGGCGGCGGCGCCAACTATGACGTCATCATCCCCTCCGACTATATGATCTCCCGGCTCATTGACGAGGATATG
>DXGA01000013.1 GCA_019114165.1 Candidatus Flavonifractor merdipullorum | reverse complement strand
GGCCGCCGCATCGCGGCGGCCTCTGCCGTTTATTCCCTGTAGCACCCCGCCCGGTCCTGGATGACCAGCAGGCGCACCATGTCGTGGCTCAGATCCAGGCTCTGGCCGTCGCCGTCCAGGTACTTCTTGTCGATGAGCTTCTGTACCGTCTCCCGGGCCCAGTCCGGGCACTCGTCCACGGTGTTGTATCTCCCATCTGCCGGCGCGGCGGGCGGAACGTAGCCAGGCCAGCCGCTGACAACCACCTCCCTGCCGCTGCGGTTGTCCCAGCGGGAGTGGATGGATCGTACATCCACATGGGTAAAGGACTGATAGACCCCGATACCGCCGTTCTCCGGCATCAGGTATTCGGCGTACTGCGCCACCTCCAGGGGAGCCGCTCCCGCCACCACGATGTCTGCCGCCGTGCCTTTGACGTGCTGGCTGCCGGTGGCGCCGCCCACTGCCTTGTTGTGGGCCGGGGTCCGGTAGGCGGAGTTGATGGTCACCGCCGCCCCAAAGTGGTCCCGGATCTTCTGAAGCAGGGCCACCAGATCCGTGTCAACGAGGATCTTGTCGGAGCCGTCCTTGCAGGCGAACTCCCGGACGCGGAAGTTCGCGGACAGGCTCTGCTCCCCGTGGGCCTTACGGCTGTATGTCACCACGGTCCCCATCATTTGCCCCCTATCTGCTTGGCCGCCTGATTGATGCCGGTGGCCGCCAGGCCGCTGACGATCCCCACCGCCGCCGCGGTGATGTAGTCTGTGGCCGGGAACTCCGGCATGATGTACATGGCGGCGATTCCCAGTGCCATCCCGCACACACCGCAGATAATCGGTATCCACTTGTTGTCCAGCCGCGTGGCCTTCACGGCCTGTCCGATCAGCAGGCAGATGACGGTGATCGCCGCCACTCCCGTGATCCCAAGAGAAGAAATGTCCATCGTATGTAACCTCCTACATTTCCATCGTTCCGATGCCGTAGGCAACGGCGCAGTCGTGCTCGATCCTACAGCCTCTTGCGTCCTGCCACCCCGATGCAAAGACAGCCAGATCCGCACCAGCCAGCATCTCCAGCGATTTTCCCAGGAACCACAGGGGCTTCGCGGCTGCGGGCGCGCCCTCGAAGAAGCTCTCAATAACGGTCACTGCCTCGCCATATTCCTCCCGGACTTTCTCAATGATACGTTCCCTTTCCTGTTTGATCTCGCTGTCCGTCTTGCCCTTCATAGGCTGAGAAATAAAGATTCGCATGGTGTTACCTCCCCCTTAGATCCCATACACCGCCGTCTGGAGCAGGAAGCCCAGCAGGAACCAAACCTTGTCACGGATCTTCTCCAGGCAGATCTCCGCCCCCAGCTCCTCGTCGTAGTTCTCCGGGCTCACGCAGCTGGAGCTCTCCACGATCTCAAAGCCGTTGCGAAGAACCGCCCGGACAACCGTTGTCTTTACCCCCATCGTCGTCACCTCCGTTTTGGTGATAAATTCGTCCACCATCTTCTGGCTGACGCTGGGGCTGTCCGTTTTGAGATCCGGGTTGACGTGGAGCGGCAGATATGCCCTCTCGAACACATCCTTGGGGCTCCAGCTCTCGTAGCCGTCCTGGTAACGGACACGGTAGCCTGGTTCCTCCGGCTCCATGCTCCGGGGAATAGGCCATGTCAGGTCGTAGACTTTCCCGCCCTTCCTGACAGCGGGGACCGCCTCAATGATTTTCGTGCCAATGTACTGATCCATAACCTTTCTCCTTTGTCATGAAAATTGTCATTACTTTTTGACCGGCCGCTTACAGCGTCTCCTCCTCATGGGCGGCCTGGTTGAGGTGCTTGTCCAGCTTGTTGAGGGCTTCGGATACCGGGCCGTTGCAGCCCTGCTCCCGCAGCCCCTGGAGACACGCCTTCACCCCGTAGCAGATCAAGGTCTGTTCCTTACGGATCGCCGCCAGCTCACGGTCCTGCCGCTTCTGCCGGTCCACGAAGCGGACGCACCACAGGACCAGCCCGCCGATCCCGCCCAGAGCCGCCAACAGTGATCCTATCAGGATCACGTCCTCCGCCCGGATCGTTACTTGCATACGCTTATACCCCCTGGATCATGTAATATTGGATCTGGCCGGTGTTGAGCTTCGCGAAGCTCTCCGCCCCGTTGATGGCTGCCACGTGCCCTCCGTCCAGCATGACCGCCAACTCCAGCCCCAGCTTCCGGCAGTGCTCATCCACCTCGCCGCCGGTCATGTTGGCGCAGTAGATCAGGTAGACCATGCCGCCCTTGACCCCCAGGGCCGTATGGTTGGTCCGCCGCAGCACGTCGGCGTACTGGCCCGAGAAGCCCTCCTCCTGCGGGCCGTAGAGATCCAGGAGGCCCATGCCGCCCACGGCCCACTTCACGCTGTCCGGGAGCTCTTTGGAGGACATGCACCTCCGGATACCAAACTCGCCGGAGTAGAGGCGGTACAGCACGGTCTCAGGCTGGCCCAGCCAGGCGTGGCAGGCGCTCTCGCACACAGCCTTGCCCCAGTTCACCAGGATGGAGCACGGCTTCTTCTGGTAGCTGAAGGACCCGGACAAGCTGTTGTTATAAGCTCTCAGGCCGGTGGAGGGATTGCAGACCACCACGTCCTTTGCAATGATGGTCGGCTGGTCGTAAATTTCCAGCGTTATGGGGAAACAGTCGGCACCCAGCCTGGCGGCGATGGCGGCCATGGTCTCTCCGCCGATCTCGCCGTCCTCCGCTGCCCCCACGGCCCGCTGGATGGCCTTTATCATGGCAGTCTCACTGTCAGTCGTTCCAATGATATTGTTCATGCCGTCACCTCGCTGAAATACTGTCCCACCAGCTCGTGGGGCAGGTACTGGAGGACGATGGTGCCGCCGGCGGCTTCACCGGTCCGCTCACAGAGGTAGGTCTTGCTGTCCTCCGGGTCCAGGTAGTAGAGGCCATACTCATACTCCATGCCCCTGGCGGCGGTGATGGGGTCGTCAATGGTCCCGGTCTCGATGGGGTCGCCAATGACCGCCCACATGGCCGGGCTTTTGTCCGGGGTCCAGTCGGCTTGTGTGGTGTGGTCCTGGATGGCCTTGTATAGACGGGGGGCGTAGTAGCGGCGATCCCCCTCTACCACCGCCTCATCTGGCTTCCAGGCTGTGAAAAGGCTGGGCACCGTGGCGGCGGTCTCGTCGTCCAGGCTCACCACCGCCGTCTCGATGACGGCCCGCAGGGCGGATGCATCTTTCAGTGCCCCTGCCGGCCTTCCCCCAAGTATTTCAGCGATAGACTCTGCTTTCTGCCTGGCCTGGATAGCATCCTGTTCAGCCGTATTTTTCTTCCCCATTTTAACAGTGACAGTGCCATTCCGATTGTCAGTAATTGGCCCGGCAACAGTATGTTCTTCATAAGGAAACTCTTGCTCCTCTTTTAAACTTCCATCGGCTATGCTGAAGGATGCTCCGTCTATAAATTTACTAATAGCCTTTGCATAAGTAGTTTCTATCTCCATCGTGATAACGTCTCGCCGGCACCCATTCAGTGTTTCCGTTGCCGC
>DXGA01000159.1 GCA_019114165.1 Candidatus Flavonifractor merdipullorum | reverse complement strand
AGCACGTCCACCGGGTTGGACACCACCAGCAGCACCGCCTCCTGGTTGCGCTTGGCGATCTCCGGAATGATGCTCTTGAAAATGGCCACGTTCTTATGCACCAGGTCCAGACGGGTCTCCCCCGGCTTCTGCCCCGCGCCGGCGGTGATGATGATGAGGGCGCAGTCGGCAATATCGTCGTAATCCCCCGCCCGGATGGTCATGGGGTGGGCAAAGGGCAGACCGTGGGAAAGGTCCATGGCCTCCCCTTCCGCCCGGTCAGTATTGGCGTCGATGAGTACCAGCTCGGAAAATGCTTCGCTCTGCATCAGATTGAAGGCAATGCTGGACCCTACAAACCCACAGCCGATGATGGCCGCTTTTTGCATATTTTTCATGTCTTTTATCTCCTTTTATTTCCGGAAACTTCACCTGTCAGGATGTCCGGAATCGGTCGGACTCATACGGGTTAGTTATTGCTAATCTCCGTAAGCTTATTATATATCAAATTACTAGGAATTTCAAGTGAAAAATGCCGCGTCCCCCAAAGGGACGCGGCATCGGCTGTGATTCAGTTGAGAAAATCCTTGAGCTTCTTGGAGCGGCTGGGATGACGCAGCTTGCGCAGCGCCTTGGCCTCGATCTGGCGGATGCGCTCACGGGTCACGTTGAACTCCTTGCCCACTTCCTCCAGCGTGCGGGTACGGCCGTCCTCAATGCCGAAGCGCAGCTTCAGCACCTTCTCCTCTCTGGGGGTCAGGGTGGAGAGCACCTCCACCAGCTGCTCCTTCAGCAGGGTGAAGGAGGCCGCCTCGGAGGGCTCCGACGCATCCTCGTCGGGGATGAAGTCGCCCAGATGGCTGTCTTCCTCCTCGCCGATGGGGGTCTCCAGGCTGACCGGCTCCTGGGCGATCTTCAGGATCTCCCGCACCTTGTCCACCGGCATGCTCATCTCCTCGGCGATCTCCTCGGGGCTGGGATCGTGGCCCAGCTCCTGGAGGAGCTGACGGGAAACGCGGATGACCTTGTTGATGGTCTCCACCATGTGGACCGGGATGCGGATGGTGCGGGCCTGGTCGGCGATGGCCCGGGTGATGGCCTGACGAATCCACCAGGTGGCGTAGGTGGAGAACTTATAGCCCTTGGTGTAGTCGAACTTCTCCACCGCCTTGATGAGGCCCAGGTTACCCTCCTGGATCAGGTCCAGGAAGAGCATGCCGCGGCCCACATACCGCTTGGCGATGGACACCACCAGACGGAGGTTGGCTTCGGCCAGACGCTGCTTGGCCGCCTTGCCCCGGCGGATGGCCTTCTTGATCTCCTTCATCTCCGCATCGCTGAGGGTGATCTCCTCGCCGTTCTTACGGGCCCGCTCGATCTCCGCCATCTGCTCCTGGGCGGCGTCGCCGGCGCCCATGTCCTGGGCCAGCTGCACTTCCTCATCGGGGGTGAGCAGGTTCACCTTGCCGATCTCCTTGAGGTACATACGCACAGGGTCGTCAATGTTGAAGGAGTCCACCAGGGTGTTGGGGTCCACGATCTCCTCTTCGGGGATCTCCTCCAGCTCCTCCGCCGGCGGCACGATGTCGTCGTTGAGATCGGGCAGATAGTCCTCGCCCGCCGTGTCGATGCCCAGATTCTCCAGGGTATCGTAGATTTTATCAATCTGTTCGCTCTCCAGGTCCATGCCTTCCAGCACGTCCATCAGTTCGCTGGCGGAGAGCTTGCCCTTCTTCTTGCCCCGCTCGATGAGCTCACTGATCTTCTCCGCGCCGGGAACGCCTTCTACGACCTTCATGATCTCCTGTCTGCCGGCTTCGATCTGCTCCTCGCTGGGTCGGACCGGCTTGGCTCCCTTGGCTCCCGCAAATTTCTTTTCACTCATGTGCTCATCCTCCGTAGGCTTTTTTTTCTCTGAATTTTTTCCGGGCGGCCATCAGCGGATCAACCTCCGCTTCCCCCGTCCGTGTCACTGCTTCTGTTTCGATCACGTCTATGTAATCCCGCAAAGCCTGCTGGCTGTGGGACAGGTCTTCCGGTTTCTCCAGGATCTGAACCATGTGGCTCATCTCCTCCGGCTCCAGAACACCCGCCAGCGCCGCCAGCTGGGTGCTGCTCCCCCGCCGGAACCGCTCCCGCAAAAGGCCGTACACCTTCCCCAGCAGCGGCGCGGAAAAGCGCTCCGGCTCCAGCCCCGCACGGTCCGCCTCACGGAACAGGGCCGGCTCCAGCATCATCAGCCGCAGCACTCCCTCCTCCGCCAGGGCGGAACGCAGATTCTCATAGCGTAACCCCCGCTCTTTCGGTTGGAGCTGGATGGATGGGGTCAGATCCCGCCGCTCCTGTTGCTTTTTCGCCTTTTTGATCCGGCGGTTGTAGGCCTGCTGGATCTCCCGGGCCATGGTATCCGCCGATAGCCCGGTCTGCTCCGCCACACGCACGCCGTAAACCTCCCGCTCCACCGGACTGGGTAACGTGGAGAGCATCTCGGCCGCGCTGCGGAGATATTCCACCTTTTGCTGGTCGTCGCTCAGGTCATACTGGGCGGCGATCTGCCGCAATCGGTATTCAATGTGGTTTTCACTCTGGTTCAAAAGCCGCCCAAAGGCCTCCGGCCCATAGGTTTTGATGAACTCGTCCGGGTCCTTGGCCCCTGTGACGCGGAGCACCCGCACCTGGATGCCGGTCTGCTCCAGAATGGGAATGGCCCGCTGGGCCGCCTTCACCCCCGCGCCGTCGCCGTCGTAGGCGATGATGGCCTCTTTGGTATACCGGGACAGCAATTGGGCGTGCTCCTGGGTCAGCGAGGTGCCCAGCGACGCCACCGCGCAGTCAAACCCCGCCTGATGGAGGGATATGGTATCCATATAGCCCTCGGTGAGGATGATGCGCCCCTGCTTGGATTTGCGGGCGATGTTCAGCGCAAAGAGGTTGCGGCTTTTGTTGTACACCGGGGTATCGGGCGAGTTGAGGTATTTGGGGGTGGAATCGTCCAGCACACGTCCGCCGAAGCCGATGACCTCCCCCCGCAGGTCGATGATGGGAAAGATCACCCGGTTGCGGAACCGGTCATAGATCCGGCCCTTCTTGCTGTCCACCGCCAGGCCCGCGTCCAGCAGCTCCCGCTTGGAAAAGCCCTTGGCGGTCATGGCCTGGATGAGGTTGTCCCATCCGTCGGGGGCCACGCCCAGCCCGAACCGGGTCACCGTCCCTCGGGACAGCCCCCGCTTTCCAAAGAGATACTCGGCGCCGGCAGCGCCGGCAGGGCCTTTCAGCGTCTCGTGGAAAAAACGGGCCGCTTCCTTGTTCAGCGCCAAAAGCCGCTCCCGCCTACGGCGATACCCCTCATTCTCCCCGGTTTCGGGCACCTCCATCCCTGCCCGCTGGGCCAGAAAACGGACCGCCTCCACAAAGGGAAGATTTTCGATCTCCATGATAAAAGAAATCACGCCGCCTCCCTTGCCGCAGCCAAAGCAGTGATAGATCTGCTTTTCCCGGGAAACCGAAAAGGAAGGGGTCTTTTCGTTGTGAAAGGGGCACAGGCCCCAGTCGTTGTTCCCCTTGCGGGTCAGCCGGACGTAAGAGGAAACCACCTCGGTGATCTCGCTCCGGGCCACCAGTTCGTCAATAAATTGCTCCGGTATGGCCATATGACGCCCCCTTTCTCCCCAAACGCTGTGCTATTTCACGCTCCAGGCCCGGGGAATGGCCAGAGCGGCGAATTGCTCCACGGCATATTTGTCCGTCATGCCGGCGATATAGTCGCACACCGCCCGCTCCACGCCCTCCGACAGGCGGATCTCCTGATACTCGGCGGGCAGCCGGTCCGGGTCTTTTTGATAACATTCAAAGAGACGCCGGATCATGTCCTGTGCCTTGGACTCCTCCCCTTTGGCCGCCGGATTGTAGTAGACCGCCTCGAACAAAAAGGAGCGCAGTTCCTGCATGGCCTTCCGGCACGCCTCCGACTGCCGCAGCTCCATCCCGTCGCCGCTCTGGGCAATGATGTCCCCCACCAGAGTGTCGATGCGGTCTCCGTGGGTGAAGCCCAGCACCTGGCAGGCGTCCAATGGGATGTCCATAGGATAGAGAATACCGCCGCGAATGGCATCGTCTATGTCGTGGTTTATGTATGCGATCTGGTCGGCCAGATGGATGATCTGTCCTTCCAAGGTCTCCGCCCGGTCGGGGCCGGTGTGGCACAAAATGCCGCGCCGCACTTCCCAGGTGAGGTTCAGTCCCGCCCCTTCCCGCTCCAGACGGTCCACCACCCGCAAAGATTGCTCATTGTGGGCAAAGCCGCCGGGCAAGATCTCGTTGAGCACCGCTTCTCCGGCATGGCCAAAGGGCGTATGGCCCAGGTCATGGCCCAGCGCCGCCGCTTCGGTCAGGTCCTCGTTGAGGCGCAGCCCCCGGGCAATGGTACGGGCCACCCGGGAGACTTCCAGGGTATGGGTCATGCGGGTGCGGTAATGGTCCCCCTCCGGCGAGAGAAAGACCTGAGTCTTGTGCATCAGCCGCCGGAAGGATTTGGCATGGACGATGCGGTCCACATCCCGCTGGAAGCAGGTGCGCACCGGATCGGGCTCCAGCGGCCGGGCGCGTCCCCGGCTTTTGGAAGCCAAACAGGCCCGTTTGGACAATATCCTGCGCTCCAGCGCCTCGGTCTCTTCCCGAATGGTCAATGCACTCACCTCCGGACAGAACGCGTGAGAAAATATCTCACATACACTATATACGCCTTTCCCTACGGAAATCCTTCTTTTTTCAGAAAAAAATTTTTTCCGTCCTTACCGTACCGGTACCGGCTGGAACCGCTCGCCGGATACCCGTACTTCCGCGCTTCCCGCCGTTACTTCGGTGATGCGCTGGCGGTAGATCTCCACCGACTCCTCGGGAAGCAGCGCCCGGACCGTCACCTCCGCGCCGTATTCGCTCTCCCCCAGCACGCCGCCGGCGTTCTCCGTCTCCAGCTTCACCCGCTCAAAAAGAGAATAGGAGCAGGGCACCGACACCTCGATCCAGCGGCGTACCACCGAGACCCCCGCCGCGTCCAGGGCGTCTTTGGCCGAGCGGGTATAGGCCCGCACCAGTCCGCCCGCTCCCAGCAAAATACCGCCGAAATACCGGGTCACCACACAGCAGAGGTCGGTGACGCCCTCCTTCTGGAAGACGCCCAGCATAGGCTGTCCCGCCGTGCCCTGGGGTTCGCCGTCGTCCGAATAGCGGACGATGCCCCCCTCCCGCAGGAGATAACACCAGCAGTTGTGCCGGGCGTCGTGGTAGCGCTTTTTCATGTCCTCGATACAGGAGCGGGCCTCCTCTTCGGTGCGCACCGGCCAGACGTGGCCAATGAACCGGGAGCGCTTTTCCACAAATTCCGTCTCCGACGGCGCGGTGGGGATATAATATTCCGTCATGCCTGTTCCTCCCGGCGTTTCTGCCACTCTTCCCGGGTCATGGCGTAGCAGAGGGCCAGCCGGGTGGCGTTATCATAGGTGGGCACCTTCTGCATCCGTAAAAAACGGAAGGTAAACCCGCTTTTACGGATCACCCGTTTGGATTTCTGGTTGCCGTCGTAGTGGTCGCACCAGATGGTGGCCAGCTTCCGGTCCTCAAACCCGTAGCGGAGCAGCGCCGCCACCGCCTCGGGCATCAGCCCCCGGCCCCAGTAGCCCGGGTGGAGGGAGTAGCCGATCTCGTCGTCCGGGTCGGGCAGCTCTTTTCTGTGCCGTCCCGTGAACCCCGCCGAACCGATCACCTTGCCGCTCTCTTTGTCCACCACGGCGAACACGTCCGGCTCGGAAAAGACCGTGCGGATGATCTCACGGCTCTCCTCCACGCTCTCGTGAGGCTTCCAGCCTGCCGCCGGACCGACCCGCGGGTCTTTGGCGTAGTCGTATACGTCCTGTGCGTCCCCTTCGGTGAAGGGACGAAGTATCAAACGCTGCGTCTCCAGCTGCATGGCTGTCTTCCTCCTTTGTATTGGGGGTAACGTAGGGGCGACCCTTGTGGTCGCCCGCGGGCGGCCATAAAGGCCGCCCCTACGGTTTGGATTTCCCTGCCCGGCTGCGATGATAAACACGCCGCCCTATCTCTTATCTTTTATCTTTTATCTTTTATCTCTTATCTTTCTTTCACTCTTCCCAGAATTCCTTGGGCGGCGTCCAGCCCTCGACGATATAGTCCTTCATCCGGCCCAGCAGAATGGGGGTGAGCACCGCCGTTACCTCGATGGTCTCGCCGTACTCCACCTTCTCCACCTTGGCATCCCGGTACAGAAGATCCAGCTGTCCGCCCTGGTCGTAGGGCAGGTGAAGCACCACCCGGCAGCTCCCCGTATCCAGACGGGAACCGATCATCTCCAGCAGATGATCCAGCCCCTCCCCCGTTCTGGCCGAAATGGAGGCGATATCCTCGCCGTGGGGCACGATGTCGCCGGTATACCGGTCGCATTTGTTGAACACCTCGATGCGGGGCGTCTCGGCGGCGCCCAGCTCCTGAATGAGCCGGTCCACCACCTCCGCCTGCTCCCGCCACTCGGGGTTGGACACGTCGATCACATGGAGCAGCAGGTCGGCATAGGAGAGTTCCTCCAGCGTGGCCTTGAAGGCCTCCACCAGATGGTGGGGCAGCTTGCGGATAAAGCCCACCGTGTCGCTCAGGAGCACCGTGCAGGTGTCGGAGATCTCCAGCGTCCGGGTGGTGGTGTCCAGGGTATCAAAAAGACGGTTGTTGGCCGGGATCTCCGCGCCGGTCAGCTTATTGAGCAACGTGGACTTGCCCGCGTTGGTATAGCCCACGATGGCCACCACCGGCACCTCGTTTTTGATGCGCCGCTCCCGCTGCACGCCCCGCACCCGCCGGACCACCTCCAGCTCTTCCTTCAGCTTGGAAATTTTGCGGCGGATGTGGCGGCGGTCGGTCTCCAGCTGGGTCTCGCCGGGGCCGCGGGTGCCGATGGCGCCCTCCTGCCGCTCCAGATGGGTCCACATACCCAGCAGGCGGGGCAGCAGATACTGGTACTGGGCCAGCTCTACCTGGAGCCGGCCCTCCTTGGTGCGGGCCCGCTGGGCGAAAATGTCCAGGATCAACGCCGAGCGGTCCAGCACCTTTACCCCCAGATCCTCGCTGAGGACCCGCTGCTGAGAGGGAGACAGGGCGTTATCAAAAATCACCATGTCCGCCCCGCCGTTGACCACCAGCTCCTTGACCTCCGCCACCTTGCCCTCACCGATGAAGGTGCGGGGATCGGGGGTGTCACGGCTCTGAAGCACCGAGCCGACACAGCGGCCGCCTGCCGTCTCCAGCAGGTCCTCCAGCTCCTCCATGGTGGACTCATCCGCGTTTTCCTGGGCGGTGAGGCAGTGGGCGTTCAGCCCCACCAGCACCGCCCGGTTGATGGCTTTTTTCTCTTGGTTTTCTGTCATTTATCCTCCAACGGGCGCGCAATGCGCGCCCCTACATTATACTTTCCGCAGGACCTCCACTACCTCGCCGATGAACATCCGGTGGTAGTCCTTGCCGGGATAATGCTTGGCGTCGATCTCCCCGCCGTCCACAAAATGGGTCGGGTCCAGATCCTTCCAGTACAGCTTGCGGCACACCAGCACCAGCCGGGCCTCCTCAAAATAGGGAGCGCCCTCCTCGCTGGCCGCCACCGTAAAGCCGCACGCCTTGATCTTATCCACGTCCCGGCCGCTCTTGGCGCCGCAGAACGCCAGATCCTTCCGCCGGTCCTCGTCGAAAAAGGCCAGGGTAAAGGTGTCCTGCTCCTCCACAAAGGGGAAGGTGTGCCGCTGGGGACGGATGACGCACATGGCCACGTTCTTTCCCCACAGCACGCCCAGCCCGCCCCAGGAGGCCGTCATGGTGTTGCAGTGCTCTTTGGTGCCGGCGGTGATGAGCATCCACTGATCGCCGATCAGGGAAAATACATTCTCGCTGAGAGATTTGGGGTCTGCCTTCTGAAACATGGAATTACCTCCTGTCCGGTGTTCTGCTTTCATTGTATGCCGGGAAAGACAGAAAAACCCGTACCGAAACCGGTACGGGTTTTCGTTGGAAACTT
>DXGA01000158.1 GCA_019114165.1 Candidatus Flavonifractor merdipullorum | reverse complement strand
GGAATTCCACGCTGTGGCGCTTTTTCTGGAGGGGATAATCGGAGGTGGAGGGGCCCTCCACAGCAATGGCGGCGGCGCGCAGCTCCAGAGGCTGCTTGGCGTCGGGGGTGAGGACCACGCTGCCGGTGATCACAAAGGCGGTACCGACGCTGCTTTTGGCGATCTCCTTGAAGTTCTCCACCTCGTTGTCGGCGAAGACGATCTGAAGATTGCGGAAACAGGAGCCGTCGTTGAGCTCAATGAAGCCAAAGGTCTTCATATCACGGATGGTGCGGGCCCAGCCGCAGACCGTCACGGTCTTGCCGCCAAAGGCCGCCTGGTCGGCAAAAATCTGCGCGACAGTGGTTCGTTTCATGGTGGTTCAACTCCATCTCTTTACTAAATATGAATCAAAGCCTAGTATATCATCTTTTTGATACTTTGCAAGAGCGCCGCCCATTTTCTTTTGGAAAAAACGGGGTCATCCCAGGGTAAAGAAGTCTTCCGACCAGCTTTGGGCGTCAAAAACGTGGTTATAGAGCAGCAGGTCATAGCGATTCAATCCGTCCTGCGCCTCTTGGGAAAGATCCTCCGCTTCCCCTGCCCAGGTACCGCCGGCATCCCGATAGCCCACGGCGTTGACGATGGGAAGGTCCTCCCGCAGGGCGCTCAAAAACTTCTGATAGCCGGTCTGGGGCAGATGGGCCGTCTCGGTCAGCAGCGAAGAGAGATAGTTGATGGACAGCTCCAGTCCGCTTTCCTCGGGGATATCATAGTTGGCCCAGATGAAAAAGGGGGTCATCTGCTTTTTCTGGGCCGTTTCCATGTCGGGAGACGCGCCTAGCACCACCCGGTAAAAGTCGGTCTCCACCTGGGGCTGGTGGTCGCCGAAGAGACAGATCATGGTGGGCTCCTCCACCTGGGTAAAGTAGCCGATCAGCTCCTGGAGGGCCAGATCGGTCTGGTGGATAAGGTTGAGGTACTGGTCCACCCCGTCCCCCGAATAGAGGTTGTCTCCCGGCTTTACCAGGGTGATCTCCCGCTCCAGATTGGTCCATTTCAAATTGTAGCCGCTGTGGTTCTGCATGGTCACGTTGAAGAGGAACAGCCGCTCCCCTTCCTCCTTTTCCTCATAGCGGCGGATCAGGTTTTCAAAGTCGGTCTGATCGGAGATGTATCCCCGGATGCGGTGAATACCGGTGAAATCCTGCTGAAAATGGGTCTCGTCAAAGCCGAAGTGGTCATAGACCGCCGGACGGTTCCAGCCGGAGGCGTAATAGGGATGCATGGCCACACAGGTGTATCCAAGGGCTTTCATCTGGCTGACCAGGGTAGGCGTATCATCGTTGACGTACATCTGATAGGGCACGGTGCCGGTGGGGAGCAGCGCCGTGGTATTGCCGGTGAGGAATTCATACTCGGAGTTTGCCGTGGTACCGCCGAACACGGAGGAATAGACGTATCCCTTTATGGTGTTTTCCGTCAGGCTGTGGAGAAAGGGCAGCGGATCTTCGCTGGTCTCCACGTTGGGCAGGACGGAAAAGTCGGAAAAGGCCTCGTCCATGATGACGATGAGATTGACCGGCGTGGTCTCGTCCTCCGGCAGCACCGCCGGGTCGGAAGGGGTCTCCGCCATCAGCGCCGTCACGCTCTCTTCATCGTAGCCCTCCGGGGCGCTGACCTGACTGTACCGGAGGCAGAGGGTAAAGTTCAGGGCCAGGCCGTTGCCCTGGGTGGCCCACAGGGAGGGCTTGATCCCGGCATTGGCCACGGCATTGGTACCGAAGAAAAGGAGCAAAAAGGCCAGCGACAAGGCCGCGCCCGGAGCGCCCACCTTCCAGACCGCCTTTTTCCTTCCCTTCCGCACCGGCAGGAAGGCCAACACCACCAGCACCACCAGCACCACCGCGCCGGTGCGGAGCTGCACCTCGTCCAGGCTGTAATCATAGTTGCCCGCTACATTGGCCGCTGTCTTGAGGGTCAGCAGGTCGGCGGGGAAAATGGTGCGGCCCCGGAAGCGGGTGACGTAGCGATTGGCCATGCCGATGAGCCACGCCGCCACCAGAGAGATCCGGGCCGCCCACAGCGGACGCCCGGTGATGAGATACCAAATCAGCAGCCCCATATAGTACCAGGCCAGATTCAGCGCGATCTGAAGAGGGGAAAAGCTGGTCCAGGGCTGGTTATAGTTGAGAAGCTCCACCAGCGTAAAGGAGAGGAGGGGCATCAGCGCAAAGACCGCCCAGGCAATGGTATCGCCCAGCCGCCGGGCAAGGGGGAATTTCCACCACCGGATGCGCCCGGCGGGGAGACGTAATTTCATCTGCGTTTCCATATGACTCTCTCTTTCTCATTCAATACGCACTACTATAACACAAAAGGTGGAAAACGCAACTGCATTCCCCACCTTTTGTCGAAATTTTATGTTTTTATATGGAGCGGAGGTCCGTCCAGAGAGATGATATGGTCGCACAGGGCCAACAGATCCGGTTCGTGGGCAGAGAGCAGGACCGGCAGCTTCCGCGCCCTGATCCGCCCCAAAATCCGCTCCGCCCGGGCCAGATCCACCCCGGTAAAAGGCTCATCCAGCAGGCATATCCCGCCGCCGCAGGCCAAGGCCCGGGCCAGCGCCAGCCGCCGCCGCATCCCGCCCGAAAGCTGGGCGGGATAGACCTTTTCCTCGCCGGTCAGCTCCACCAGCGCCAGCCATTCCGCCGCCTCATGCCGCCGGTCTCGTGGGAGCACATCGGTGATATGTTCTTCTGCTGTCCGCCAGGGCAGCAGCCGGTCCTCCTGAAAGAGCATGGTCACCGGCTGAGGTACTCTGACCGTCCCTTCCGACGGCCGCTGGAGCCCGGCCAGCACCCGGAGCAAGGTGGTCTTTCCGCACCCAGACGGACCGGAAAGGGCGGTGATGCCTTCCGCAGGAATGGTGAGCGAAAAACGCTCCAACACGCTTTTCGTTTCAAAACGAACCGTAATATTTTCAATGGATATCACGTTTTGTCCCCACTTTCCAACCGGCGCAGCGCTGCTGCCAAGCCTCGTTCCATCAAGAAGCTCAACGCCAGCACCACGATGGTCCAGGCAAACAGCTCCGGGGTCTCCAGATAGTATTTGGAGTAGTACACCTGGGTACCAATGGCCTCCTTGGGGATACACAGCACCTCAGCGGCCACACCCGACTTCCAGGCAAGCCCCAGTGCGGTATGGCATCCGCTGGCAAAGTAGGGCAGCACAGAGGGCACATAGACCAGCGAAACGGTCTTCCACCGCCCGAAGCGGTAAACTTTCGCCGCCTCCAGCAGCAGCGGGTCGGTCTCCCGGATGCCCTGGGCCACATTGCCCCACACCACCGGCAGCACCATCAGAGCGGACACCACCACCGGCACCCGGTTGGTATAGACCCACAGCAGCACCAGCAAACTGAAGGAGGCCACCGGAATGGCGCGGATGACCTTGATGGCGGGAGAGAAAATGGCGTCCATCCAGGCAAAGGAGGTGGTCAGGACCGCCAGAACCGTGCCCAGCAGCGTGCCCAGCACCATCCCCGCAAAAATACGCAGGAGGGAGGCAAGGATGGTCTTCCAGAAGGGGGCCGTCCCGCCCAAAGCCGCCAGGGTCTCCAGCACCTTGACCGGACCGGGCAGCAGAAATTCCGCCTTGACCTGCCAGGCCGCAAAGGACCACACGCCCAGCCAGAACAGCAGGGCAATCAAAACCCGTATCGTCTTCTCCTTCATGTCTCCTCCCGTAAGGGCGCACAGTGTGCGCCCCTACTTTCAGGGCAGATAGTAGAAGGCATCGTCGGGAATGGCGCCGCCAATGGAGGAGGGATCGGCATCCCACAGCACACGATAGTAGTCCTGGATGCCCAGCATATCCTCACCGGTGATGCACACCAGATTGGCCTGGGGAATGGCCGCCTTGGCAATGGGCTCCTTGGGCACGATGCCCGCTTCCACCACCAGCGCCGCGGCCTCTTCGGGGTTTTCACTCACATAAGTGATGGATTCCTCATACTCCTCCAGGAAGTTCTCCACCGCCTGGGGATTTTCCTGGGCAAACTCGGTGCGGACCACCACGCAGCCCATGGTCATGGTGCCCTGGGCGCCGGCCTTGGTCCAGGCGTCGTTCAGGTCGATAGCGGCGCGCACCTCGCTGTTCTGCATGAGCACAGAAGTGGCGGCAGGCACGGGCAGCATGGCAATCTCGGCTTCGCCGGAGATCATCAGGGCAGAGACCTCCTCACCGGTGGCCTTCCACTCGATGGTGACATCGACGCCCGGCTCCAGACCGTTTTCACGGAGCAGATAGTTGAGCACATATTCGGGATTGGCGCCCTGACCGGTGGCATAGATGGTCTTGCCCGCCAGGTCGGCAATGGACTGGATGCTGTCCCCGTTCTCCAGGATGTAGAGCACGCCCAGGGTATTGAGGGCCAGCATCTGGATGGCGCCGTTGGTCTTATTGTAGAGGGCCGCCGCCACGTTGGTGGGCAGGGCCGCAATGTCCAGTTCACCGCTGGTCAGCTTGCCGGTAAGGTCGGTGGGCTGGGCCGCCACGGTGACGGTATAGTCGTTGAGGGTGAGGCCGTCGGTATTGTCGGCCATCAGCTTGGCCGCGCCCATACCGGTGGGACCGCTGAGCATGGCCAGATTCACTTCCGGGCGCTCGGCAGTTACCGGCTCCTGGGAGGGCTGGGTGCTCTCCACCGGCTGCGCACTGGGGGTTGCGGTGGGCTCACTGGGCTGCTGGGTGCAGCCGGCCAGCAGGCCGACCGACAGGGCCAGCGCCAGAAACAGCGCCGAAATACGAGTTCTCTTCATACAAGACCAATCCTTTCCTTCTTTTCCTAAAGTTCTGTCCCCTGGCTGGGATCCTGTAAGGACCGCAGCCGCACATCATCCAAAATATGCACCTGCCGTCCCTGCCGGTTCACAATGCCCAGGTCTTCCAGGGTGGCAAAGGCCCGGTACAGCGACGCACGGCTCACATTCAGCCGGGCCGCCAGGCCGGTAAGGGAACAGTCCAATGCCGCCACGCCATCCTCCGTCCCCCTGGACACCAGATAGCGGGCCAGCCGTGCCTCCGCACCGCCGGCCAGCAGCTGATCCAGCTTGCCGCTCAGAAAGCGCACCCGGTCGGAGAGATACCGGATATATGCCATGGCCGCGCCCCCGTCCCGGCGGAACAGCTCTTCCACCAGTTCCTGGGGAAAGAGGACCACATCGCACTCGGTACGGGCCGTGAGGGTGGTGGCATACGCGCCCCCCGTCTGGAAGAGCGCCGCCGCGCCGAAAAGCTCCCCCGGACCCAGGGTACTGACGATCAGGTGCTCTTTGCTCACCTCCAGGCGTCCGGAGAGAAGCACGCCAAGGCTGCTTGCATAGACTTGCGGAGAATAGACCACGGTCCCTCTGGTACAGCGTTTTCTGGTACAGCGCGGGTCGCGGAGCATCTCTTCCAGTCCTTCTCTCTCCAGACCGCGGAACAAGAAAAGACCTTCCAGACGCTTCCATTCCCTCTGACTCAGACCAGCGGTATCCATGCACCGTTCCCTCCCTCATTTTGTCTCAAATGAGACAGATACACTTTACACGCCTTCCATGCAAAAGTCAAGCCTTTCTATGGGAACGGTCTGCATTCGCGGCATAGAATGGTGCGGAACCATTTCATACATCAGGAAAGGAGGTCTCTGAAATGGCGCACGCCTTCTCCTTCCGTCCGCCGTGTACGCCGCCGGAAGAGGAACCCATGAAACACTACGCTCCCCTCTCCGCTCCTCCCCCTCCGCCCCGGGAGGACCCGCGCCTGCTGGAAGCCCTGCTCCGGCAAAACCAGATCCTGCTGGAATTATTGGGCGCGTTCAATGCCCTGACCGCCGCTCTGCTGGCCAGAGAACGTACCCATAACCAGAAATAAAGGCATAATTTGCTCTTGCCGAATGGTTCAGGATTGGGTATACTATCATAAGGTCTTATTGACATAATTCTACCAAAGAAAGGTGCTCTGCCCCCATGGCAAAACGAGTGATGCGACGTACCCGCCCTTCTCCCCTGGCCCGGCTGGGACGCGTTTTATACCGGCTTCTGGTGGCTCTGTCGGCGGTCATCGTGGTTCTTTATCTGGCCGTCACTTTCATCAGCCAGCCCCCCAGTACCGCCGACGGAAATGAGGCGGCGGGGGTACTTCCCTCCGACAGCGGCGCAGGCGTGCAGCAGCCCGACGCCAACGGCAGGGTCCGCAAGGAGAAAACCTGGACCTTCCTGCTGGCCGCCAGCGATCAGGCCAGCGGCAACGCCGACACCATCATGGTTGGTATGTACGACACCATCAACCAGAAGGTGGGGCTGGTCTCCATTCCCCGGGATACCCTGATTGCCAAAAAGCCCTATAAAATCAACTCCATGTATCACGGCGGACCGGAACCGCTTATGGAGGCGGTCTCCGACCTGCTGGGCATTCCCATCGACCACTATGTAACCATCGACATCGGCGGCTTCAAGGCGCTGGTGGACGCGGTGGACGGCATTGATTTCGAGGTGCCGGTGGATATGTCCTATGACGACCCCATGCAGGATCTGCACATCCACTTTTCCGCCGGCATGACCCATCTGGACGGCCAGGAGGCCATGGAGGTCTGCCGCTTCCGGCACAACAACAGCTGGGAGGAGCAGGTGGCCTATTCCGACGTGGAGCGCACCCAGACCCAGCAGGCGGTCCTCTCCGCCATTGCCGGAAAAGTGCTGTCCAATCCCCACAAACTGGGGGAGTACATCCAGATTTTCTATGACTATGTGGAGACCGATCTGAGTCTGGGCAATGTGCTCTGGTTTGCCGAGCCTGCCGTGGGCTTTGAGCTCTCCACCGGACTCTCCACCGCCACCCTCCCCGGCGACGGCACCGTCACCTATAAGGGCTATACCTACTGCTACGAACTCTACCCCGAGGAGACGCTGGAGATCATCAATGAGATGATCAATCCCTACACCACGCCCATCACTCTGGACATGACCAACATCATCCAAAGCTAACGAAACCCGGCCCCGGACCATACAGTCCGGAGCCGGGTTTCTCTTTTGCCCAATTATCCTTGCAGGGAGCGCACACCGTGCGCCCCGCGTTCCGTCCCCATGACCGCGCCGGCCGCCAGCAGAATGAGAACCGGTAATAGAGAATAATGGTATCTTCCCGCAACCTCTACCAACATCTGCGCCATGGTGAGGCCGATGAAATAGAGATACCCCATCTGGACCGAGCGCCGTTCTCCCGCCCGTATTCCCAAGACGCATCCCGCTGCGGCAAGGAACAAAATGCCATACCAAAAGCCATTGCAGAGCTGTTTTATCTGTTCTTCATGGCGGATCACGGAGGAGGCATAACCTGCGCAGGCGTCATCGCTCCCCAAAAAGGTGGTCAGCTTATCCCGCAGCAAAATGGGGAAATCGATCTCCCCGGAGGTGATCCGTTCCATGGCCCGCTCCAGCATTTCCTGCTGTACTTCCTGGGCTGAGCGGTCCGGTGTATTGACCGCATCCAGCGTATTGCTGTCCTCCCAATTCCATTTTCCGCCGGATTCCTGATGAAACCCCACCAGAATATTAAATCCGGTGGTGGAAGCCGGCTCCTCACCGATCCGCCGGGCCAGTTCCTGCCGTCCCAGCATTCCCAAAACGCCATAGGATACCACCAGTACCGCCAGGAACACCGCCCAGCTCCGCCGGAAGATGGGATGTTTCCAGCCGTCTATCCGCACCAATCCCAGCCAGAGCACCAGGCCAATGAGCACAATGGCCCCCACCGGGCGGGTGAGATTCACCCCCGCCAGCAATAGCCCGGCGACGAGGCCGCTCACCGCCGGGCGCACCCTGCCGCACTGCTCCGCCTTGTCCTCAAAGGCGGTCATCACCGCCAGTACGCCCAGGAGCAGCGTGGTGTAGAGAGGCTCGGAAAGCACAAACATATTATAAATGGTCTGGGATGGGCATACCGTCCACAGCAAAAAGGCCGCCGCTCCGGTCTCAAATCCAAAGCGTTTTTTTGCGATGGAAAAGAGCAGCACCCCGGCGCAGACCGACAGCAGCGCATTGGTCACCGGCGCCAGCAGAGGCAGCGCCCCGAACATACGGATGAGTCCGCTCAAGAACCAGGCGTAGCCAAAAATATGTGGGAAAAGTGCGAGATATCGCCCGCCCCAGATCACATCCCGGGCAGCCAGCTGCTGGGCGTAGTCCCAGAAGGTCTTATAGTCGCTCTCCGGCGGAACGGTGGCCCACAGGACCCAAACCAGTTTCCAGATCAGGCAAAGCACCGTCAGGAGCAGCAGCGCCTTGCCTTCTCCCAGACGGCGGATCTCTTTGCTCAGCTTGCGCAGCAGCCAGCCGACCGGCAGGCAAAGCAACACCCCTGCCGCCGCTTCCACGCCGTGGCCGCTCCACACGCCCAGCGCCAGCCCTGTTAAAGCGAGCAGCAGGCACAGCACCGCCGTACACCGGCCAAAAAAGCGCCCCGCCTGCTCCAGTCTCTGTTTCTTTTGCGCCATACTCGTTTCTCCCTGTGCGTACGCACATACGGCGGATTCCTGACAATCATTGGAATCTATTTCTTTCCTTTGGTTTTCTGCTTTTATTATGTTAACAGATTCCACTCTCCGCGTCAAGTTTTCCTCGGATTCACGGCATATTCATGCTAAATTCTCAATTTTTTGTATAAAATAGCGATTGCCTTCCAACGTCCTCAGGTCTAGAATATTGCCTTACCGACATTTCATCTATTTCTGACAGGAGGTCCTTTTCATGGAGTCCGCAGCCGTCCAGGCAAGGCAAACACCCCTCTTCACCTGACAGGCTCTGACCCGTCTCATCGTTCCCCTGGTCATCGAGCAGTTTTTGCTCATGAGCGTGGGCATGATGGACACCGTCATGGTCACCACAGCCGGTCAGGCTGCCGTCTCCGGCGTCTCGCTGGTGGACAACATCAACCAGCTCATCATCCAGATCTTTTCCGCCCTCTCCACCGGCGGCGCGGTGGTGGTCTCCCAGTACCTGGGCAGAAGAGACCCGGAAAATGCCCGCACCGCCTCCCGTCAGCTGCTCTACACCGTCTTCACCATGGCCATCCTCCTGATGGCGCTGGCCCTGGTCTTCCGCCAGCACGTCCTCTCCCTCCTCTTCGGCAACATCGAGCCGGACGTGATGGACAGCGCCCTGGTCTACTTCCTCACCACCGCGCTGGCCTACCCCTTCATCTCCCTCTATAACGCCGGCGCCGCCCTCTTCCGCTCCATGGGCAACAGCAAGGTCTCCATGTTCAACTCCCTCATCGTGAATCTGGTGAACGTGGTGGTCAACGCCGTTCTTATCTACGGCTTCGGCATGGGCGCGCTGGGCGCCGGTATCGGCACCCTGGTCTCCCGCATCGTGGCCGCCGTCTTCATCCTCATCCTGCTGCGCCACCCCGACAACGTGCTGCGCATTGACGGCGTGTTCCACGTCCATCTCCGCTTTGACATGATCCGCCGTATCCTCACCATCGGTATTCCCAATGGTCTGGAAAATGGCCTTTTCCAGGCGGGCAAGCTGGTGGTGCTCAGCCTTATCACCACCTTCGGCACCAACGCCGTGGCTGCCAACGCCATCGCCAACAGCATCGCCGGCGTGGTCAACGTGCCCGGTCTGGCCATGATCACCGTGGTGGGACAGTGCATGGGCGCGGGAGACGACCGGCAGGCCGTTGCCTACACCAAAAAGCTGGTGGGTCTGGTCTACCTCTCCATGGGCATCCTGAGTATTCTCATGTTCTGCCTGGCCGGTCCCCTCTGCTCCCTCTTCGCCCTCACCCCGGAGGCCACCGCCATGGCCGTGGAAGTGCTCCGCTGGTGCGCCGTTTTCGATCTGCTCATCTGGCCCCTGGCCTTCACCCTGCCCAACGCCCTGCGCGCTTCGGGCGACGTGATGTTTACCATGGCGGTCTCCATGGGCTCCATGTTCCTCTTCCGTATCGCCTCCAGCTACTTCCTCTCCTGTGATTGGGGCATGGGTCTGGGCCTGCTGGGCGTGTGGCTGGGCATGATCATCGACTGGGGCGTCCGCTCCCTGATCTTCGTGCTCCGCTTCCTCAGCGGCAGGTGGAAACGCCATAAGGTCATTTAAAAAAGCAGTCAACACAGCTTTTAATCTGTCGATAAAGAGAGACACAATGCAGGCAAAACAAGGTTCCTGCATAAAAGCGGGCGACCACAAGGGTCGCCCCTACAGGGTGGGAAGGTATACCGTTGCCCCGCCGAGGGCGGCGGGGCCCACAGAGAAGAACAAGGAAACACCTGCGGGCAGAAGGGAACGATACCCGAACGGTCGCGGCACACCTGGGGGAAGTGCAGAAGGGGGTATCCCACCTCCCGTTGCCTTTGGTTCCCTCCTCGCGGCATAGCCGCTGCGGCCTACGCTACAAACGTACCAAGCACGTTTGCTTCACGCTGCGGGGCCTGGCGCCGCCCGCGCAGGGCCGTCCCCCGTAGGGTAAATCAAAAAATGATATTGAGAAAATTTGCATCTTTCTCCCAACATGCGTTCACTTTCGCAGGTCACAACAGACTTTTTCGACAAGCAAACAGGCGGTCAACACAGCTTTTGCCGTGTTGACCGCCTGTTTCTTTTTCAGCGTTTACCGCTGTCCCTTGTCGTAAGGGATACCCTCTGCCTTGGGCGCTCTGGAGTTCTTGGAGGTGAAGGCCAGAACGATGAGGGAGATGATATAGGGCAGCATATTGTATACGCTGCTGGGGAGCTGGAGGGCGTTGAGGAAGTCAAAGCCGGTGTACACGTTGGCCAGGGCGCGGAACAGTCCGAAGAGCAGCGCCGCCAGCGCGATACGGGTGGGCTTCCACTGGCCGAAGATCATGACCGCCAGAGCCAGGAAGCCGAAACCGGCCACGCCGTTTTCAAACTTCCACTCGCTGACGCCGGCGGTGATGTAGACGATACCGCCCAGACCGCCCAGCATACCGGAGATGATGACGCCGGCATAGCGCATTTTATACACGTTGATGCCCACGCTGTCCGCCGCCTGGGGATGCTCGCCGCAGGCCATGAGCCGCAGACCAAAGCGGGTCTTGTACAGGGTCACATAGGCCGCGATCAGGGCAATGAGGGCCAGAAGCATAAACCAGTTGAACTCAAAGCCGCCGATGTTGACGATAAACGCCTTCTTGGCCTCGATATACTGGATGGTGGAAGACACGTTGTCGGGGTTCTCGGCGGTGTTCATGGCCTTGACCAGAACGGTGGCGGCGGCGGTGCCCAGCAGGTTCATGGCGGTGCCCACCAGGGTCTGGTCCGCCTTGAAGTTGATGGCCGCCACAGCCAGCAGCAGAGAATAGATCATGCCCACGATCACGCTGGCCAGTACCACCAGCACGATCATCATAAAGGCGTTGCTATCGGCGGGGAGGAATTTCATCATCAGCGCGCCGCCCAGCGCGCCCATGACCATGATGCCCTCCAGACCGATGTTGATGACGCCGGAGTGCTCGGAGAAACAGCCGCCCAGGGCCACCAGAATCAGCACGGAGGCAAAAATCAGGGTATATTGGATCAGAAGCACCATTATGCCTCCCCTCCTTTCTGCTCAGCCTTGGCACGGGCGGCTTCCCGCTCCGCCCGGCGGTCCAGTCTGTTGTTGAGGGTGGTCTTGAAGAAGAGCACGAAACCGCACAGATAGATGATGAGCGACGAGATCAGGTCGGAGATCTGCGCGGAGTACATGGTCTTGTCCACATAAGCGCCGCCGTTGGTGATATGCTGGATGAAGTAGGAGGAGAAGATCGCGCCCACCGGGTTCAGACCGCCCAGGAAGGCGGCGGCGATGCCGTTGAAGCCCATGGCGGGGACGGAGGACTGGGTGGTGGACCACTGCTCAAAGCCGGTGAGGAAGAACAGGCCCGCGCCCATGCCCGCCAGCGCGCCGGCGATGGCCATGGTGAGGATGATGTTTCTCTTTTCCTTCATGCCGCAGTACTTGGCGGCGAACTTATTGTAGCCGGTGGCCTTGAGCTCATAGCCGAACTGGGTCTTTTCCAGCAGCACCCAGATGAAAATGGCCACAATCACCGAAAGGGGAATGGCGATGGTCACATAGCGGTTGCCGCCGAAGAGCTCGCTCAGACCCAGGGAGGGCAGCACCGCGCCGGGGTTGCCGGTGGAGAGCTGGATGGTGTAGGGACTGGCCCCCTCTTTCACGTTGGAAAGGAGGGTATTGATGGCGTACAGGCTGATCCAGTTGAGCATGATGCAGGAGATGACCTCGTTGACGTTGCAGTAGGCCTTCAGGATGCCGGAGACAGCGCCCAGCGCCGCACCGGCCACCAGCGCGGCCACCAGGCACACATACCAGGGCATCCCCAGCGCCAGGGCGCAGTAAAGGCTGGCGCCTGCGCCCACCACATACTGACCGGCGGCGCCGATGTTGAAGAGGCCCACCTTATAGGCAAAGAGCACCGACAGCGAGCAGAGGAGCAGCGGCGCGGTCTTGACCAGCGTATTGCCCAGATAACGCAGCTGTGCGTTCGGGCTGGGGTAATAGAGGAAGTTTTCCACGATGGTCTTGATGGCTTCCCACGCGCCGGCGGGGTTGATGATGAGGAGCACCACATAGCCGATCAGCAGACCGATGAGGATGCACAGCAGGGCCGCCAGGAAGGACTGCACGCCCTTGTTGCGCAGCAGGGAGCGTCTTTCTGTTTTCATCTCTTATGCCCCCTTCCGTTTTGCGCCGGCCATGTAAAGGCCCATCTCTTCCACCGTCGTGGTCTTGGGGTCCAGCTCGCCCACGATCTCACCCTCGTACATCACCAGGATGCGGTCGGACAGGGCCATGACCTCGTCCAGCTCCAGAGAGACCAGCAGCACGCCCTTACCGGCGTCCCGCTGGGCCACGATCTGCTTGTGGATATACTCGATGGCGCCCACGTCCAGACCGCGGGTGGGCTGCACGGCAATGAGCAGATCCGGGTTCTTGTCGATCTCACGGGCGATGATGGCCTTTTGCTGGTTGCCGCCCGACATGGCCCGGGTCACGGTAACGGGACCCTGACCGGAACGGACGTCGTACTGCTCAATGAGTTCATTGGCATACTTGCGGATCTCGCCCCGCTTGAGGAAGCCCAGGGGGGAGACGAACTGCCGGTCAAAGTAGCGCTGGAGGATCATATTATCTTCCAGGGTATAGTCCAACACCAGACCTTGCTTGTGGCGATCCTCGGGGATGTGGCTCATACCCATGGTGGAGCGCTTGCGGATGGAGGTATTGGTGATGTCCTGTCCGTTGAGGAGGATCTTGCCGCCCTTGAGGGGCTCCAGACCGGTGAGGCCGTAGACCAGCTCGGTCTGGCCGTTGCCGTCGATGCCCGCGATACAGACGATCTCACCCGCCCGCACCTGGAAGGAGACTCCCTTCACCGCGTCGTTGTTGTGGCTCTTGGAGCCCACCTTCAGGCCGTCCACTTCCAGGATGACCTTGCCCGGCTTGGATTCCTCCTTATGGACCTGGAACTCCACGTCGCGGCCCACCATCATGCGGGACAGCTCTTCCTTGGTGGTGCTGGCAATGTCCACCGTTCCGATATACTTGCCCTTGCGCAGCACCGAGCAGCGGTCGGCCACCTCGATGATCTCGTTGAGCTTGTGGGAGATGAACAGGATGCTCTTCCCCTCCGCCGCCAGATTGCGCATGATCTGGATCAGCTCTTCGATCTCCTGAGGGGTGAGCACGGCGGTGGGCTCGTCAAAGATCAGGATCTCATTGTCCCGGTAGAGCATTTTGAGGATCTCCGTCCGCTGCTGCATACCCACCGTGACGTCCTCCACCAGCGCGTCGGGGTCCACCTTCAGGCCGTATTTCTCCGAAAGCTCCAGCACCTTTTTCCGCGCGTCCGCCTTTTGGAGAAACCCGTGCTTGCAGGGTTCCACACCCAGAATGATGTTGTCCAGGATGGTAAAGCATTCCACCAGTTTGAAATGCTGATGGACCATGCCGATGCCCAGGTCGTTGGCGTCGTTGGGGTCTTTGATCTGTACCACCTGACCATTTTTCTTGATGGTTCCCTCTTCCGGCTGGTACAGTCCGAACAGCACGCTCATCAGCGTGGATTTGCCTGCGCCGTTTTCACCCAGCAGCGCGTGAATCTCGCCCTTTTTCAGCTGCAACGTGATGTTGTCGTTGGCAACGATACCGGGAAAGCGCTTTGTGATGTTCAGCATCTCAATGGCATATGGCTGTTCCAAGCTTACCGCCCTCCTTTTCGCAGGATATTTACTTTCTTATTGTACTATATCATAGGGCATAATTCAAAACAAATTTGTGCGTCTTTGCCCATGGATAAAAAAAGCGGACGGGAAACATCCCGCCCGCTTTTCAAACAACGGTATTTCTGTATGTTTTACTTAATGTTGCCGTAGGGGTTGACCGTGATGACGGTAGCGTTGGCGGCAGGCTCCACGGAGGTGTCGTTGGACACGGTGATCTCGCCGTTGTACATGGCGGCCACCAGTTCCTTATACTTGTCCTGGGTGAAGTTGTCATCCCACTGCGTGGACTCCAGAGGCAGCTGGACATAGTTGGCCTCGGGGTCCTCAGAAACCAGACCCAGCGTCTCGATCTTGCCGGCATAGGCGTCCCAGTTGTCGTTGAGGATGATCTCCTCCAGGATGTGCTTGGTGGTGGCGGTCAGACCCTTCATGGCGGAGGTAACGGTCATGCCCTCGCCGTACTGGTCGATGATACCGGCCTGGTCCACGTCAACGCCGATGACCTTGCCGTCCACCTTGGCGGCAGCCTCAGCAGCGGAGGTGTAGATGCCGCCGCCGCAGGCGAAGACCACTTCCACGCCCAGGGTCTGGTACCAGTTGTCCATGTAGCTGGTGATGTCGGCGTCTCCGGAGAACTGGTTGCCGTAGACGTACTCCACGGTCACCTGATCGCCGATGCCCAGCTCGGCAGCGGCGGCGTCAGCGCCCTGAATGAAGCCGTAGCCGTAGCGCATAACAGCGGGCACAGCCATGCCGCCCAGGAAGCCCAGGTGGGTGTAGCCCAGCTTCACGGCGGCGTAGCCGGCCATGTAGCCGCACAGCTCTTCCTGATACACGGCGCAGTAGACGTTATCGGAGTAGTAGTAATCCTTCACGTTCCAGTTGTCGGGGTTGTAGTCGTACTCCTCGCCCTTCAGGGGAACGCCGGCTTCCAGAATGTCGCCGGCAGCCACGTCCAGGGCCACGAACTTCACGTCGGGATACTGCTCGGAAGCTTCCACCACGGTGCCGCCGAAGGCATAACCGGGCATCACGATGACGTTGTAGCCGTCGGCCACAGCGGCGTCCACCATAGCCACGCGCTCAGCGGTGTTATCGCCGTTGGGCTTATAGTAGCTGAACTCCACACCGTTGGCGTCGCAGAACGCCTTACAAGCTTCATAAGTAGTCTGGTTGAAGGACTGGTCGGTGATGTCGCCGTAGTCGGTGATCATTGCGACCTTGTAATCGCTGGCAGCGGGGGTCTCGCCGTCGTCCTTGGGGGGCGTGCTGGTGGTAGTGGTACCATTGCTGCAAGCTGCCAGACCGGCCAGCATGGACACGGACAGCAGCAGGGCGGCGATTCTCTTGAACTTCTTCAATGTAATCTACCTTCCTTTCCTGAAAAGCAAAGCCCGGACCGGAGACAGCCGAATTGCGTCATCCTCGGCAGGGCACGATTTCATTATACAGCATACATGAATAAAGAGCAACCGAATTTTTACGAATGCGTTATAAATTTTACAAAAAGATGAACAAAGAAAAGGAGCGCCCTTTGTTTAGCAACAAAAGGCGCTCCTTTTTAGCGATAAAATTCCGTTACATCTTCAGCGGCTCAGCCCTTGACCAGGCCCACCAGGGCGCTGGCGCCCAGCCGGTCGGCGCCCAGATCCATGAGGGCCTGGGCGTCTTCCATGGAGTGGATGCCGCCGGAGGCCTTAATCTTCACGTTGGGACCCACATGGGCCTTGAAGAGGGCGATGTCCGCCCGGGTGGCGCCGCCGGTGGAGAAGCCGGTGGAGGTTTTGATGAAATCGGCCCCGGACTGGGTGACAATCTCGCACATACGGATCTTCTCCTCCTCGGTGAGCAGGCAGGTCTCCACGATGACCTTCAGGATACGGCCGGCGCAGCTCTCCTTGACGGCCTTGATCTCAGCCAGCAGGTCATCCCAGCGCTGGTCCTTGACCCAGCCCAGGTTGATGACCATGTCGATCTCGTCGGCGCCGTTGCGCACGGCGTCCTCGGTCTCAAAGACCTTGACCTCGGTGGTGGAATAGCCGTTGGGGAAGCCGATGACGGTGCAGATCTTCAGCTGGTTGCCCACATAGTCGGCCGCCTGCTTGACATAGGAGGCCGGGATGCAGACAGAGGCGCAGTGATAGGCCATGCCTTCGTCGCAGATGGTCTTGATCTGCGCCCAGGTAGCGGTCTGCTTGAGGAGGGTGTGATCACAGTGGGCCAGGATGTTCTTGATGTCCATGGTTTCCCTTCCTTTCTTTTGTGCTTATTTTACGGTAATGAGCTCGTAGGAACGGGTACCCAGACCAATGCGCTCGGCGTGCTCCAGGCAGGCCTTCCAGTTGGTCTCGGGGAAGGTGTTGGTAAAGTGGTCGTGGTGGTCGCAGAAGTGCTCCTCGTGCATGTTGTCGTAGAGCTTGGAGCCGGGGATGGGAGACTGGGCCATGCAGGCGTCGGCGCAGGCCTGGTCCAGAGCCACGGGATCGAAGGAGGCGAACATACCCACGTCAGGCAGGATGGGCAGGTCGTTTTCGGCGTGGCAGTCGCAGTAGGGGGACACGTCCACCACCAGGCTGATGTGGAAGTGGGGACGGCCGTCCAGCACGGCCTTGGAATACTCGGCGATCTTGGCGCACAGCTCGTCGTTGGCGCAGTCGTTGGGGTTGTGGATGGCGTCGAAGTTGCAGACGCCCAGGCAGCGGCCGCAGCCCACGCACTGATTGTGGTCAATGGAAGCCTTGTTCTCCTCGTTGAAGGAGATGGCGCCGTGGGCGCACTGGCGGGCGCACATATGGCAGCTCACGCACTTATGCTGCTTGACCTCAGGCTTGCCGCCCGAGTGCTGCTCCATCTTGCCGGCCCGGCTGCCGCAGCCCATGCCGATGTTCTTCAGCGCGCCGCCGAAGCCGGTGGCCTCGTGGCCTTTGAAGTGGGTCAGGGAGATGAAGACGTCCGCGTCCATCACCGCCCGGCCGATCTTGGCCTTCTTCACATACACGCCGCCCTCCACAGGCACTTCCACGTCGTCGGTACCCTTGAGGCCGTCGCCGATGATGATCTGGCAGCCGGTGGTAAGGGGAGAAAAGCCGTTTTCATAAGCGGCGTCCAGATGCTCCACGGCGTTCTTGCGCCGGCCCACATAGAGGGTGTTGCAGTCGGTGAGGAAGGGAATGCCGCCCAGGCCGCGCACCGTGTCGGCTACCACCTTGGCGTAGTTGGGACGGAGGAAGGACAGGTTGCCCGGCTCGCCGAAGTGGAGCTTGATGGCCACCATCTTTTTCTCGAAGTCGATCTCGTTGATGCCCGCGTTGAGGATCAGCTTTTGCAGCTTGCGCAGAAGATTGGTGCCGGGCTTGGCCCGCAGGTCGGTAAAATAAACTTTGGACTGTTCCATTCTGTATCGCTCCTTTGTTCAATCCCGGGGCAGGCTTACAGCTCCTGTCCCTGTTTTTCATCGTTCCAGAACATCATGAGAAACGCAGCAAACAGCAGCAGACACGGCACAAAAACCGCCCGTTCCGCCAAAATGCCCGAGGTAAAGCTGCCCAGCGCCGCACCGACGATAAAAAAGAAAATGATCCCATAGTACCGTCCGGCCTGAGTCAGGCTCTCCCGCTTTCCGGATTGCAGGAACTGCCACAGCCGCTCGGTGCCGCTGCGGAGGTTGCCGGTACACATGGTGGTGGCAAAGGCGTTGCCGTGGACTTTGCGGAAACTCTCCACCTGCACGGCACAGACAAAGGCCACCGCCACGTTGGCGGCGTTGTTCATGCTCTGCGGCAGGAAGCATACGACCAGCAAAATCACCATCTCGGCCAGCAGGCTGATCTGACGCCAGTGGAGGGAGCGTTCCTGAACGCGCTTTTTGATGGCCTCGGCCACCACCACGCCAATGGCAAAGGCCAGAATCGGGGCCACATAGCCCAGGGCTTTCTCCCACTGGCCGTTGAGCAGATTGACGCCCAGCAGCACCATGTTGCCCGTCTCGGCATTGGCAAAGACCTTGCCGCGCACTAAGTAGGTATAGGCATCCAGGAAACCGCCGGCCAGGGCCAGCACGGCGCCCAGCCGGAAGGTCTCCGACATTTGATTGTTTCCGATCTTCCACATGTTCATTCGCCTCTTTTGAGGGCCACCCACACGGTGTGGGGCATATCCATATGGTAGTAATGCTTGATCTGACGGCCCACCGGATGCATTCCGTTGCGCCGCGCCACCCCCTGAGAGGGCAGGTTATTGTCCCGGATGATGGAGTAGACCGCATCCAGTCCCAGCGTTTCAAAGGCGTAGGCCTTGCAGGCTTTCGCCCCTTCCGTGGCGTATCCCATCCCCCAGAATCGGCGGTTGAGGAGATAGCCGATCTCGGGCACCTGCTTTCCCTCCCATTCCTGAAGGGTCAGACCGATCTGTCCCACCAGACTTCCGCTATTCCGCTCCACCGCCGCCCAGAGGCCGAATCCGTCGGTCTCGTACCGCTTCATCTGCCGGGCCATCCAATCGTCCACCTCTTCCTCAGAGAAGGGGTGTTCATAGGCGTACATGGTCCGTTCGTCCTGAAGGATGGCGCAAATGGCGGGGCGGTCCTCCCAGGTCATGGGACGCAGAAGCAGGCGTTCGGTTTCCATCACCAAACCGGTCATCTCAGAAGGGCAGGCCCAGGCCGCCGGTGATGCTCTGCATGGAGGCGGCCACGTCGTTCTCCGCCGCGCGGAGGGCCTCGTTCACCGCCGCCACGATCAGATCCTGGAGCATCTCCACATCATCGGGGTCCACCGCTTCGGGGTCCACCTTGATGCTCTTGACCACCCGCTTGCCGGTGACCACCGCTTCCACCATGCCGCCGCCGGCCTGAGCGGTGTACTCCTTCTCTTCCAGCTCGGCCTGCATTCTGGCCATATCCTGCTGCATCTTCTGGGCCTGCTTGATCATGTTCATATTAATGCCGCCCATGCCGCCCATGCCGGCGCGTCCAAACCCTTTTGCCATGTGACATTCCTCCTTGTGTCATTCCAGTCGGTATCATTTATTTCTTCTATTGCACTCTGTTTTTGAGATATTACTTGATCACCATGCCGTCAAAGGTCTTTCCCTTTTCCAGCAGCTCATCCAGATGGTCCACCGTCTGCGGTTTTTCCGCCTGCTGCACGGCGGGCGGACGTCCCACCGACACCACGCACCGCACCGTCCGGCCCAGCATGGCCCCGGCCACCGCGGCCACCGTCTCCAGGGTATTGCCCCGGCCAATCATATTGCCGGTAAAGTCGGTATCCACCCAAAGGGTGAGCACATTGCCTTCCAGACGTCCCTGCACCATATTGCCCTTGCTCAGGAAGGTGTAAACCCCCATGGGGATCCGCTTATGCAGCGCTGCCACCAGTGCAGGCCACAGATTTTCCCCGCCGCTGGTGCCGCCGGCAGGCATGGCCTGCACGGAAGGGGCGGAGACTTCCGGCGATGCCGGGGCGGTCCTGGCCGCAGCGCGGCGTCTGACCGGCTTGGGCTGCTCCTCCACCGGCGGCGCCCACTCGCCCGGCTCTTCGGGCAGCGGCGGACGCTCCTCCTCTTCCCAGGGCGGACGGTCTTCCACCTTGGGGGCTTCCGCTTTCTGCGCGGCTGTCTCTGTCTTTTTGGATGTTTTACGGGTCTTGGCTGGCGTGGCCGAAGGCGCGGATATCTGCCCGGAAGCCAACCGCTCCTCCAGCTGGGCAATGCGGGCGCTGAGTCCCGCCACGCTCTGATCCAGCGCAGGGTCGGAAAGGCGCAGCAGGCAGAGCTCGGCATCGGTCCGCCGGTTTCCGCTGCGGGAGAGATTGGCCAGAGTGGTCTGGATGCTCTCCAGCATCTGCATCAGGCGCTGAGGGGAGAGCTGGCCGGTAAAGCGGCGCAGGGTGGTCTCGTCATAGCTGCCGCTGAGCAGGGCGGTACCGCCCTGGGGCGCGGTGGCGCGGAGAAGCAGATCCCGGGCCAGCGCGGACAGCTCGCCCAGCAATGCGCCCACGTCTTTTCCGTTGGCATAGAGCCGGGCCAGGGTCTCCAGCGCGCCGGCGCTGTTGCCGGCGGTGATCTGTTCCATCAGCGCGGCAGTTTCCAGACTGCCCGCCAGTCCCAGCGCGTCCAGCACCTCTTTCTCGCCGATCACGCCGCTGGGGTTGGCGCACTGGTCCAGCAGAGAAAGGGCGTCGCGCAGTCCGCCGTCCGAGAGGCGGGCCAGCAGCGCGGCCCCTTCAGGGCTCAGGTCGATGCCCTCCTCTTTGGCCAC
This sequence comes from Candidatus Flavonifractor merdipullorum, assembly GCA_019114165.1. GTDB lineage: Bacteria > Bacillota > Clostridia > Oscillospirales > Oscillospiraceae > Pseudoflavonifractor_A > Pseudoflavonifractor_A merdipullorum. The sequence continues at coordinate 1,250 of DXGA01000158.1, read as the reverse complement.
AAAGCTCAGCCGCCGGGCGATGTCGCCGGGCAGGATGCGCTTGAAGGAGAACTGCTGACAGCGGGATTTGATGGTGGCCGGCACCTTGTGGAGTTCGGTGGTGGCCAGAATGAACATCAGATGGGCGGGCGGCTCTTCCAGGATCTTCAGCAGGGCGTTGAAGGCCGAGATGGAGAGCATGTGCACCTCGTCGATGATATAGACTCTCTTGCGCACGGCGGCAGGGGTGTAGACCGCCTCATCCCGGAGGGCGCGGACCTGATCCACGCCGTTATTGGAGGCGGCGTCCAGCTCCAGCACGTCCAGGATGGAGCCGTTTTCGATGCCCAGACAGGAGGCGCACTGGTTGCAGGGGTTGCCGTCCACCGGGTGCTCGCAGTTGACCGCCCGGGCCAGGATCTTGGCGCAGGAGGTCTTGCCGGTGCCGCGGGTACCGGTGAAGAGGTAGGCGTGGGACAGCCGTCCCGCGGCCACCTGCCGTTTGAGGGTGTCGGTAATGTGGGTCTGCCCCACCACATCGTCAAAGGTACGGGGCCGCCATTTGCGGTAAAGTGCCTGATACAATAGGACCACCTCCCGGGAAAAAATCATGGTGCAGAGAAAGAAAAAAGGAGTCGAGGGTGCGGGACACCCCCTCACCTCGCTCCTCTTGTTCGCGCCCCGCCATGTCCGGCACAGGGCAAGACCGCACACCGGCCTTTGAAAACTCCGTTATGTCCGTTACCCTGGCAGCCGGCTCAGGAGCGGTTCTCCCACGGCACACGAGGCGATCCGCTTAGTGCTGCTCGGTTCCCCGCCTGACACGGTTCACGGGGCCCCGTTGCGCGGGACCGATCCATCATCGCTGCTTACCAGGGTCAGACGACACAACGTAGCTCCGGGGGCCGGGATTCATCCCTGCTGTAGCGGGTTGCAGGTACAGGGCACCGCTAACTCCCCGACTAGTGCGGCCTTGCCGTGGGCCGGACCAGTGGTTCGGCGCCGCGGAAAGCTCGTATTTGTTATCATACAACATTTCCTGCAATTTATCAATATCACTTTTGAATTTTTTCAAATTGGGTCTTTACTTTTGGTAAATCTGTGCTATAATACTTTATGCTTGAGTCTTCTCTTGCATGATGTACAACTTGATATGGGCCTATAGCTCAGCTGGGAGCGCAAAGGGTTCGGTTTTCTGCCACATCTATAATTTCATATTGCTTATTCTTCTGTTCCGCTTTTGGAACTGTTGATTTGGGCCCGTAGCTCAG
>DXGA01000157.1 GCA_019114165.1 Candidatus Flavonifractor merdipullorum | reverse complement strand
AGGTCACCCAGGCGCACTCGGGGGCGAAGCCCTCCACGTGGTCCTTCTCCTTCTGGAGCAGGCTCTCGGGGATCAGCATGGGGAGGCAGACGTTCTCATGTCCGGTCTCCTTGAACTTCTGGTCCAGAATCTTCTGGAAATTCTCCCAGATGGCGTAGCCATAGGGCCGGTAGATGAACATACCCTTGATCGAGGAATAATCAATGAGCTCCGCCTTCTTGCACACATCGGTGAACCACTTGGCAAAGTCCACCTCCATATCGGTGATCTGCTCCACCTGCTTTTTGTCCTGTGCCATATCTCTCTTCCATCCTTTTTCGCAAAGTATCTTGTGATAACCGCCGGAGGGCGGTAAAGTCTTTTCAAGCCCTACTATTGTATTCATTTTCCCGGCAAAAGTCAAGAGATTCAGGGGTTTTGCCACAGGGTACGGTCCACCGTGACATCACATACCGGCACCTTCTCCCAGGCAAAGACACCGGCCAGCTCCGCCGGGGTCACCGACTGCGGTTTTTCCTGAAGACCCGCCAGGAAGGCAAGCCGGCCCACAATCTCCCCGGCGGTGAACTTCTCCCGCAGCGCGCCCATGTCCAGATCGCCATCCCGCTTGGAAAGCCGCCGTCCGTCCGGGTCCACCAGCAGGGGCACATGGTAAAATTCCGGCGGGCGATAGCCCAGCTTTTTATAGAGGAAGAGCTGCCGTGGGGTGGAGTCCAACAGGTCCTGTCCCCGCACCACCTCGTTGATCTCCATGTCTCCGTCGTCGGCCACCACCGCCAGCTGATAGGCATACACCCCGTCTGAACGCCGGATGATGAAATCCCCGCAGTCCCGGGACAAATCTTCCTGATATAGTCCCAGATGCCGGTCGGTGAAGAGAATTTCTTCGTCGGGCACCGCTACCCGCCAGGCGGGACGGCGGTGCTTGTCCAGCTCCTGCCGCTCCTCTGCCGTCAGGGCGCGGCACCGCCCGTCATAGACCAGTTTTCCGTCGGAGCGATGGGGGGCGGAGGCAGCCAGCCGCTGGGCCCGGGTGCAGTAACAGGGATAGACCAAACCGCGATCCGCCAACCGCTCAAACTGCGCGGCGTAAAAATCGGTCCGCTCGCTCTGGCGGTAGGGTCCGTGGGGTCCGCCCTTTCCGTATCCCTCGTCCCAGGAAAGGCCCAGCCACTCCAGATCTTCCGCCAGCTGCTGGGCGTACTCCTCCCTGCACCGGTCAGGGTCCAGGTCCTCCATCCGCAAAACCAGCGTACCGCCTTTGGCGCGCACCGACAGCCAGGCCAGCAAGGCTGTAAACACGTTGCCCAGGTGCATCCGTCCGCTGGGACTGGGGGCAAATCGGCCCCGTATCACGTCGCCCACCGTTTCCACCATCCTTTTCTCGTTTTCTCCATGATAGCTTACCGGGACCGGCGGAACAAGCCTTTCTTTTTCTCTTCGTCATATCCCTCAAAATTTTTCTGCATCCCTTGCGTTTTTTTCGGCAGCATCGTATAATTCAGGTAACATCAAAATACGCTCCGAGCAAAGACGGCTAAGGAATTTCATCTATGCCGCCGCGCCGCGGGTCGGACGGGAAACGGTCCGGCCTTCCTGATTGAAAAGGAGCTGCCTTCCGCCCCCGGGGATGTTCTGTCTGTCCACCGGTCTATTTGTGTTGTTTTGTGGAAGCGCTGCCAGATCAGGCGGCGCTTCCATTTTCATTTACAGGAGGTCTTCCGCTATGAAATGTATCCCCACCAAAGAGGCTGTGGGTCATGTGCTGTGCCATGACCTGACCCGCATCGTCCCCGGCGTCACCAAGGACGCCGCCTTCCGCAAAGGACACGTGGTCACCGAGGAAGACATTCCCCCGCTCCTCTCCATGGGCAAGGACCGGCTCTACGTCTGGGAAAAGACGGAGGGGATGCTCCATGAAAACGAGGGCGCCGACCGGCTGCTGGCTCTGTGCCGCAACGAGCACATGGTGTCCACCCCGGTAAAAGAGGGCAAGATCGAGCTGAAAGCAAACTGCACCGGCCTCTTCCGGGTGGATGTGGACCGGCTGATGGCGGTAAACTCGGTGGGTGAACTGATGATCGCCACCCGCCACACCAATACGGTGGTCCGTCCGGGTGACAAGCTGGCGGGGATGCGTGTCATCCCGCTGGTGATCGAGGAAAAGAAGCTGGAAGAGGCGGAACAGGCCGCCGGTATTAAACCGCTGCTGGAGCTTCTTCCCTTCGCCCGCAAAACCGCCGCCATCGTCACCACCGGCAACGAGGTCTTTTATGACCGCATCCAGGACCAGTTCACCCCGGTACTGGTGAAAAAGCTGGCTGATCTGGGGGTAGAGGTGGTGTTCCACACCAAATGTCCCGATGACCGGCAGGAGATCGTCTCCGCCATCGGGGCCGCACGGGAAAGCGGCGCGGAGCTGGTTCTCTGTACCGGCGGCATGAGCGTGGACCCGGACGACCAGACGCCCGGCGCCATCAAGGCGTCCGGCGCGCAGGTGGTGGCCTACGGCGCGCCGGTGCTGCCCGGGGCTATGTTCCTGCTGGGCTATTTCGGGGACGGCACGCCGGTCATGGGTCTGCCCGGCTGCGTGATGTACGCCAAAGCCACCATTTTCGATCTGATCCTCCCCCGGGTGCTGGCCAATGTGCCGGTGAGCAAGTCCGACCTTGCCCGGATGGGTCACGGCGGACTGTGTCTGGGCTGTGCCGAATGCCGCTATCCCATCTGTCCCTTCGGAAAAGAGGAATAAGCACCATGCGTACCTTTCTCTCTCTGGAGGACGCGCTGGAGTTGATGACCGGTGGTTTGCAGCCTCTGAGCGCGGAAGTTCTCCCCCTCGGGGACGCGCTGGGGCGCACGCTGGCGGAAAATATCCGCGCCCACGGCGATCAGCCACCCTTTGACCGCTCCCCGCTGGACGGCTACGCCCTGAAAGCCGCCGATACGGTCGGCGCTTCTCCCCTGCACCCGGTGACGCTGCCGGTGGTGGAGACGGTCTATGCCGGGGGCGTACCCAGCCGTGGGCTTTCCTCCGGCGAGGCCATGCGGGTGATGACCGGAGCCATGCTCCCCTCCGGCTGCGACTGCGTCCTTCGGCTGGAGGACACCGACGACGGCCGGGAGACCGTCTCCCTCTACGCTTCTCTGCGGCCCGACGCGAACTTCTGCCACCGGGGAGAAGATTATTCCGCCGGGACCCTGCTCCTCCCTGCCGGAACAAGGCTGGACAGTCCGTCCATTGGCGTGCTGGCCAGCGCCGGGGTCTTTTCGGTGCCGGTGCGCCGCCGTCCGTCGGTAGGGCTGCTGGTCACCGGGGACGAGATCGTTCCGCCGGAACGGCACCCCCTGCCGCCGGGCAAGATCTACGACGCCAATCTCTCCCTGCTTACCGCGCGGCTGAGAGAATTGGGCATTACAGACATCCATGCCGCCCACGCCTGCGACTCCCCCCAGTCGGTGGCCGCTCAAATGGAAGAGTTGCTCCACCGCTGCGACCTGCTCCTCACCACCGGCGGCGTGTCGGTGGGCGATAAGGATATTTTGCACCAGGCCCTCCCCCTTCTGGGGGCGGAGCCGGTCTTTTGGAAGGTGGCCCTCAAGCCGGGCACCCCGGTCCGCTTCTCCCGCTTTCAGGGAAAGCCCATCCTGTCCCTCTCGGGCAATCCATTTGCCGCCGCCGCCACCTTTGAACTGCTGGCCCGGCCCGTGCTGGCCGCGCTGTCCGGCGAGTCCCATTTTCATCTCACCCAAACCCAAGGCCGTCTGCAAACGCCGTTCCCCAAGTCCAGCCCCGTCCGCCGCTTTCTGCGGGGACGCTATCAGCAGGGCGCGGTCTTTTTAGGGGAACATCACAGCTCGGCCGTGCTCTTTTCCATGCTGGGGTGCAACTGTCTGGTGGAACTGCCCGCCGGTGCATCCCCCGCGGTACCCGGCCAGACGGTAACCGTCTGGCTCCTTTAGGAGGTTTTCATGGAACCCAAATTCAATCACTTTGACGAACAGGGCAACGCCATCATGGTGGATGTGTCCGCCAAATCCCCCACCCGCCGTCTGGCGGTGGCGGAGGGCAAGATCCGGGTCTCTCCCGCCGTGCTGAAGGCGGTGACGGAGCACACCGCCGCCAAGGGCGACGTGCTGGGGGTGGCGCGGGTGGCCGGTATCATGGCCACCAAGCGCACCTCCGACCTCATTCCCCTCTGTCATCCCCTGCCGCTGGCCCACGCGGCGGTGGAGTTTACCGTTTTACCCGACGAGTGCGCCATTCTGGCCCAGTGTACCGCCCGGCTGGACGCCCGCACCGGCGTGGAGATGGAAGCCCTCACCGGCGTTTCGGTGGCCCTGCTCACCATTTACGATATGTGCAAAGCGGTGGACAAGTCCATGGTCATCGAAGATATCCACCTGACTTATAAGGAAGGGGGAAAGTCCGGCGTCTTCCGCAATGATCGCAGGCGTCCGGCGGTGGTGGCCGTCAGCGGCGTGAAGAACTCCGGTAAGACCACCCTCATTGAGGCCATGCTTCCCCATCTGACCGCCGCCGGGCTGAAAGTGGCCACCGTCAAGCACGACGGCCACACCTTCCTTGCCGACCCGGAGGGCACCGATACCGGTCGGCACATGGCGGCGGGCGCCTGGGGCACCGCCATTTTTGACGGAGAAAAGTATAAGGTGGTCCGCCGGGGCAAGGTGGACGAAAACGACCTCATCGACCGTTTCCCCGACGCCGATCTCATCTTGCTGGAGGGCTTCAAGCACTCTCACTGGCCCAAGCTGGAGGTGGTCCGCCGGGGCAACTCCGACGCCCCGGTGTGCGACCCGTCCACTCTGCTGGCGCTGGTGACCGACCTGCCCCTTTCCCTTCCCAATGTGCCCACCCTGCCGCTGGGAGACGGAAAAGCCGCCGCCCGCCTCATTTTGGGCCAGCTGCTGGAGGAGGTGCCGCTGTGACCGACGGATACGGCCGCGTCATTGATTATCTGCGTATTTCGGTCACCGACCGGTGCTCTCTGCGCTGCTGCTACTGTATGCCGTCCGACGGCGTGGACTGGCTCAAGCATGAAGATTTGCTGACTTACGAAGAAATCCTCACCCTTTGCAGCGCGTTCTGCCATCTGGGCTTCCGGCGCTTCCGGCTCACCGGCGGGGAACCGCTGGTCCGCCGGGGACTTTCCCATCTGGTGGCGGGCATCCATGCCCTGCCCGGGGTGGAGACCATTTCCCTCACCACCAACGGCGTGGATCTGGCCCAACAGCTGCCCGATTTGAGAAAGGCCGGTCTGACTGCCGTCAATCTCAGTCTGGACACCCTGGACCGGGCCCAGTATGCCTCCATCACCCGCCGGGATCTCCTGCCCCAGGCGCTGGCGGGCCTGCAGGCGGCACTGCATACGCCCGGTCTCACCGTCAAGCTCAACTGCGTTCCCATGGGGGAAAATGACGACCAGTTGGTGCCGCTGGCGGCGCTGGCCAAGGATCAACCCCTGTCGGTCCGGTTCATTGAACTGATGCCCATCGGGTTGGGCGGGTCCCTGCCCCGCCGCACGGAGGAGGAGGTCCGCGCCAGGCTGGAAGGAGCCTTTGGGCCGCTCCTGCCCTGTCCGCCCCCCGCCGGCGCGGGGCCGGGCCACTACTGCGCCCCTGCCGGTTTCAAGGGCAAAATCGGCTTCATCAGCGCGGTGAGCCATCAGTTCTGTCAGAGCTGCAACCGGGTGCGCCTGACGGCCACCGGTTTTTTGAAAACCTGTCTGCAATATGATACCGGCGTGGACCTGCGCGCCCTTCTGAGAAGCGGTGCCAATCAAACCCAGCTGGAAGCCGCCATTGCCGACGCCCTGGCCCATAAGCCCTTGCAGCATCACTTCGGTACAGCCTCCCGTCCCAACGACGAATCCCACAACATGCACCAAATCGGCGGCTAACCTACTTTCTTTCGAGAAAGAAAGTAGGCAAAGAAAGCTTCCATAAAGCGCTTGGTTCGGTACATTGTGTATAGACGGCGGGGCGCACAGTGTGCGCCCCCTACAAGAGATACGCAACGCACATATGCCCCGCCGAGGGCGGCGGGGCCCACAGGGAAGAACCAGGAAACACCTGCGGGCAGAAGGTAACCGTCACCCAAACGGTCTCAGCGTACCTGGGGGAAGTGCAGAAGGGGGGTATCCCACCTTCTGCCCCTTTTGGTCCAGGACCTTTTCGGGAAAAGGGCCTGGCGCTGGCCGCGGAGGCCAAAGCTGTCGCCCGCGCAGGGCAAAACTCTTTTGGAATAGAAGATTAATCTCAAACTCATTGGGGGTATATTTCATGGCAACCATTATGGCAATCTGTACCAGCCCCGGAAAGGGGACGCAAAAGAAGGACGTGGACAAGGCCCGTTTCATCGCCGATTGGGGGGTGGACGGCGACGCTCACGCCGGAAAATGGCACCGCCAGGTATCCCTCCTGTCGCTGGAGAAGATCGAGGCCTTCCGTGCCCGGGGCGCGGAGGTGGCCTACGGCGCATTCGGCGAAAATCTGGTGGTGTCCGGCATCGACTTTGCAGCGCTGCCCATCGGCACCCGGTTCTACGCCGGAGACGTGGTTCTGGAGCTGACCCAGATCGGCAAGGAGTGCCACCACGGCTGCGAGATTTTTCAGAAGATGGGGGACTGCATCATGCCCCGGGAAGGGGTCTTTACCAGGGTGCTCCAGGGCGGCGAACTGTCCGTGGGGGATGAGATCCGCTATGAGCTCCCCTTCCGGGCATCGGTCATCACCCTCAGCGATTCCGGCGTGGCCGGTACCCGTGCGGACCGCAGCGGCCCCGTTATTCAGGAAATTTTGAAGGAAAACGGATATCCCGTGGTCCATACCTCCCTCCTGCCCGACGATCCCGACCAGCTCTCCGCCCTGCTGGCCCAGCTGGCCGACGAGCACACCGCCGACCTCATCCTCACCACCGGCGGCACCGGCTTCTCCCCCCGGGACTGCACCCCCGAGGCCACCCGCGCCGTCATCGAGCGTGAGACCCCCGGCATCCCCGAGGCCATGCGGGCCTTCTCCCTCCGGATCACCCCCAGAGCCATGCTCACCCGTGCCGCCGCCGGTATCCGCAAGGAGTCCCTCATCATCAACCTCCCCGGCAGTCCCAAAGCCGTCCGGGAGTGCCTGGAGTATATCCTCCCCTCCCTCTCCCACGGCCTGGCCATTCTCAAGGGGCTGGACGGCAACTGTGCCCGTCCCTGAACCGTCTTCCCACCTCCGGTATCCCCGGCGTTTTTATTCAGGGAAAGATAATGCAGAAAGGAGGATAGATTCTCTACCCGTCTCAGCACTTTGAAACTTCGAGCCGCACCGCCTACGGCCATGGCTAGGGCGGCCGGCCACTGGGCCGGTCTGGAAACGGGCCGACCTGCCATTTTGCGAAGGAGTTGTATCAAACATGAAAAAAATCGGTATCCTGTCCGCCGCTCTGGCCCTCTGCCTGGGCCTCTCCGCCTGTTCCGGAGCTGCTTCCCAGCCCAGCACCCAGCCTTCCGCCGCCCCGCAAAACGAAAGCGAGCCGGTGGATGTGGTGGTCTTCGCCGCCGCTTCTATGGAGGCCTCCCTCACCGAGATCGCCGACCAGTACAAAGAGGTGGAACCCAATGTGAATCTGGTCTTTACCTTTGACTCTTCCGGCACGCTGAAAGATCAGATCCAGGAGGGCGCGGTGTGTGATCTCTTCATCTCCGCCGCCCCCAAGCAGATGAACCAGCTGGACGCGACCGACACCTCCGGCCAGAACACCGACGGTCTGGATTTCGTCAACCACGACACCCGGGTGGACCTGCTGGAAAACAAGGTGGTGCTGGCCGTCCCCGACAACAACCCGGCGGACATTCAATCCTTCCATGACCTGACGTCGGACAAGCTCTCCCTGCTCTGTCTGGGCAACGACTCGGTGCCGGTGGGCGCGTACTCGCTGGACATCCTCTCCTCGCTGAACATCGACCTCGCCGCCCTGGAGGAGGCCGGTAAAGTGACCTACGCTTCCAACGTCTCCGAGGTGGCCACCCAGGTCAAGGAGGGCGCGGTGGACTGCGGCATCATCTACGCCACCGACGCCAATACATACGAGCTTACCGTGGTGGACAGGGCCACTGAGGATCTGTGCGGCAAGGTGATCTATCCCGCCGCCGTCATGAAGTGCGGCACCGAGGCGGGCATGACCGCCGCCCAGGACTTCCTGGACTACCTGCGCACCAGCGACGACGCCCACGGCGTGCTGGAAGATGTGGGCTTCACCGTGCTGGAGTAACTTTTTTCATGAAATCTGACCGTTTGGAAAAGGGGGAGGCCGTTGGACTGGTATCCGCTTTTTAACTCGCTGCGCATTGCCGCCGTTTCCACGGTGCTCATCTTTTTTCTGGGCATCGGGGCGGCTTACTATGTGGCCAAACTCCCCCGCGCCGTGAAAGGGATTCTGGATGTCTTTCTCACCCTGCCGCTGGTGCTCCCCCCCACGGTGGTGGGTTATTTCCTGCTCCGGCTGCTGGGGCCCCAGCGCCCCATCGGCCTGTGGTTTGCCCAGGTCTTCGATGCCCGGCTCACCATGGTGTGGTACTCCGCCATCTTTGCCTCGGCGGTGGTGGCCTTTCCCCTCATGTATCGCACCGCCCGGGGGGCCTTTGAATCCTTTGACCAGAACCTGGCCGACGCGGGGCGCACTCTGGGCCGCTCCAACACCTGGGTCTTCTGGCGGGTGCGGATGCCGGTGTGCCGTCAGGGCATTTTAGCCGGTACCGTCCTCTCCTTTGCCCGGGCGCTGGGCGAGTACGGCGCCACCGCCATGGTCTCGGGCTACACCCCGGGCCGCACCGCCACCATCTCCACCACCGTCTATCAGCTCTGGCGCACCGGTGATGACGAAGGGGCCATGCGCTGGGTGCTGGTCAATCTGTGCATCTCGGCGGTGGTGCTGCTGGCGGTGAATCTGCTGGAGCGGAAGGACAAAAAACGCCCCGCGCCGGTACGGGAGGTGGTCTGATGTCCCTTTTGGTGGAGATCCGCAAAAACTTCGGCTCCTTCCGGCTGGATGTGTCCTTTGAGACCCGGGACGGCGTGCTGGGCCTGCTGGGAGCCTCCGGCTGCGGCAAGTCCATGACCCTCCGGTGTATCGCGGGCATCGTCCGGCCTGACGCCGGGCGCATCGTGCTGGACGGGAAGGTCCTTTTTGACAAGGAAAAGGGCATTGACCTCCCCCCTCAGAAACGGGGGGTAGGTCTGCTCTTTCAGAATTACGCCCTCTTTCCCCACATGACGGTGGGGGAGAACCTCCGCGCCGGCATGACGGGCAGCCGGAAGGAAAAAGAGGAACAGCTGACCGCGCTGGTGGAGCGTCTCGGGCTTCAGGGGCTGGAGCGCCGCCGCCCGGCCCAGCTCTCCGGCGGACAGCAGCAGCGGGTGGCGCTGGGGCGCATCCTGGCCGCCAAACCCGGGGTGCTGCTGCTGGACGAGCCCCTTTCGGCGCTGGACAGCTATCTGCGCTGGCAGGTGGAGCTGGAACTGCTGGACACCCTGAAAACCTTTGACGGCCCGGTGGTACTGGTGACCCACAGCCGGGACGAGGTGGCCCGCCTCTGCCGGGACGTGTGCGTCCTGGACCGGGGCAAGTCGGAGGAAATGCGCACCGTGTCTCAGCTTCTCCATGCCCCGGACACAGTGGCCTCCTGCCTGCTCTCCGGCTGTAAAAATCTCTCCCGGGCCAGCGTCTGTCCCGATGGCCGGGTGGAAGCCCTGGACTGGGGCGTCACCCTGACCTGTGACCGTCCTCTGCCCGGCGGCCTTACCCATGTGGCCATCCACGCCCGGGATCTCCGTCTGGTTCAGAGTACCGGCGAAAACGTTCTCCCCTGCCGCTGCGGCGGGGTGCTGGACCAGGGGGAGAAACCCATTCTCCTGATGGACCTCCCCGGCGGCGGACGGCTCCGGGTGGACGGCGCGCGTCCCGTCCCCTCCGAGGGACATCCCTGCCTGCTCCACCTCCCGCCCCAGCGTCTGCTCCTCCTTACCGGCGGAAATGAAAATATTTCCTGCTAATGCGCATAAAAGTTTCTTTGCCTTTCGACAGAATATGTGATAAAATTAACAATGAGTTGAGCAGGGCGTACCGCTCTGCCATCCTTCCACATTTTCACACTTCTTAATTTAGGAGGATGCATTACTATGGGACGTTTTACTCTGCCTCGCGATCTGTATCACGGCAAGGGCTCTCTGGAGGAGCTCAAGCATCTGACCGGTAAGCGCGCCATTCTGGTGGTGGGCGGCGGCAGCATGAAGCGCTTTGGCTTCGTGGATCGCGCTGTGGAATATCTGAAAGAGGCCGGCATGGAGGTCCAGCTCTTTGAGGGCGTGGAGCCCGATCCCTCCGTGGAGACCGTCATGAAGGGCGCCGAGGCCATGCGCAACTTCCAGCCCGACTGGATCGTCGCCATGGGCGGCGGCTCCCCCATCGACGCCGCCAAGGCTATGTGGGCCTTCTACGAGTATCCCGACTGCACCTTCGAGCAGCTCATCACTCCCTTCAGCTTCCCCACCCTGCGCACCAAGGCTCACTTCTGCGCCATCCCCTCCACCTCCGGCACCGCCACCGAGGTTACCGCCTTCGCCGTCATCACCGACTATCAGAAGGGCATCAAGTATCCTCTGGCCGACTTCAACATCACCCCCGACGTGGCCATCGTGGACGCCGACCTGGCCGAGAAGATGCCCGCCAAGCTCACCGCTCACACCGGCATGGACGCCATGACCCACGCCATCGAGGCCTATGTGTCCACCCTGCACTGTGACTACACCGATCCTCTGGCCCTCCACGCCATCAAGATGATCCACAACGATCTGAAGAAGTCCTATGACGGCGACATGGACGCCCGCGACCGGATGCACAACGCCCAGTGCCTGGCCGGTATGGCCTTCACCAACGCCCTGCTGGGCATCGTCCACTCCATGGCCCACAAGACCGGCGCTGCCTTCACCGGCGGTCACATCATCCACGGCGCCGCCAACGCCATGTACCTGCCCAAGGTCATCCAGTTCAACGCCAAGGTGCCCGAGGCTGCCGAGCGCTACGCCGACATCGCCCGCTTCCTGGGCCTGAAGGGCGAGACCACCGCCGAGCTGGTGGCCGCGCTGGTGGAAGAGCTGCGCGAGATGAACCGTCAGCTCAACATCCCCCTGTCCATCCAGAACTATGGCGAGGGCGGCGTGATCGCCGACAAGAGCATCATCGACGAGCAGGAGTTCAAGGACAAGCTGGCCGACGTGGCCGCCAACGCCATTCTGGACGCCTGCACCGGCTCCAACCCCCGTCAGCCCAGCCAGGAGGAGATGGAGAAGCTCCTCATCGCCGTTTACTACGATCAGGACGTGGATTTCTGATTCTTTCTCCCGAAGCAACGCAAAACGGGCAGCCATTTGGCTGCCCGTTTTGTTTTACGCTGATTCAGACCGGATCGTCCGCCGGCACGGAGGGTTTGCGGCGGAGAAAGGAGAACTTGGTCTCGGAGCACACCACCGCCACAAAGATCAGGGCAAAGCCCAGCAGCAGTTTTGCCGTTACCTCGTCGCCGTAGAAGATCACCGAGCACAGCACGCCGAACACCGATTCCAGCGACAAAATCACCGACGCCGACGCCGGGTCGGACCAGACCTGGCCCACGTTCTGGAAGAGGAGCGCCACGGTGGTGGCCATGACGATGAGATAGGCCATCTGGATCACCAGATCGGCGTTGAAGACCGACGCCGGCGGGAGCTCCTGGGTGAAAAAGCCGCAGATCCAGGCGTACACCGCCGCCCAGAAGAACTGGAAGACGGTCAGCAGATAGATGTCCTTCCCCGGCGACACCTTGGACACCGCCACGATGTGGGCCGCGTAGAAGATGGCGCAGATAAGCGTGAGTCCGTCGCCCCAGGTGACGCTGAAGTCGCCGTTGAGTGAGACCAGTCCCACGCCGGTGACGCACAGCAGCGCCGCGGCGATGTTGAACCGGTCGGGCTTCCGTCCGGCGGCCGCCCAGTAGAAGAAGGGGACCAACACGCAGTAGACCGCCGTCAAAAAGGCGTTTTTGGAGGGCGTGGTGCCCATCAGTCCGAAGGTCTGCACCGAATAGGCCAAAAAGAGAAAGCCGCCGATGATAGCCCCCCGCCACAGATAGTCAGGGGTAAAATGTGTTTTCCACTTCTTCCAGCAGATCAGGGCCAGCAGGGCCGCGCCGCCGGTAAAGCGCAGGGCCAGCAGATAAAAGGTGGGGATCACATCCACCGCCCCCTTCATAATGAAGAAGGAGGAGCCCCAAATGAAGGCCGCCGCAAAGAGCATGGGCTTTGCCAGGCGGCGCATACGGGTTTCGTGCACGGGTATCCGCTCCTTTGCATGGAAAGTATTTTATGGTATCATAGAGCAAAATTCAAACGAGACGCTTTGCGTCAGGAGGTTTACAAAATGCTGTTATTTGATCTGGACGGTACCCTCATCGACTCCAACCAGGCCTGGGTGGAGGTGGACAACACCTTTTTGTTCCGCCGGGGCCTGACCCCTACCGAGGAGTACAATCGGGTGGTGGGGCAGTCCATTTTCCCGGTGGCGGCCCAGTTCACCCGGGACTATTACCATCTGTCCGAAACGCCCCAGGAGATCATGGACGAGTGGATGAGCCTCATTGGGGAAGCCTATGGAAAGCACATCCCCTTAAAACCGGGGGCAAAGGAATTTCTGGCCCACTGCGCCGGCCAGGGCCGGAAGATGGCGCTGGTCACCGCCTGCGTGCCGGAGCTCTGCCACACGGTACTCCAGCGCCACGGTCTGGCGCAGTTCTTTCCTGTCATCATCTTTGCCCAGGAATTGGGGGTGGAAAAGCGCAATCCCCGGTTCTTCCAGGCGGTGCTGGACCATCTGGAGGCTGACCCTCAGGACTGCACCCTCTTTGAGGACTCCCCCGCCGCCTGCCGCACGGCCAAAGAGGCGGGCATTCAGGTGGTGGGGGTGTACGATCTCTTCTACGCCTCCCATCAGGAGGAGATGGAGGGGGTCTGCGACCGGTACATCCGGAGCTTTACCCAGCTCCTTTAATTCTCTGCTTCCTCCTTGGTCATATGCTGGGCGGCGGCTTTGAGCATCAGCTTCTTGGTGCCGCCCTCGTCAAAGGCAATCTCGATGAGGGCGTCGCCGCCCATGGGGGTGTATCCGGTGATCATGCCGCGGCCGAAGGCGGTATGGACCACCGTGTCTCCCTTCTGGAAGGAGGGCAGAGCGGTCACCGGACGGCTCATGCCCAGGGTGCGGGCGCCGCTCTTCTCCGTGGGTACGGAAGAGGGGCTGGAGGTATAGCTGCTGCCCGAATAGCCGGCGCCCACCGAATAGCCCCGGTCATACACCGGGCGCTGACGCTGGCGGCGCTGAGGGGGCTGCCACTTGTGCTCGCCGTCCTCCCCCCGGCGGTCATGTCCGCTCCGCTCCACCAGCTCCGCCGGGATCTCGCCCAGGAAACGGGAGGGACGGTTGGAACTGGTGCGGCCGAAGATCATACGCTGATTGGCGCAGGTCATATGGAGCCGCTCCTTGGCCCGGGTCATGGCCACATAGCAGAGACGGCGCTCTTCCTCCATCTCCTCCGGTTCGCCGATGGCCCGGATACCGGGGAAGATGCCCTCTTCCACGCCCACCACGAAGACCACCGGGAACTCCAGACCCTTGGCGGAGTGCATGGTCATCATGATGACGCAGTCCTCGCCGGAGTCGTGGCTGTCCAGGTCGGTATAAAGGGCGATCTCATCCAGGAAACCGGCCAGAGAAGGCTCGTCCACCGCGTTATCCAGATAGTTCTGGATGGAGGACGCCACTTCTCGCACGTTTTCCAGACGGGTCCGGTCCTCGATGGTGCGCTTTTGCTCCAGCATGGCGGCGTAGCCGGTGCGCTGCACCACTTCCTCATAAAAATCAGGGAGAGACAGGTCCTGACTGCACTGGCGCAGGTCGCGGATGAGCTCGGCAAACTGGCCCAGCTTGGCGGCGGCCTTCTGGAGCTCGGGGTACTGTCCGGCGTTATTGACGATATCCCACAGGTGGACCCCCTCCTGGGCCGCCAGAGCCTGGGCGGTGTCGATGGTCTTCTGGCCGATGCCCCGGGGGGGATTATTGATGATGCGGCCCAGGCGCAGGTCGTCGCCGGGGAAGTTGATGACGCACAGATAAGCCAGCATATCCTTGACCTCCGCCCGGTCAAAGAAGCGGATGCCGCCGATGATGCGGTAGGGGATGGCGTTGCGCTTGAAAGCCTGCTCCAGCTGGTTGGACTGGGCGTTCATGCGGTAGAGGACAGCGTGGTCCTTCCAGGACTTGCCCGCCGAAATATCTCCCAAAATCTGAGCCGCCACATACTGGGCCTCGTCGTGCTCGTTCATGGCGGTGTAGCAGTGGATGGCCTCGCCCTGATCGTGCTGGGTCCACAGCTCCTTGCCCTTGCGGCCCTGATTGTTGCGGATGACCGCGTTGGAAGCCTCCAGGATGTTCTTGGTGGAGCGGTAGTTCTCCTCCAGGCGGATGGTGCGGCACTTGGGGTACTGCTTTTCAAAGGAGAGGATGTTCTCGATGGTGGCCCCCCGGAAGCGGTAGATGGACTGGTCGTCGTCGCCCACCACACAGATGTTCTCGTACCCACCCGCCAGGGTGGAGGCCAGCAGGTACTGGAGGTTGTTGGTGTCCTGGTAC
>DXGA01000156.1 GCA_019114165.1 Candidatus Flavonifractor merdipullorum | reverse complement strand
TCGTCCAGCAGCAGCAGGAGGGACTCGCCCTCAATGCCCTCAAAGCAGAAGCTCACGTTGCCCGGCAGACGGTGGAGCCGGTCGCCGTTGAGGACCGAGTGGGGGATACGGGAAAGCCCTTCGATGAGGGTATCCCGCATCCGGGACACTTTGGCGCTGTGTTCCTCCATGTGGCGGCAGGCCTCTTCCAGGGCCGCGGTCATGCCCACGATGGCGGGGAGATTTTCCGTGCCGCCCCGCCGGCCCCGCTCCTGCGCGCCGCCCTCGATGAGCGGCTCCAGCCGGATGCCCTTCCGGGCGTAGAGCGCGCCCACGCCCTTGGGGCCGTGGAACTTGTGGCCCGAGAGGGAGAGCATATCAATGTTCTGGGCCTGTACGTCGATGGGGACGTGGCCCACAGCCTGCACCGCGTCGGTGTGGAAGAGGACGCCCCGTTCCCGGCACACCGCGCCGATCTCCCCGATGGGCTGGATGGTGCCGATCTCGTTGTTGGCGTACATGACAGTGACCAGACAGGTGTCTTCCCGCAGGGCGTTTTTCACCTCTTCGGCGGTGATGAGGCCGTTTTCGTGGACGTCCAGCAGGGTGACCTCAAAGCCCTCCCGCTCCAGCTTCTTGAGGGTGTGGAGGACGGCGTGGTGTTCAAAGGCGGTGGAAATGATGTGCTTTTTCCCCGCCTGTGCCCCCAGCGCCGCGGCCGAGCGGATGGCCTGATTGTCGGCCTCACTGCCGCCGGAGGTGAAGATCAGCTCTTCGGGGCGGCAGTTGAGGAGCGCGGCCATGCGTCCGCGGGCGTCGGTGAGTGCCTCCTGGGCTTGCTGACCCACCGAATGAAGGCTGGAGGGGTTGCCGTATACCTGCTCCAGACAGGGGAGCATGGCAGAGAGCGCGGCAGGGCTGAGGTTTGTGGTAGCGGCGTGGTCGGCATAGATGCACATAGGATTCTTCCTTCCTGACCCCGTGGGGGTCCGTATCGATATGGTGGGACTGGCACGTCAATGTGAGTGGCGCCAGATAATAAACCTACTTAGTTGGTAGGTTTATTATAGATCTATTTTCCTACTATGTCAATCATAAAAATAGGAATTTATACAAAAGGGGACCGCCGCAGGGGAGAGAGCCCCACGGCGGTCCAATGTTCCGGATGAACCGGAACCACAGAAGGGAGGTTACTTCTTCTCAACCTTGGGCAGGTCCAGGGTGGTGCAGATGCGGCCCTGCCGCTGGCCGATGTCGTCAATGATGGCGTCCCGCTTGTCCGGGTCCTTCTCGATGCCGGTGGCCGCCTTGACCATGTTCTGCAGGTGCTTCCAGTCGGTGAAGCTGCGGGCCATGACGGTGGAGGCCTCCTGGTTGCCGCCGCCATGGAGGGCCATGGCAGACCAGTTGGAGCCGCGGACCATATGCTCGATGAAGCGGGTGGCCCGGAGCCGGTCGAAGGCGTCGTAATCGGGATTGCCGGGGTTATACGCCTTCTGGCAGATCTCGCCCACGCCGGCGGAGCGCATATCCAGCTCGGAGGGAGCGGTCTCGCCGAAACCGGCGATGATGTCCCGGGCGTAGCGCATGGCCTCGAAGGGGGCCTTGGTACAGGTGTATTTACAGGTATGGGAGAGCAGCGGGTTGGGGATCCAGAAGCCGCTGGGATGCTGGAAGCCCTCCAGACCGGAGGCCAGGGACAGACCGTAGACCGTCTCGGCGGTCATGGCCATTTCGGTGAGCTTGGTGCGGATGTGTCCCGCCTTGCCCACGCCCACCATGTCGGCGATGAGGCTGGCCGCGCCGCACAGGGCCGAGCAGCCGCCCGCCTTACAGCCGCCGGCAGTCAGGCGGTGGACGGCGGTGAAGTAGCTCAGCAGACGGCCCACATACTTGGTCTCGCCGCACAGGAAGACCCGCTCGTTGGGAACGAAGACCTTGTCAAAGTAGACCATGGCCTGGTGGTCGGCGTAGGGCTTGCCCAGGTCGATGCCCTCGATGTCGCCCTCCACCTCAAAGAAGCGCTTATCCTGGGGCGTACGGCCCAGAATGAAGGTCATGCCCGGCGCGTCGGCGGGGATGGCGCAGGCCAGGGCGAAGTCCTTATCCTCCGGCTTCATGTTGGTGGTGGGGACGATGACCACTTCGTGGGCAAAGAGAATGCCGGTCTGGTTGCACTTGAAGCCGCTGATGATGATGCCGTCCTCCCGGATCTCGTCCACATGGACGTAGCTGTCCCGGTTGGGCTGCTGATGGGGAGGAACGGTGCGCAGACCCTTGACGTCTGTCACGGTGACGGTACAGCTCAGGTCGTTGTCCTGCACATAGCGCAGGAAGTTCATGAAGCGCTCAAAGTAGTGGGTGCCCAGATCCTGGTCCATGTCGTAGGTACAGGGACCCAGTCCGGCGAAGGCTTCGGAGCCGGTGCAGCGGTGGGTACAGCAGCCGATGACCTCGGCCAGAGCACGGGCGGCGCGGGTTTTCTGGTTGGCGTCGGCGGCGCAGGTGAGGGGGGCGTTATAGATGCTCACCGGTTCGCCGCTCAGGTGGGACTTGGTGGTGATGAGGGGGGCCCACTTGGGGTTATGCTGGAGCTCGTAGATCTTGGAGATGGCGTTGAAGCTGGCGACCAGGGGAGGATAGGTGGTAAGGTCCTCGATCTTCTCGCCCAGGAACCAGACGTTCATCGGCTTGCGGGCACGGATGCTGTCCTGATATTGTTCTCTCGTCATAAGGGCCATGATCAATACCTCCTTCTGTGGTCCGTTGGGTTTGCCTCTTCTGCCCCTATAATAAGCAAACGGCGTGCCAAGCCTCCAAACCATTGGGAGACAAGAAACACAAAAAAACGCCCCTTTCCGCTGATGCATGACTGCATCGGCAGGAAGGGGCGTTCTTTCTGCAAACCTTAGAGAGACAGGAGATTGAGTGCTTATGCAATTTTGCATCACTGATGCAGGAGCTGCTGCATCTTCCGGGAGACGGTGGACTGATCCACCTCCAGCAGCTTTGCCATTTCCCGGGTGGAAGCGCACTGGGCCTGGGCGTTGCGCAAGAGCTGCCGCTCGGTCTCCCGCACGGCGTCTTTCAGGGGGAGAACCCCGTGGACCCGCACCTGGGCTTCTTCGTCGGATGCGGTCTGGCGGAAGCGGTCGGGCAGATCCTTGGGGAGGAGCACGTCCTCCCGTACCAGCACCACCATGTTTTCGATCAGATTTTCCAGCTCCCGGATGTTGCCCACCCAGGGGAGTTCCCGGAGGATCTTGCCCAGTTCCATGGAGAGTTCTTTTTGCTTATGATACTTTTTGTTGTATTTCTCCAGAAAATGACGGGCCAGCGGGATGATATCGTCCCGGCGGCGGCGCAGGGGCGGGATCTCGATGTTGATGACGTTGAGCCGGTAATAGAGGTCCTGCCGGAAGGTCCCTTCCCGGGTCATCTGCCACAGGTCCCGGTTGGTGGCGGCGATGAGGCGCACATCCACATGGATGGTGTGGGTGCCGCCGATGCGGGTAATTTCGCCCTCCTGGATGACCCGGAGGAGTTTTACCTGCAATTCCGGGTCCAGCTCGCCGATTTCGTCCAGGAAAAGGGTGCCCTCATGGGCCAGCTCGAAGAATCCGGCCTTGCCCTTCCGCCGTGCGCCGGTGAACGCTCCGTCCTCATAGCCGAACATCTCCGACTCGAAGAGCTGGGCGGGAATGGCGCAGCAGTTGACTTTGATAAGGGGCTTGTGGCTGCGGGGACCGGAGCGGCAGATTTGATTGACCACCATTTCCTTGCCGGTGCCAGACTCGCCGGTGATGAGGACGGTGGAGTCCACCTGGGAAATGGTCTGGATGGTCTCGCTGATCTGCTGCATTTCCCGGCTGCACACCACAAAATCCCGGCTGCCCCCCGCCTGCTGGCGGAGAAGGGCGCGGCTGTACGCTTCGGCCATCATCTGCTGGCGCTGGAGGTCGTTTTTCAGCTCGTTGAGCTCGGTCATGTCCCGGATGTTGACCACCACCGACGTAAAGGACCCGCAGGGGTCGAAGACCGGGGTGCCGGTGGCAATGAGGGTCTTGGAGGCCACTTCCATACAGACGGTGGCGGTCTTGCGGGTCTCCATGACCTTGAGGGCGGCGGACTCGCTGTAAAGACCGTCGGCGATGAGGTCGCGGACGTTGCGGCCCAGCACATCGCGCCGCAGCACCGAAAAGGCCCGCTCAAAGGCGGCGTTGACCCGGATGACTGCGCCGGTGTTGTCGGTGACCAGGATACCGTCATGGGAGGACTCCACAAAAATGTTGATCTCCTGCAAAAGGCTGTTGGTCACGTCCATTTCCTGCACGATACAGTTGGCGTGCATGGACTCGTGGAAGATGAGGATGGTGCCCTGCCGCACGCCGCCCACCATCCAGGCGTGGACGTTGCACACGATGCGGTGCCCTTCCAATTCCACCTGATAGCGCCCGGTGCCCCGGATCAGGTCCACTTTTTCCCCCAGCAGACGGGTAAACGGGGAAAAAGTGGTGTGGAGGGCTTGGTCCAGCGGAAGCCCCAGGTCGGCAAAGATGGTCCCGGCCGCCCGGTTGTAGTGGATGAGGGCTCCGGTGGGATCAAAGATGAGGATGCCGCAGAAAATGGTGTCCAGAGCGGTGCGATAGCTGTCCTCAATGAGATCCATGTCCGTGGGGCGTGGCGTGGCGTTGGATTGCACGGCGTATCGCTTCCTTTCCTCAGTGCCGGATGATGCTTTTTCTATAGCATATCACAATTTGAGAGAAAAGACCAATTTTTTCGTTTTACGGAAAGATGCAGGTGAGGGTAAGGGAGGCGTCCACCGGCTCTCCGTTGGTGGAGAAGTACTCCAGATTGCCCATGGTTTCCAGTCCTGTGCCCTCCAGTTGGGCGCTCACCGTATATCCGCCGTCCAGTTCCACCGTCTCGCCGGGGAGAAGGTCTGTCATCTGCTGGTTGGCGGCATCTATGGCGAAGGCATAGGAAAGGAGAGACTGACGGGCAGATACCGCGCCATCCACAAGGGTATAGAAGCGACTGGCGGAGAAGAAATAGAGGCCGCTGCTTTGAGGAATGGCGTGCCAGGTGAGAGAAAAGGAAGTGAGATGCCCGTTTTCATCCACTTCATAGGTGGGAACAGGGTCGGTCCAGTCGCTCAGGTTAATCACAATGTGGCTGGGGTCATAAGGCGGGGCGATCCACTGGCCCTCATCGTCCATATCGGGCAGCGCCATTTTGTACATGGTCACCATATGGTTATAGTTGCGGGACAGCTCCGCCACCGTCAGCTCGCCCTGACAGGGGGGACGCAGTCCGGCCAGCGCCACCAACAAGGATGCGGCCAGCGTCAGGGCACAGCATGCCGTCCAGCGTACGCCGTGGAAGGTTTGGAGGGGGACGGCGGTATAGGCTACATCGTCGCCCAGGCTGCTGTAAGTATCCTGATCCCAGGGCAGCGGCTCCCCGTCCTTACAGGCGCGGTAGCTTTTATAATAGCGGTAGAGATTGTAGATGGGGATATTGTAGCCGTAACCTTTTGCAAAGAGCATACAGCTTCGGTAAAAGGCCCGGCGGCGGGAGAGTTTATTTCCCGCCCGGTCCCGGAGAGAGAGACCCAGCAGCCATTTTCCCGGCGTGGTGCCCCAGAGGTGGAGGAGCACCGCCTCCACCGCCAGCATGGGCAGCAGAATGAGATACCCGGCCAGCCAGTTCAGAATGGCGTTGTCGCTGTCAGGGATGCGGAAGACGAAGAGCTGGAAGACCAGCACCACCAGCGCCATCAGGTTATAGTCCAGCTCCCGGGCCAGAAAGCGCCGGATGGGATGGGGCGCTACCGGCAGAGGGGGAAGGGTGTCGGAAGGCGTGGGGAAGTGAGCGGAGGGCGGCACCTCGTCCCGCTCCAGCCGTTCCAGCCAGGGAAGGGGATTCAGGTGGTCGTAATCGCTGCTGCTCTCCCGCAGGGCATGGCAGACCTCCCGGGCCTGAGTCAGCGCGTTCTGGTCACGTTCCAGCGTGCGGAGCTGGTCGTCCAGAGCCTGGTCCAGAGAGAGACTGCCCTGCTGGATGAGACGGATGGTGTCCACCTCCAGATGGAGTTTGCGTAAAAGCTTGATCTTTTGCAGGGCGTCGGCATCTGCCTGGGTATAGTCCCGGTAGTTGTTGTCGCTCCGGGACGGGGCGATCAGCCCCTCCCGCTCATAATAGCGGATGCTGGTGCGGGGCAGATCCACCAATGTCTCCAGTTCCTTGATGGTCATAAGCCCACCTCCTTTACCCTCAGTGTAAGCGATGGAGTGGGAACACAGTCAAGAGATATATAAAAAGCAAAGATAAAAAGATGAAAACTTTTTGTATTTATCATTAGAAAAATAGCGAAAAGGAGTAAAAATCAGGGACGGCGCATGGTGAGGGAGATGCGCTTGCGGGGGATGTCCACCTCTTTGACCCACACGGTGACGATGTCGCCCACCGAGAGCACCTCGGAGGGGTGGCGGACCCGTTTGGGGGTGTTGAGCTGGGAGATGTGGACCAGTCCGTCCTGATGGACGCCGATGTCCACAAAAGCGCCGAAGTCGATGACGTTGCGCACCGTGCCGGTCAGCTCCATGCCCGGCTTCAGGTCCTTCATCTCCATCACGTCGGTGCGGAGGATGGGCTTAGGCAATTCGTCCCGGGGGTCCCGGCCCGGCTTGAGCAGTTCTTTCACGATGTCAGAAAGCGTGGGCGCGCCCACCCCGCAAGCCTCTGCCAGCGTGTCCAGTCCCTGGGCCTCCACCTGGGTGTTCAGATCGTCCAGTCTGCCCGCCTGCACGTCCTCCAGGGTGTGGCCGCACAGGGACAGCAGCTTTTCAGCGGCCTTGTAACTCTCGGGATGGACGCCGGTATGGTCCAGAATGGCGGCGCTCTCCGGCACCCGCAAAAAGCCGGCGCACTGCTCAAAGGCCTTGGGGCCTACCTTGGGCACTTTCAGAATCTGCTTGCGTCCGGTGAAGGGGCCGTTTTCCTCCCGGTATTTGACGATATTTTTGGCGGTGGTGGCGTTGAGTCCTGCCACCCGGCGGAGCAGAGGGGCCGAAGCGGTGTTCACATCCACGCCCACAGCGTTGACGCAGTCCTCCACCACGCCGGACAACGTCTCGTCCAGCCGTGCCTGGGGCATATCGTGCTGATACTGTCCCACGCCGATGGCCTTGGGGTCGATCTTGACCAGTTCAGCCAGAGGGTCCTGGAGCCGCCGGGCGATGGACACGGCGCTTCGCAGGTTGACATCATAGTCGGGGAACTCCTCGGCGGCCA
This sequence comes from Candidatus Flavonifractor merdipullorum, assembly GCA_019114165.1. GTDB lineage: Bacteria > Bacillota > Clostridia > Oscillospirales > Oscillospiraceae > Pseudoflavonifractor_A > Pseudoflavonifractor_A merdipullorum. The sequence goes on along the minus strand of DXGA01000156.1, from coordinate 6,998 downwards.
GGGGAGAGGCGGAGTAGACCGACGCGCCCGCCTCGCTTACCACCATGTAGGCCACGCCGCCGCCGATTTCTTTGATCATCTCGGCGGTCATGGCCTCGGTTTCCCGGCTGGCGGTGCCGTTGCCAATGGCGATGTGGACCACCCCCCACCGGCGGATGAGTTTTTCCAGCGTGTCCATGGCTTCCCGCTTTTTCTTATCGTTAAAGGTGGGGTAGACCACGGCGGTATCCAATACCTTGCCGGTGGCATCCACCACCGCCACCTTGCAGCCGTTGCGGTAACCGGGGTCCAGACCCATGGTGACCTTGCCCTTCACCGGGGGCTGCATGAGCAGGGGCTTGAGGTTGAGGGCGAACATATGGATGGCCCCTTCGTCGGCCTCCTCGGTAAGGAGATTGCGCATCTCCCGCTCCAGCGAGGGCTGGAGCAGCCGGTCGTAGGAGTCCTCGGCAGCGGCGCGGACAAAGGCCATGGAAGGCGCGCCGGGCATGAGAACCCCACGGCGCAGCAGGATGAGGGCGGTTTCCCGGTCCAGCTCCACCGATACCTTCAGAAATTCTTCCCGTTCGCCCCGGTTGATGGCCAGCACCTGATAGCCCTGGACGGCTTTCAGGGGGGCTTTGAAGTCATAATAGAGGCGGTAAACGCTGTCTTCGGTGTCGTCGGAAGCCTTACGGGAGGTGAGGAAGCCCTTGGCCTGATAGAGTCCACGGAGTTTTTTCCGCAATTCTGCGTCGTCCGAGATCCACTCGGCAATGATGTCGTTGGCTCCCTGGAGGGCGTCTTCCACTCCCTCCACGCCTTTCTCCGGGTCGATGTAAGCGGCGGCGGCTTCTTCCGGAGCCGGACCTTCCCGGTCCTGGGCAAAGAGCAGGGCGGCCAGCGGTTCCAGTCCCTTTTCCTTGGCCACAGTGGCCCGGGTGCGGCGCTTCTGCTTATAGGGCCGGTACAGATCCTCCACCTCGGCCAGCGTCACGGCGGCGTTGACGGCGGCGGTCAGCTCGTCGGTGAGCTTGCCCTGGGCTTCGATGGCGGAGAGGACCTCTTCCTTTCGCTTGGCCAGGTTGCGCAGATAGTTGAGCCGGTCGGCCAGAGTGCGCAGGGTGGTGTCGTCCATAGCGCCGTGGAGCTCTTTGCGGTAGCGGGCGATAAAGGGAATGGTGTTGCCCTCGTCAATGAGCTTGACCACATTTTCCACATATTCGCTTTTCACGCCCAGCTCCTGGGCCAGAGCGGTAATGATCAGATCCATAGGTATGCGCTCCTTTCGTCTTTCTTCCAGTTTAGCCGAAATCAAACGGGAAGTCCAGCGGAAGAAGAGAGAAAAAGGACGCTCCCCGGATGGAGGAGCGTCCCAAGGCATTTACTTGAACAGTAAGGTGTTATTGGTATTCATGCCGTGGATGGAGGTAGCGCCGCCGCGATGACGCTGGATGGTAAGCATGGCGGGGGTGAGGGAGAGAAGGAGCCACAGCACCAGCCAGCAAAGACCGGCCGGCAGACCAATGGCGGTGCCCAGTTCCATCACCAGCGCGCCCACCAGCGCGGCGATGCCGCCCACGACCAGGATGCGGATATGTTCGTCCAGCCGTGCGCAGGCCATAGCCTTCAAAAAGGCCAGCACGCAGCCCAGCAGGAAGAGGAAGATGACCCGCAAAAAGCCGTAGAGCAGGTTGCGGCCGGGGGTGACCCGGCTGGAGAGGAGATCTCGGGAGGTGGAGCGGAGGGCGGCAGTCTGCATGGCGCCGGCCAGTTCTCCGGCCTCGTCCACCGGGACAAAGACGCCGCCGGTGCGCTGGGCGATGTTCTCCATGAGTCCTTCGTCCACCTGGCCCAGGCCGACGGTGCTGACGCTGACCCCGGCGTCCACATAGTCGTCCAGGAGATCATTCACCGAGTTGAAAAGGCCGATGTCGCTGGCATAGCCGTCGGTGAGAAGGACCACCTTGGGGGCCGCGCCCCCTTCCAGATTGCCCTGCTTCAGATCGTTCAGCACGGTCTCCAGAGCAAGACGCATATTGGTCATGCCGCCCATGGAGGGAAGGGCATAGTCGGAGCCGGAGGAGACGGGGGACATATCCCGCACCCGCTGGGTATCGTCAGAGAAGGCATAGACTGCATAGGGGAAGTCTGCCGACATATCGGACAGCACTTCGTCGACCGCGCTGTACCGCAGCAGATCGGGGTCGCTGTCCGCCATGGAGCCCGACTCATCCAGCACAAAGATGTAGGAACTGGCCGAGGTAGTGGTGGTGGCCTCATATTCATAGATGGCCTCAAAGACCACGGCCAGCAGGACGGTCACCACCAGGGTGACGGCAAGACCGGCCGCGATCATACCCGTGCCGGAGAGAAAGAGAAATTCCTCGTCGAAGCCGTCCACCAGCTTGCTGGTGATGAGGATGGCGCCGCCCACCAGCAGGGCGAAAATCAAAAACATCAGCCCGATGAGGAGAGGACGCCACATCCGGTCGGCCAGTGCGCCGTATAGGATCGCGTCGATGATCCACGCCAGCAATCCGGCGCCCAGCGCGGCCAGAAACAGTTTCAGGTCAAAGCGTTCCGTCTGATACATAGAAAACTCCTTTCTCTGTTACCGGAAGAGCAGCAGTAAAAGGGCAAGAACCGCCAGTACGGCCGGAATACCGGTGCGGATTTGATTGACAAAAGCATATTCGCTGGGATAGACCCGGGTGGTGTCCGTGGAGGCCTTGGCCAGGAAGAAGCAGACCACACACCAGAAGAGGGAGATCACCAGCAGCGCGGCCATAGGAAACTGGGCCGGATCGGTGAGCAGATCCAGCCGGGCCGCCGAGAGAAGGACCAGCGCCGCCACGCCCTGGAAGCAGTGGATGACCAACGGTTTTTGGGTTTTGTCCGCCAGAACGTTGCAGATATAGCGCACCACCAACAACACCGCGATCAAAAGCAGGTAGAGAGGACGAATGGTGACCGTCCGGCCCAGAGCCAGCAGCAGTACCAGGGCCGCCAGAGAATAGACCGCCAGGAAGGAGTTATCCATTTTCTGCATCAGCGGCAGTTTTTTCCCGTGGAAGCGGCGCAGGAAGGCATAGAGCAAATAAGCCAGCGGCGCGCCGAAGAGAAAGACCAGCTGATGGAAGAACTGGGGCCAGACCATGGTGAGCAGAGAATAGGCTCCCCACAGGAAGAAGAAGCAGGCCAGGATTTGATTGCGGTACCCTTTGCACACATCATCGTAATCGTCGATGGTGGTGTTCAGCGGAAGGAGCAGGACACCCAGCAGAACCACCGCCAGGGTGGCGATGAGGCGGTAATCGGCGCCCATCAGAAGACGCTCGATGGACCACATGGCAGTGGGACCCACAAAGAGAATAAGAAACCCAAAGGAGAGGGTGAGCCAGAAAAAGGCCTTCCGGTAAAGATGATCGGTCTTGGTAAAGGAAGCGGAGAGTTCCAGACAGAGGCACACACCGCCGAAAAAGACCGGACCCAGCAGCGCTGCCCGGAGAATCTCCGATTCCGAGGGGAGAACAGCATAGACCGCAGCCATAAAAAGGGAGGTCAACGCCGTACCGTACGCCAGATAGTAGAGCACCACGATCAGAAAGTGGCGGGAATCCTTGGCAAATTTGCGCAGAAGGAAGATGGCTGCCAATGCCACCAGCAGAAGGGGAAGCACGGACACCGCCGCGGAGAAAAACCGGCCCAGCGAAGGACCGAAGGAGTCCAGAAAATAGGAAAGATTGGACGCGTTGGGGAGCAGGGTATACAAAAATGCCCAGAAGACGGCAAAGATGGGGAGGGAGGAAGCAAACGGCTTCTGAAATCCCCGGGCTGCCAGAACGATCAGGAGCAGCACCAGCAAAATGCCGCCTACGACGAGAAAATCCTGCTCCAGACGGTAGCCGCCCAGAATGAGGTAGGCTGCGGAGGCTGCCAGCGTCAGAAGAAAGAGAGAGACGTTGAGATGAGAGTTGTTCAGTTTCATGGGAGACCTCCGTCAAAGCATAGCCGCCACGGCCAGAAGCCAGCAGATCAAAAGGAGCAGATAGGTGCTTCTGTGGGAGTGATAGGGGGCGGCCAGCATGGAATAGAGGGTGGCGCCCAGAGCGCCCAGGGCCAGGAGAACCGCAAAAAAGCCCCAAAGAAGGTCCAGCGAGACCACAAAGAAGGAGAAAAGCAGTCCCAGGCCGGAGAGGATCAGGGCCTGCCGGCAGCGGCCCAGATTTTCCGAGCGGTAGCGCAGCAGATTTGCGGCGTTAGCCGACCAGTTCCGGCCATCCCGACCCGCCAGCGCGGTGGGGTGCTCAAAGTAGGCCGCCGCCCGGCGGAGGTTCTTCTTCTTGCCGTTGATGTCGTAGTCGGCCAGCGCGCCGTAAGCCGGGCCGTAGCCCAGATCGGCGGCCAGCTGATAATAGGGACGTCCCAGATCGGTGCCGTTTTTCCGGTCCTGGGGGTGGTAGTAGTTGCCCAGCTGGTAACTTGCGTAGGCGTTGCCCGCCTGGGAAAGACGCTCCAGATCGCTCAGAGGCTGGGCGGGGTCGGCGCCGCTGTTGATCTGTTCCAGCGCCGAGCGGAGCACCGGGTCCTCCATTTCGCCCAGAAGGGAGAGTTCACCCTGCTTTTTGCGCAGGATGGGCAGGAGAAAAGGCGCATGACCGGAGAGCTTGTTGCCCGAAGCAGTGATGAGCGCTCCCAGCACCCGGCGCACGGTGGACACCGAGAGACCGGTGGTGCGCATCACACTGCTGATAAGTACGTTGACCTCCGACTGGGGCAGATCGCCCTGAGAGAGGGCGGGGGCGATGGACGGACAGGCGGTGAGCATCAGTTCCAGGGTGATGGCATCCTGCCGGTTTCCCCCCAGTTCAATGACGCGTTCCCGCAGGCGGGCGGCGTCCTGTAAAACAGAGATGCCGTCCTGGGCGATGACTTGTTGCAGCACACGATTCATAGACCACACCTCACACCTGATAGTTCTTGATCATTTCAAAGGGATATTTGCTCTGCATCTCCGGTGCGCCGTTGGTCTGGAAATCCAGGGCCAACAGCTCTGCCCAGCGGCTTGCGTTCCAGTGGGGGGCGTGGGGATCGTGCTCCGCCGTATCGGGGTGGAGCACTTCTAGAAACAGCCCGTCAAACAGGGAACGCAGCTCAGGGATGGTGCGGTTCCATTGCTTCAGGATCTCCTGCTCAAAATCCAGGAAGCCAAGATGGTTGTTGCCCTCGGGGTCGAAGATGTAGTCGGGGTAATTCTGATATTGCACCTTGTAACTCTCCCGCATCAGCGACCAGTAGGCGCTGCCCACAAAGGGGTGGGTGAAAAAGAGCAGATAAAAGGAGAGCACAGCGGCGGAAAAGAGATCCCTTATTTGGCCGTCCAGCGGCCAGCCGCAGTCCGCCGCTTTTTGGGTGAGCGTTTGGGGAATACAGAGATAGCCGCCTTTTCGGTAACCTTTGGTCTCTTGACGGGACTGGGCGCAGGTTTCGGAGGGCCAAAAGCAGACCTGCTGGGAGACGGTGTCCACCCGCACCTGTTCCCGGGCAAAGCCGCCCAGGGAGAGTCCGGCGGTGTGGAGGGTGTCCAGCCGCTGAAAGAGACTCTGGGACAGCTGCCACCGGGGGGCGTCCACTTTGCCCAGGAAAGAGCGGATGGGCTGGAAACGGACAGTGTCGATGGGATGGATGAGGTAGCCCTTGACCGCCCGGTCCCAGGTCAGATCAAACGGCCAGAAAAAGCCGTTCTGGTAGAGCTGATGGACCTGCACCTCTTCCAGCACCTGGGAGAGACGGTGCATTTCCGGGGCGTTTGCCTCGAAGAGTACCATCCAGGCCTCCTGCTTGTCCTGACTGGCCGCGACCCGGGCGTAGTGATGTTCGCCGCCCAGCCGCTCGATACCGGCCTCGCCGGACTCCAGACAGGACGCGGCGGTCTCCTCCTCGTTGGAGAGAATTTTATAAGAGTTGGCGCTGACCAGACAGCTGTTGATCCAGCTCCCGGCCGAAGGGTAGGTTATGGTACTCACTTGACCCGTTTCCCTCCCTTTTTCCGCTCCGTACTGCCCTCCACATAGTTCTGGTAGTGGATAGGACCGGAATCGCCCGGACCGGTGGGCGGCGTACTCTGTCCTTTCCGACCGCCGAAGAGGTTCTGGAAGAAGCCGGACACCGCCGACTTGCCCCCTCCTTCATGGCTGGGAGAAGAGGACTCCTTAGCCTTCCCCTTCTGCCAGGGCAGACGGGACTCGGATTTGAGTTCCTCGCCCAGCTCCTGGAGAAGACGGGGGGGTTTATGGCCGATGACTTTTTTCATCTCCTTGCGCAGTTCCGGGTCCTGCTGGAGCATGGCGGAGTCGGACAGCGGGGCGTGGAGGTCGGCGGGAATGAGTCCCCGGCTTTCCATCTTGGCCACGTCCTCCGCCACCATGGCGCAGTGATAGGAGGGCTCGGTTTCATCCCCATCCCGGACGTAGCAGCGCATCAGCAGAAGATCCCAGGAGAAGAAATGGGACTCCTTGACCAGAAGGACGGTCAGATCATAAAGGCCCTTGCGGAATGCCTCCTTTTGGGCGCTGGAGTAGCGCCCGCCGGAATAAAAGATGAGATTTTGCATCTCTTTGATGTTACGGGGATCTTTCACAACATCACTGACACAGCGCATGACGTGGATCTTCTTTTTGGTCTCCGGGTCGTCGCTGCTCATAAAGGCACTGGGCAGAGTGTTGGGGACGGTGAAGATTTTTTCATAAGGAAGACCGGACCAGAAAAGAGAAACAGACTGATTGTCGATTTCCTTTTGCAGGGTGCGGGAGAGAGACAGATTTTTCACCATCTGATGGGAGTGGAGCAGCACATCCTTGCGGGAGAGAGGGTCGATATAGGGCTCCAGCTCCTGTTTCAGACAATCCAGCCACAGCTGGACCACCCGGGGTTCAAAGGGACCGCCGCTGCCCATAAAAGTGGCGGTGGAGTTGTAGCGGCGGCAGACATCATCCAGCTGGCCAAAGTCCAGCCCG
>DXGA01000155.1 GCA_019114165.1 Candidatus Flavonifractor merdipullorum | reverse complement strand
CGGCGGGCAGGGAGGGACGGCCCTCACGGCGCATGAAGGAGCCGGGGATGCGGCCCACGGCGTACAGCTTCTCCTCAAAGTCCACGCTCAGGGGGAAGAAGTCCACGCCGTCCCGGGGACGGGGGGAGACGGTCACGGCCACCATAACGGTGGTCTCGCCGTATTTGACCATGCAGGCGGCGTTGGCCAGCTCGGCCACCTTGCCCACCTCGATGGTCAGCGGACGACCGGCCAGTTCCATAGACCAGGTCTTGTAGTGGGGGAACGCTCTGTGCTTGATGACGGTAGACATGAATAAAATCCTCCTTTTCATCCGGCACGTTCCACACCCGTGGGCTCTTTAGCACTTGAATCCAGGTCCGAAGACCGGCTCAGGCCGGGATTCAACTGCTAAAAGGCGCTCGGGCGGTGATACGCGCCGTTTTTTGTGTCTGGAACAAAGGGTGGTGCGGAAGAACCACACCACCCCAATTGTACCTGAAAAAATTACTTGCGGATGCCCAGCTTGGCGATGATCGCACGATAACGCTCGATGTCCTTGGCAGCCAGATAGTCCAGCATCTTGCGGCGCTTACCGACCATCTTCAGCAGGCCACGACGGCTGTGGTTGTCGTGGATGTGCACCTTCAGGTGCTCGGTCAGCTCCTGGATGCGGGCAGTCAGAATGGCGATCTGCACCTCGGGGGAGCCGGTATCGGTAGCATGGGTGCGGTTGGCTTCAATAACAGCAGTCTTCTCGTCCTTACGGATCATGGGGAAATTCCACCTTTCGATTTATTTGTGCCCAGTGACCGCGTGGAGGGCGGGTGGACTTCCCCGCAGCAGCGCGGGCAAATCTCCCTGGACCCAGTCACGGGCAGACACACAAACGTGCTGATTAAGCATACCACAGTTTTCCCACTCTGTAAAGGAAAAAATGCACGATTTTCCCCTCTTGCCCCCGTTCCGCTCTAATTTCCTGTGGCGGCGCCAGGAAAAAGGTGCTACAATGAGTCCAACGGCCCTTTGCCGCCACATTACCAAAGGAGGTTTCATCCATGCCTCACCTCGACCCCAAGCGCAAGGCTTCCACAGGCGCCCCCGCCGGACAGATTTCCTTTTTTTCCGGCGTGCTGGTCATGCTGTTGGTGCTGGTCTTGCTGGGGCTTTCCATGTCCAGTATCGGACGGGTGATTTCCAATCTCAATGATATCGCCAACCATCCTTTCCAGGTGGTGGAGCAGACCGGCTCTCTCCGCTCTCTGACGGAACAGACCAGTCTCATTATGACCCGCTTCCGCTTTACCAATACTCCCGACGTCGTGGAAGACGTCCGCCAGCGGGTGGACGCCTTCTATGCAAAAATGGACCCCCTGCTGGATGAGATCCAGGCCTCCTACATGGGACCCGGCGAGGATGTGGACACCCTGCGTGAGCAGCTTTCCGCGGTGCAGGAAGCCCAGTACCAGATGATGGACTATGCCGCCGCCGATGATCGCACCGCCCAGCAGATCGACGACTACCAGTCCCTCTATCTGGATCCCCTCCAGCTCCAGCTGGACCAGTGCATGGAAAACATCCTCAGCAACTCCCACGATAATTTTTATATCCTGTGGGACAGCAGCCGTACCACTTACCGCCTTTTTATCGTGGCGTCGGTCTTCATTACGCTGGTGGTGGCGGTGGCGCTGATCTCCTATAATATTCTCATCAGCCGTCTGATCCGCACGGTCCGGCAGAAAAGCGACCTTTTTGACCTTCTGTGCCGGACGGTGGAACAGGTCTTTGTGATCTCCTGTCCCTCCGACCCCAAACAGGACTATATTTCTCCCAACTGCCGCTCGGTCTTCTGTCTGGAACAGGACCCCGGCGACATTGACGCCACGCTCAAGGAGATCTATCAGGGCATCCGCCCCCAGGATCTGCCCAACTTTAAAGCGCCGCCCTCCCCGCCCGATGGGGGCTACTACAACAGCACCTTCCGCTATGAAAACAGCCGCACCGGCGGCGAGCGGAACTTCTCCTTCCAGATCTATCAGGCCTCTCTGGAAGGGGCGGACTATCGCTTTACCGTCATCACCGACGAGACCAACGCCCTGGCCTTCCAGCAGCAGCTGCAAAACGCCGTGGAAGAGGCCCGCCGGGCCAGCCAGGCCAAGGGCGATTTTCTCTCCCGCATGAGCCATGAGATCCGCACCCCCATGAACGGCATCATCGGCATGACCACCGTGGCCCGGCAGCACATCGGCGATCAGGACAAGGTGGCCGACTGCCTGGAAAAGATCAGCCTCTCCTCCAGACATCTGTTGGTCCTCATCAACGACGTGCTGGACATGAGCAAGATCGAGAGCGGAAAACTGGAGCTGCGCAACGAGCCCTTTGATTTTACCTCCTTCGTGGAGTCGGTGACCAATGTCATTGCCCCCCAGGCCGCCGACCGGGACGTGGAATTTCAGGTCACCCTCCGGGGCGTGCCCGACGCCGCCTTCTCCGGCGACCTGCTCCGCCTCAATCAGGTGACCATGAATCTGCTGTCCAACGCGCTGAAATTCACCCCCGCCGGGGGCAGCGTCACCCTGCGCATTACCCCCCTTCAGGAGACCGCCGAGACCATGTGGCTCCGGTTTGAGGTCATCGACACCGGCGCAGGGATTGCCGAAGAAAATTTTGAAAAGATCTTTGGGGCTTTTGAGCAGGAAAACCACACCGTAACCGCCCGTTACGGCGGTACCGGTCTGGGGCTGTCCATCTCCCGCCGGTTCGTGGAGATGATGGGCGGGCATATCAGCGTGTCCAGCCGGGTGGGGGAGGGGTCCACCTTTACCTTTGAGATACCCCTTGCCCGTGTGGCCGAAGGGGCGGTGGAATCGGTGCTGCCGCCCTCTCTCAAGGGGGTGCGGGTGCTTGTGGTGGACGACGACCAGGACAGCTGCGAATACGCCTCCCTTCTCTTGGAGCGGATGGGCTGCCGTCCCACCGTGACCCACAGCGGTCCGCAGGCCCTGGAACTGGCCCATGCCGCCCATGAGGCGGGAAAGCCCTTCCAGCTCTATCTGATAGACTGGAAAATGCCCGGTATGGACGGCCTGTCCCTGGTCAGGTCGTTGCGAAGCGAACCCCACAGCGAGGGGGCCGCCATTTTGATGGTCAGCAGCTATGACACCGCCGATCTGGCCGCGCCCGCCCGGGCTGCCGGCGCCGACGCCGTCACCGCAAAGCCCCTCTTTCCCACCAGTCTCTCCACTTTGCTGGGTTCTCTTCTGGGGACGCCCACGCCCGCGGTCCCGTCTCCTCCCGCCGATCTCCACGGGCGGCGGCTGCTGGTGGTGGAAGACAACGCCCTCAACCTGGAGATCGCGCTGGAACTGCTTGCTCCCTCCGGCGCGCTGCTGGAGCAGGCCGAAAACGGTCAGGAGGCGGTGGACAAATTCGCCGCCGCGCCCGTCGGCTGGTATGACGCCATTTTGATGGATGTGCAGATGCCGGTGATGGACGGCTACGAAGCCGCCCGTACCATTCGTTCCATGGACCGCCCCGACGCCGCCGGCGTGGTCATTCTGGCCATGACGGCCAACGCCTTCTCTGAGGACGTACAGAAAAGTCTGGAGGCCGGTATGGACGGCCATATCAGCAAACCCATTGATATTGAGATTGTCCTTTCAAAACTCTCCCGGGTGCTCAGCCAGCGCGCCGGACATTGAGATCCCTTAACCATCATTCAGGAGGTAATTACCATGACCCTTTCCCAACTTTCCCCCGCGCTCCACTTTGATCTGAGCGGCGCTCTGGCCCGTTTTGGGGGCAGCGAAGCCCTGCTGCTCCGCTTCCTCCGCCGTCTGCCCGAAGATAAGACCTTTGCCGAACTGTCCGCCGCCGTCTCTTCCAACGACCTGCCCGGCGTGGAGCGGGCCGCCCATACCCTCAAGGGGGTTGCCGCCAATCTGGGGCTGGAAGCCCTCCAGGCCTCCAGCGACGCCCTGGTGGTGGCGGTACGCACCGGCGCCGGCGACCAGATCCCCACTCTCTTTGCCCAGCTCCGCGGCGACTACGAAACCGCCTGCCGGGACATTGCTCAGCTTTAAGGAGACGTACCACATGAAAAAACGGGACTTACTTCTGGTGGTCGACGACATGGAGATCAATCGGGTGGTGCTGGGTCAGGCTTTCTGCGACCTCTACACCATCCTGGAGGCGGAAAACGGAGCGGACGCCCTGAACCTGATCCACACCCACTCCGACCAGCTGGCGGCTGTCCTGCTGGACGTGGTGATGCCCGTCATGGACGGATTCCAGGTGGTGGAGCAGATGTATACCCAGGACCTGCTCAGCCGCATTCCGGTCTTTCTCATTACCGCCGACTGCTCCGAGGCCAATATGCGCCGGGGCTATGAACTGGGCGTCATGGACATCATCGGCAAGCCCATCATTCCCTATTTCATCCGCCGCCGTGTGTGCAGCGTGGTGGAGCTTTTCCAGGCCCGTGAGCGGCTGAGCCGCACGGTAGCGGTCCAGGAGCAGGCACTGGAGGAAAAGGCCCAGGAGATCCAGCAGCTCAACACCTCTATCATCAAAACCCTCTCCGCCGCCATTGAATTCCGGGACTGTGAGTCGGGAGAACATGTCCAGCGCATCCACGACCTCACCGGTATTCTGCTGCGGGACCTGCGCCACCGGCGCTTTGGCGACTGCGCCGCCCTCACCGACGAGGAGATCGACGAGATCTCCACCGCCGCCATCATGCACGACGTGGGCAAAATCGCCATTCCCGACCAGATCCTGAATAAACCCGGCCGCCTGACTCAGGAAGAATTTGAAATCATGAAGACCCACACCGTCAAAGGCTGTGAGCTGCTGGACCGCATCCCCAAAAGCCGGGAAAATCCGGTCTATCAGTACGCCTACGACATCTGCCGCCACCACCACGAGCGGTGGGACGGCCGGGGCTATCCAGACGGGCTCAAGGGCGACGAGATCTCCATCTGGTCTCAGGTGGTGTCTCTGGCCGACGTCTACGATGCGCTGACCAGTCGGCGGGTCTATAAGCCCGCCTTTTCGCCGGAAGAGGCGGTGCGTATGATTCTCGACGGCGAATGCGGCGCGTTCAACCCCGCGCTGCTGGAGAGCTTCCGCCAGCAGGCCCCTCAGTTCCGGTTCATCTGCCGCCGGGAACCGTAATCCGCTCTTTTCTGGAGGTCTTTTATGTCCCATCCCGTTTCCGATATCCCGGTCCACATCATCGCCCGCATCCGCAGCGACTTTTCCACCAAGTTTGGCATTCCCCGCCAGAGCGGACTGGTGGACGCGCTGCGGGCGGAGATCGTGTTTGAACCGGCCTACCGCAACCCCGACGCGCTGCGCGGTCTGGAGGCGTTTACCCACATCTGGCTCATCTGGCAGTTTTCCAAGGCCGTGCGGGATACCTGGTCTCCCACCGTCCGTCCGCCCCGGCTGGGCGGGAATGAACGTATGGGCGTCTTTGCCACCCGTTCGCCCTTCCGGCCCAATGCCATCGGGCTTTCCTGCGTCCGGCTGGAGGAGATCCGCCGCGACCCGGAGCTGGGCCACGTTCTGGTGGTGGCCGGCGCCGATCTGATGGACGGCACGCCCATTTTCGATATTAAACCCTATATTCCCTATGCCGATTCCCATCCGGAGGCCTCCGGCGGCTTTGCCCCCGACGGCGGAGCGGTGCTGACGGTGGACTGTCCGCCGGAGCTCTTGGCGCTGGTGCCCGCCGAGAAGCGGGAGGCGCTGCTGGGCGTATTGGCCCGGGACCCCCGCCCGTCCTACCAGCACGATCCCCAGCGGGTCTACGGCATGGACTTTGCCGGCTGCAACGTGAAATTTTCAGTGGATGGCCGCCGCCTTACGGTATTGTCCGTCACATATGAAAGGTGAGAACGCCATCCTCCGCCGCGTTTGCAATATCCGCACCTATTTTTTAATTGTTCCGGCGTTTGACTTGTAAAAGAGAAGGAGACCCGCCGCAGAAGTTTGCAGTTCTGCGACGGGTCCTTTTTGCTGAAACAGACCGCTGTGGGCGGCGGTCCACGCAATGGCGAGAGATTAGAACTGTTCCAGCAGACGCCGGATCTGGTCGGCGTGATCGGCCTCCTCTTCGGCCAGCTCCAGAAAGAGGGCACGCAGGGCCGGATCGGTGCTCTCCGCCGCGCCGCCCAGAAAGGACGCCGCGCTCCGCTGCTCGCCCTGAAAGGAAGCCCGCAGCAGAGCCGGCACCGAGCCGGACGGAGCCGCCCAGCCCGGACGGTCGGCGGGCCAGTACCGCACTCCCGTGATGAGAAAACAGGCGGTGGCCAGCCGTTTGGCGTGATTTTGCTCGGCGGCGGCCAGCGCCCCCAATGTACGCGCCCCCACAGGACCAGCCCGGCGGGACAGGCTCTGATAGAGCCGCCATTGTGCCGTGCTCCGGTCTACGAAGCTCTGAAGCAGGGGGGCATAGGAGAGGGAAGAAGCACCCAGACAGGGCACATCCTCCTCTGTGGCGCTGCCCGGGGTGACGTGCCGTCCGCCCGCGCTCACCGGCAGCGGAACAGGCAATGGGGCCGCCGTTCCCTCCTCTTTGGGCCGTCCCAGCAGGAACGGACAGTCCGGACGATCCCGCGGCATCACCCGCCGCCACACCCGGGCAAAAGCTTCTTCTTCCCGGTAGTCCTGCGGTGTCTGCTCATATTCCATGGCATTCCCTCCCGGTCTATTTGGATTTCATACTATCCTATGCCGGCTCCGTCCCGGTGACCCGGGAAAATAAATCATAGTGCTTTAATAGGAGATGCTTGTACTGACGTATAAAAGGTGATATAATATCACATACTGACAGGAAACACCTGCCAGTTTCAGGCAGTTTAAGCGCGGCACTGCCGCGCTGGATACCATACGGGATACAAAAGGACAAAAGGAGAACACAGCCTTATGCTGGAGATCAAGAACCTCACCTATCAGGTGTCCGACGACGCGGGCGCGGAGCTGGGCATCCTCAACGACGTCTCCCTCACGGTGGGAGAAAACAAGCTGGTGGTCATCACCGGCCCCAACGGCGGCGGCAAGACCACCCTGGCCAAGGCCATCATGGGTCTGGTACAGCCCACCGGCGGCGCCATTCTGTGGAACGGCACCGACATCACATCCATGAGCATCACCGAGCGGGCCCGGCTGGGCATCAGCTACGGTTTTCAGCAGCCTCCCCGGTTCAAGGGCCTGCGGGTGCGGGATCTCCTGTGCCTGGCCGCCGGACGGGACGACCTGTCCACCGAGGCTGCCTGCCAGTATTTGACCAAGGTAGGCCTGTGTGCCCATGACTATATCGACCGGGAAGTGGATACTTCCCTCTCCGGCGGCGAGGTTAAGCGCATCGAGATCGCTACCATCCTGGCCCGGAAGTCGGGCCTGATGATCTTTGACGAACCGGAAGCCGGCATTGATCTCTGGTCCTTTGCCAAACTGACCGAGACCTTCCAGGCCATCCACGCCCGGCGGGAAGCCACCCTCATCATCATCTCCCACCAGGAGCGCATCATCAATCTGGCCGACGAGATCATCATGATCGAGGACGGCAAGGTGGCCCAGCACGGTCCCAAGGAAGAGATCTTCCCCCTCATTCTGGCCAAGACCTCGGCCGGATGCACTTATCTCAGCGAGGAGGCAGGCAAGGTAAATGGATAACATCGATTGGAAGCTCCTGCGGGAGATCGCCGACCTGGAAAAGACCCCCCAGGGCGCGTATAACATCCGGCGGAATGGTCAGCTGGACGCCCGGTCCACCACCGCCAACATTGACATCACCACCAAGACCGACGGAAAATCCGGCATCGACATCCGCGTCAAGCCCGGCACCAAGAAGGAGTCGGTCCATATCCCCGTCATCATCCACGACACCGGCTTTAAGGAACTGGTCTACAACGACTTCTTTATCGGCGAGGACTGCGACATTGACATCGTGGCCGGCTGCGGCATCCACAACACCGGCTGTGAGACCGCCCAGCATGACGGCCTCCACACCTTCTATATCGGCAAAAACTCCAAGGTGCGCTATGTGGAGCGCCACTACGGCGAGGGCGAAGGCACCGGCAGCCGTGTCTTCAACCCCAAGACGGTGGTCTACCTGGAGGAGGGGGCCTCCATCCAGATGGAGACCACTCAGATCCGGGGCGTGGACTCCACCAAGCGGGATACCCGCATCGTGGTGGGCAAGAACGCCGAGGCCGTCATCACCGAAAAGCTCCTGACCCACGGCAGCCAGACCGCCGAATCCAACATGGAGATCATTCTGGACGGCGAGGACGCCACCGGACGGGTCATCTCCCGGTCCGTGGCACAGGACCAGTCCCAGCAGATCTTCTATCCCAAGATGACGGGCAACGCCAAGTGTTTTGGCCACGTTCAGTGTGACTCCATCATCATGGGCGAGGCAAAAATTTCCTCCATCCCCGCCATCGTAGCCAACCATGTGGATGCCCAGCTCATCCATGAAGCGGCCATCGGGCGTATTGCCGGCGACCAGCTCCTCAAGCTGATGACTCTGGGTCTCACCGAACAGGAAGCAGAGGAGAAGATTTTGAATGGATTCTTACAGTAACCTGAGAGAGCGGGCCAAATGCAATCTGTTTGCGGAATTTGTCGGGGTGCGCATCACCAAGATCGCCCAGGACTATGCCGAGGCTGAGCTGACCATCCGGGACGAACTGCTCAACCCCATGGGGCTGGTCCACGGCGGGTGTCTGTCCACCCTGGCCGATACCACCGCCGGCGTGGCGGCCGCCACCCGGGGCAAGCTGGGCGTGACCCTGGATTGCCGGATGGATTACCTCCACGCCGCCAAGGACACCAAGTATGTCCGCTGTGTGGCCAGCCCCGTCCGTGTGGGCCGGACCATCATGGTATACCGGGTCTACATCACCGACGACAAGGGGACGGCGGTGGCCACCGGCACCTTCACCTTTTTCATCAAGGATGAGCCGCTGCCCGATTACGCCATGCGCGCCGCCGAGCTGAAGGCCGTCGAACACTTTAAAAAAGAACAGCACTGATCGGAGCGCTGCCGCAGCCATGCGGCGGCGCTCTTTTCATACTTTTTTCATAAAATGGGCACAGTTATGAACGAGCTGTAAAGATTCTCCATGGTCCCGTTGACAGGGGGAATGGACCGTGCTAGGATTGTTTTGCACAAAAAAGATTTAAGAAGATTTTGGAAAGGGTGTGACTGAAAATGCGGGAAGAACGGACAGAAAAGAAGCCGTCGCCCCCCAAAAAACCGCTGATTTTTTACTATGTGGTGGCGCTGATCGCGCTGATGCTGCTCAACACGTTTTTCTTCCCGTCGGTGCTGGAGCGGCAGGTCTACCAGGTGGCATACAGTGATTTTCTGGACATGGTGGACGCCGGACAGGTAGAAGAAGTGGCGCTGAGCCAGACCGACCAGAATATCGTCTTTACCGCCCATAATGAAGAGGGGCAAGTCCAGATCTATAAGACCGGCATCTGGCCGGACGACGGACAGCGGCTGCTGGAACAGCTGCGGAGCGATGAAAACATCACCTTTACCTCGGAGATCCCCACCCAGGCCGATCCCCTCTTTTCGGCGCTGCTGAGCTGGGTGCTGCCCATTGTGATCTTTATCGGCATCGGGCAACTGTTCAGCCGGATGCTCACCAAACGGATGGGCAATCTGCCGGGCAACGCCATGACCTTCGGCAAGGCCGACGCCAAGATCTATGTGGAGGCCCAGACCGGCAAGACCTTTGCCGATGTGGCCGGGCAGGATGAGGCAAAAGAGGCGCTGATGGAAGTGGTGGACTTCCTCCATGAGCCGGCAAAGTATAACGCCATCGGCGCCCGGCTTCCCAAGGGCGTGCTGCTGGTGGGCCCTCCG
>DXGA01000154.1 GCA_019114165.1 Candidatus Flavonifractor merdipullorum | reverse complement strand
CTGGGTCATCGTCATTCCCATAACGGAATCCCTCCTGTTTCTTTCTTGCATTCAGTATGACAGACTTCTTGCCAAAAGAATGTAAAACATGATACAATTTTGGAAAGAGTGGAGAGTAAAGAGTTGAGAGTGAAGATATGGTATTCGCCTGCGGTGAATGATTTCAAATCGTCCGGCGGAGCCGGACACCATATCTTCACTCTTCACTCTCCACTCTAAACTCTAACAAGGCGGGTGCTTACGATGCAGAGCTCTGCAAATATTTGGTCCCCGCTGGCGGAGGGGCAGGCCGTACTTCCCTACTCCCCCGGTCAGCTCATCTACCTGCAGGACACCGAGGCGCAGGTCTTCTATTATATCGTCTCCGGTACCGTCCGCTGTTTCCTCAGCGCCCCCACCGGCGAGGAACGGACCCTCACCCTCCACCACGCCGGCGACCTCATCGGCGAAGCCGCCTTCTTCGATAAACAGCCCAGAGTCTCGTCGGCGGTGGCCGTCACCCCCTGTACCCTGGTATCCATCGACCGGCCCCATCTGGAAGAGGTCTTCTCCCGGCGCCCTGACCTGGCCGTCTCCATGCTGGAATACCTGGCCCGCACCGTCCGGCTCCTCTCCGCCCATGTGGACAGCGCTTTTTTGCAGGCCGACCGCCGGCTGGCCCGCTACCTGCTCACCCTCATCCCAGACGAAAACGGGATCCTCTCCTGCACCCATGAGGAGCTGGGCGCCGCCGTGGGGTTGAGCCGGGTCACCGTCAGCCGCACCCTCTCCAAGTTCGCAAAGGACGGCCTCATCCGCACCGGTTACCGCTCGCTCGTCATTCTGGACCGGAAAGCGCTGGACCTCCTCTCTCAGTGAGAAAGGGTGCTCCACCAGCGCCGGATGGAACCCTCGTCGGCCTCCACACTGCCCTGCACCATCCCCGGCTTGCCGCCGCCCCGGCCGCCCAAGGCCCCGTTCATCTCCTTTACCCAGGGCCGGAGATCGGTGTCGCTGCTGCCGACAATATAGGTATACCGCTCTCCCGCAGGGGCAAAGGCCGCGCACAGCGGTACCCCACGGGCAAGGGCTTCATTCACCAGCGCCCGCAGGCCGTCGGGATCCAGTTCCTCTATGACCAGCGCCGCCTGTCCCGCCGGAAGGGTCCCGGCCAGTGCTTTGGCAAACCGCTTGCCCAAAGTGGAATAGTCATACTTTGCCTGACTCAGCGCACCCGAAAGCCGCTCCACCGCCTGGGCCGTCCCGCTCTGGGGCACCGACAATTGGCCCGAAATGGCGGTCAAAAGGACCTGCTTTTCCATTAAATCCTCTACCGCTCGGCTGCCGCACAGCACCCGCAGCCGGACGCCGCCCTTCCAGTTCTGGCTGGAAAGCACATGGATCAGCCCAATCTCTCCCGTCTGCTTCACATGGGGGGCGCAGCAGGCGCACACGTCATAGCCGGGAATGGTCACGATGCGCACATGGTCGGTCAGGTCCAGCTTGCTCCGGTAGTCCAGTTTTGAAAGGGTTTCAGCGTCGGGATATTCGGCCATAATAGGTATGTTCTCCCCCACCGCCCGGTTGGCAAGGCGCTCCACATTCTGGATCTCCTCCCAGGTAAGTACGCCGGAGAGATCAATGGTCATCTCCTCGTCTCCCAGATGAAAGCCCACGTTATCCAGCCCGTGGAGCCGGTGGAACAGGCCGGAGAGGATATGTTCCCCTGAATGGCACTGCATCCGGGCAAAGCGCAGGCTCCAATCCAGTTGGGCGGTTACCTCGGTACCAACCTCCAAAGGCCGCTGAACGGCGTGCCACACCACGTCCCCCTCCTCCTGGGTATCGGTGACCGTGTAAACAGCCCCGTCCCCGGTGCGCAGTTCGCCCCGGTCGCCGTACTGCCCGCCCCCTTCGGGGAAAAAGCAGGTTCGGTCCAAAGCAATCTGATAGCCCTCCCCATGGGCCCGGCAGGCCGTCACCATGGCCGTACACTGGGCGGTGTGGCTGTCCTGGTCATAAATTCGTTCTGTTTTCATTGTATGCCTCCTGGTTTTTTGTCACAAGTTAAGAAATATTATATTCGCTTTCAAAATGGATGACAAGCCTTTGTACCGATGCTATAATGGAGCGAACCTTCAGCCAAACACAGAAAAGGAACCATAAAAGCGTATGAATCAAACGAATTTTTACATTGATCCCCAGAGCTGGAAGGAAGATCTTCCCGCATTTCAGGAAGCGACCCGCCGTTTCTATGCCGGCGCGTCCTCCGTAAAAGAGTATAAAGGCTTCTCCGGCGGCTTCGGCAGCTACGCCCAGAAGGGCGGCAAGGCAAGTATGCTCCGCCTGCGGACCCCCGGCGGTCGGCTGGATCAGAAAAAGCTGGCCTTCGTGGCCGACTGCATCCGGCAGTACGGGGTGGACAAGCTCCACTTCACCACCTGCCAGACCATCCAGCTCCACGACCTCCAGCCCGACGCCCTCTTCGCTATCATGGAAAAGGCCTTGGACGTGGGCATCGTCACCCGGGGCGGCGGCGGCGATTTTCCCAGAAATGCCATGGTCTCCCCCCTCTCCGGCGTGGAACAGGGCGAGTACTTCGACGTGCTCCCCTGGGCCGAGGCCGCCGGCGAGTACCTCATGACCTTCATCCGTGAGCGGAAAATGCCCCGCAAGCTCAAGGTGGGCTTCTCCAACAGCCCCGCCAACGTTCCCCACGTCACCTTCCGTGACCTGGGCTTTGCCGCCCGTCCCGACGGTACCTTCGACGTGTACAGCGCCGGCGGCCTGGGTCCCAACCCCAAGATGGGCCTGAAGGTGGCCGAGGCCGTCGCTCCTCAGGAGATCCTGTTCCACATCCGGGCTATGTGGGAGCTGTTCCTCGCCTACGGCAACTACGAAAACCGGGCCAAGGCCCGCACCCGCTATATGCAGGACGTGCTGGGCGCGGAGGGCTATGTGGCCGCTTACAGCGAAACGCTGGCCAGAGTCAAGGCCGAGCACCCCGAGCTGGTGCTGGAGGTCTCCCCCGCTCCCATGACCAAAACCGGCGACGGCTCCACCGCCAGCGGACGCCGCATCCTTGCCCAGAAGCAGGAAGGCCTGTACGCCGTCCACTATCACCCTCTGGGCGGTTGTCCCGCGCCTGAGCAGATGGTGAAGCTGAGCGAACTGCTCTCCGGCATGCCCGGCGCGGAAGTACGTCTCGCCCCCGACGAGTCGGCCTATATTGTCAACCTCACCGGCAAGGAAGCCATGGCCGTGGCTCAGTTCACCGCCGACAGCGCCCGGGACCGCTTCGAGACCTCGGTGGCCTGCATCGGCGCTTCCATCTGTCAGCAGGGCGTGGGCGACTCCCAGAAGCTGCTCCGCGACTGCGTGGAGGCCGTCCGCGCCGCCAATCTGAAGGACGGTTCCCTCCCCCAGATCCACATCTCCGGCTGTCCCTCCTCCTGCGGCACCCACCAGATCGGCGTTATCGGCTTCCATGGCGGCGTGAAGGTCATCGACAAGGTGCCCCATCCCGCCTTTACCCTCCACGTCTACGGCAACGACAGGCAGGGTGAGGAGCGCTTCGGCACTCAGGTGGGCGTGATGCTGGCCGGGGATATCCCCTCCTTCCTGGTCAAGCTGGGTCAGACTGTGGAAAACGCCGGAATGGACTTTGACGCCTGGAACAAGTCTAACCCCAACGCCATTGAAACCATCGCCGCCGACTTCCTGGCGTAAGTAATCAGAAACAAAAAGCGAGATCGGAACCTTGCAAAAGGTCCTGATCTCGCTCTTTTTTATGATAAGTGGGCGACAACAAGGGTCGCCCCTATGGAATGGGTGGATAGGCGGGCGCACAGTGTGCGCCCCTACGCCCAGCTTACCCTATCTCTTATCTTTTATCTCTTATCTTTTATCTCTTATCTCTTATCTTCTATCTTCCCAGCATGGTCAATAGGTCGCTTTCGCTGAGCACCGGGATGCCCAGCTCCTGGGCCTTGCGCAGCTTGGAGCCCGCCGCTTCGCCCGCGACCACATAGCCGGTCTTCTTGGAGACAGACCCCGACACCTTGCCCCCCTGGGCTTCGATCATGGCTTTGGCCTCGTCCCGGGTGAACTGCTCCAGCGTGCCGGTGAGGACAAAGGTCTTCCCCGCCAGCGCGTCGCCCACCGGTGCGGCGTGGCTCTCGAAATTCACCCCCGCCGCCCGCAGGGTCTCGATGAGGTGGCGGCTCTGCTCGCTCCGGAACCAGTCTACGATGCTCTGGGCCGTGATGCCGCCGATATCGGGCACCGCCGTCAGGGTCTCCACGTCCGCCGCCATCAGGGCGTCCAGACTGCCGAACTGACGGGCCAGCACCTGCCCCGCCTTCTGCCCCACCTGCCGGATGCCGAAGGCAAAGAGCAGCCGGGAAAGGTCGTTTTCCTTGGAGCGCTCAATGGCGGCAATGAGATTATCCGCGCTCTTCTTGCCCATCCGCTCCAGATTGGCCACGTCCTCCGCCCTGAGGGCGTAGAGGTCGCCGGGGCCTTTCACCAGACCGGCATTGACCAGACCTTCCACCACCGCCGGGCCAAGGCCCTCGATGTCCATGGCGTCCCGGCTGGCAAAGTGGGTCAGATGGCGCAGCAGCTGGGCCGGGCACTCCGCGCCGGTGCAGCGGATGTGGGCCCCGTCCTCGTCCCGGGCCACGGGAGCCCCGCACACCGGACAGACGGTGGGCAGCAGATAGGGCTCTGTCCCCTCGGGACGCCGGTCCTTCAGCACCGCTACAATTTCCGGGATGATCTCCCCCGCCTTCTGCACCAGCACCGTGTCCCCAATGCGGATGTCTTTCTCGGCAATGAAATCCTGGTTATGCAGGGTGGCGTTGGTGACGGTGGTACCCGCCAGACGGACCGGCTCCACCACCGCCTTGGGGGTCAGCACGCCGGTGCGCCCCACCTGCACCACGATATCCACCACTTTGGAGGGTTTCTGCTCCGGCGGATACTTGTAGGCCGCCGCCCAGCGGGGAAATTTGGCCGTGGAGCCCAGCACCGTCCGCTGGGAAAGGTCGTTGACCTTCACCACCGCGCCGTCGATGTCGAAGGGGTAATTTTCCCGGCCGTCGCCGATGGCGGCGATCCGCTCGCCCACCTCTTCGATGGTGGCGCAGGTCTCATGGGGAATGACCTTGAAATGCTGGCTTTTCAGATACTCCAGGGTTTCGGCGTGGGTCTGGAAGGTCTTGCCCTCGGCCAACTGGATGTTGAAGACCTGGATATCCAGTTTGCGGGCGGCGGCGATCCTGGGGTCGTGCTGCCGCAGCGAACCGGCGGCGGCGTTGCGGGGATTGGCAAAGAGAGGTTTGCCCTGCACTTCCAAATCGGCGTTGAGGGCCTCAAAGACCTGCTTGGGCATATACACCTCGCCCCGCACGATGAGCCGGGGCAGAGACTCGGGCAGCCGCAGCGGAATGGAACGGACGGTGCGGAGATTTTCCGTCACGTCCTCCCCCACCCGGCCGTCGCCCCGGGTGGCGCCCCGGACAAACACGCCGTTTTCATACTCCAGCGCCACCGAAAGGCCGTCCACTTTGGGCTCCACGTCGTATTCCACCCCATCGGGCAGGGCCTCTTCCACCCGCTGGCCGAACTCGCCCAGCTCCTCCAGGGAGAAGACGTCCTGCAGGCTCTCCAGCGGCACCGGATGCTTCACCTCCGCAAAGCCGTCGGCCACCGCGCCCCCCACCCGGCGGGTGGGAGAATCGGGGGTGTCCAGCTCCGGGTGTTTGGCCTCCAGCTCCTCCAGGCGGCGGAGCTTATGGTCAAAGTCGTAGTCGCTCATCTGGGGGGCGTCCAGCACATAGTATTGGTAGTTGGCTTCCTCAAGCTCCTGACGCAGGGCCAGAATCTCCTGTTTCTCGTCCATATTGCTCCTCCACTTGGCATGTTCCTGTCCAGTCGGGCAGCAGCCGGGACAAAAGGACGTAAAGCCCAAAGCCCAGCAGTCCGCCCAGGGTATTGAGTATCAGGTCGTTGATGTCGCTGCTCCGGTCGATGAAGCGCTGCCACAGCTCCACAAACAGGGACGTTCCTCCCGCCGCCAGCACCGATTTCCACCACCGGGCCCTCCGCCACAAAAGAGCGGGGAAAAAGCCCAGCGGCACAAACATCCCAGCGTTGCCCAGCAGCATGAACCACGTCCACGCGCCCCCTTCGGTCAGCTCCGAAAGAAGGGTGATGCGGAGATACATCCCGCTGCCCCGGCAGGCAAACCAGCCCTCAGGGGGCAGATGCCCCGCCATCAGCGCGCTCCAGAATCCGGCGGGAAAGAGAGTCAGGGCCATGAGCCCCCCGCAGAAGAGGACAAAGAGAAAGAGCAGCGCCTCCCGCCGGGGACGGCTCACCAGCCCAAGCCGGGCAAGCCGCCTCTTGCGCACCGGCAGCAGGGCCAGAAAAACCGCCGCCGTCAACACGCAGCAGGGCAGCATTTGTAAAATATAGTCGAAGGTCCAGCCCACATAGCGGCTCAGTGTCTCCATGGCTTTCTCTCTTTCTCCTACGTTGCAGGCGTCAACCCCGTCACCAGGTTTGGCACCTCTCCCACCACCACCGTCTCACTCAGGGGCACCGAGACTGTGGCCCTTACCTCCTCCTGCCCGCCGGGCAGCAGTAAGGTGGTGTCCACTGTGACCTCCAGCGCCAGACGGTGCACCGTCTGATTGATGCCCGCGTCGGAAAAATCGCTGGTGATCCGGGCGCTGGCAGAGGCATCCCCCATCACACGCACCGGCAGCACCGGTCCCCGGCCCATCCAGAGGGTCCAGCCCGTCAGGTCGCCCAGCGGGATACCCAGCGCTACGCTGTCAAGGTCTTCCACCTGACAGATGATGTCCTCCAAGGCATTGGACCGGATACGGTTGAGGGCCTCCGTGTCGGCGGTGAGGGTGGAGACCGTCCCGTCTCCGTCACGGGCCATGGTGACCAGTGTGCCGCCACGCCCGGCCAGCGCGTCGGACACCGCCGTATCCACGATGCCCTCCACCGCGTTGGCAAAGCGGTGTTCCGCCAGCGCCCGGACAGGTTGGCGCAGACAGCCCTCCAGATACCAGAACAGGGCCAGCGCCAGCCCGCATCCAACCACCGCCGGGACCCAGCCCGGCATATGGCCGATGTGTCCCCGCCGGAACCACAGCCGGCGCAGCGGATGTTTCTTCAAGGACGCTCACCTCCCGCCCACTCTATGCGCCGGGCGGGAGAGATATGCCCTTTCATTCTCTGTAAAATAATCTTCCTTTACAGTCTTACTGCTGACTGCGGAGCAGCTCCTCCACCGCCAGCATCACGCCCGCTTTGCCGCTCTCATAGGTGAGGCCGCCCTGCAAGTAGGCGGTGTACGGCTCCCGCATGGGGGCGTCGCAGGAAAGCTCGATGGACGCGCCCTGGATGAACGCGCCCGCCGCCATGATGACCTGGCAGTCATAGCCCGGCATGTCCCACGGCTCCGGGGTGACGAAGGAGTCCACCGGCGCGCCGAACTGGATGCCCTTACAGAACTTTTTCAGGGGATCGGGCGCACCGAAATGGATCATCTGGATGATGTCGTGCCGCGTCATCTGGGAAGTGGGCTCGGTCTTGTAGCCCAAAAGCTCCATGATGCGGGCGGCAAAGACGGCGGTCTTCACCGCCTGGGCGGTGGTGTGGGGAGCGAGGAACAGGCCCTGGTACAGGCTCCGGTTGGCCCCGAAGGTGGAGCCGCACTCCTTGCCGATGCCCGGTGTGGTGAGACGCATGGCCGCGCCCTCCACCAGATCGTGCCGTCCGGCGATATAGCCGCCGGTGGGAGCCAGACCGCCGCCGGGATTCTTGATGAGAGAGCCCACCACCAGATCGGCCCCCACCTGGGTGGGCTCGATGGTCTCCACAAACTCGCCGTAGCAGTTGTCGACCAGGATGGCGGCGTCCGGATTGTTTTCCCGCACCACCCGGCACAGCTCCCCGATCTCCGCCACC
>DXGA01000153.1 GCA_019114165.1 Candidatus Flavonifractor merdipullorum | reverse complement strand
CGAGTTCTGGATGATCGAGCCGGAGATGGCCTTTGCCGATCTGAGCGACTACATGGATAACGCCGAGGCCATGATCAAGTTTGTCATCAAGACCGTCATGGAAAAATGCCCCGACGAGATGAACTTCTTCTCCTCCTTTGTGGACAAGGGCCTCAAGGAGCGGCTGGAGCATGTGGCCACCTCCGACTTCGTGCGGGTGAGCTACACCGACGCTGTGGAGATCCTCAAGCAGAATAACGACAAGTTCGACTACAAGGTGGAGTGGGGCTGCGACCTCCAGACCGAGCACGAGCGCTTCCTCACCGAGCAGGTCTTCAAAAAGCCGGTCTTTGTCACCGACTACCCCAAGGAGATCAAGGCCTTCTATATGCGCCTCAACGACGACGGCAAGACGGTGGCCGCCGCCGACTGTCTGGTGCCCGGCATCGGCGAGCTCATCGGCGGTTCCCAGCGTGAGGAGCGCCTGGAGCTGCTGGAGAGCCGCATCAAGGAGCTGGGTATGAACCCCGAGGATTACTGGTGGTATCTGGACCTGCGGCGCTACGGATCCTGCCGCCACGCCGGTTACGGCCTGGGCTTCGAGCGGATGGTGATGTACCTCACCGGCGTATCCAACATCCGCGACGTGGAGCTCCATCCCCGCACGGTGGGCAACGCGGAATTCTAAGAAAAGCCGCCGGGCAGTAAGGAAGCGATACCATGTACGATACCCATATTTTTCTGGATTTCGAGATGAATCCCATCCCCCGGCAGTATAAGGAAGCCCGCGCCATGGCCCGGGCGGAGATCGTGGAGATCGGCGCGGTGAAGCTCAACGCCGACTATGAGCTGGTGGACCGCTTTGCCTGCTATGTGCGCCCTGCATACAACACGATTACCACCCGCATCACCGAGATCACCGGCATCACCCAGGACAAGGTGGAGAATGCTCAGCCCTTCGGCCCGGCCATGGAGGCATTCGGCGCCTGGATCGGCGAGGGAAAGAGCCGGATCTACTCCTGGAGCCGCACCGATCAGTATCAGCTCTACGACGAGAGCTGGCTGAAGGAATACGAACTGCCCTGGCAGCTCAATCAGCGGTGGATCGACTTTCAGGCGGTCTATACCCGGCTCATCGGCCTGTCCCGCTCCAATCCGCTGTCCCTGCAAAACGCCCTGGGCGCGGCGGAATATCAATTTGCCGGGGCGGCCCACCGGGCGGTGTACGACGCGGAAAATTCCGCCTCCCTCCTCCAGCTGGTGAAGGCCGGACGCCTGGCCGAACAGGCAAAGGTGGTCATGGATCTGATGCACCCCAAAAAACACGGGGGATTTTCGTTGGGAGACGCCTGCGCCGATCAGCTCAAGGCCTTTTTGGCGCGGCAGGAGCAGGATTAACGGTTCCGTCTCCTGTTGCGGAGAAGAGGAGGTACCATGCTCACCATACGACAGATCGCCCAATTGGCGGGGGTATCCCGGGGGACCGTAGACCGGGTGCTGAATCACCGCCCGGGCGTCAATCCGGAGACTGCCGCCCGGGTGCGCCGCATCGCCGAAGAGGTGGGGTATCAGCCAAACATTGCCGGTCAGCTGCTGGCGGCCCGGAAGCGGGATCTGCGTATTGCCTTTTTGTGCTGTGATACGCCGGATATGGTCTATTTTCAGGACGTACTCCGGGCAGCGCGGGAAAAAGCGGCTTCTTTGGAGGCCTTTGGCATTACGGTGGATTTCTATCTCTTTCGTGAGATGACAGAAACGGCCATTGCGCAGACGCTGGACCAGGTGACGGCGGATCAGCCGGACGGCGTGGCCCTCCTGCCCATGAATCTCCCTCCCATGCAAAGGTTTATTGCCGCCATGGAAGGGCGCGGCACGCCTATGGTCTTCTATAATATGGATGATCAGCGGGCAAAACGCCTTTGCTATGTGGGCTGTGATTACGTCCGGGCGGGCAGATTGGCGGCCGGATTGACCGCCCTTTGCACCGACCGGAAGGGTACGGTCCTGCTGCTGACCCATCACGACTTGGAAAATGGGTCCTATCGGGAGAGAAAACAGGGATTTTATCAGGAACTCACACAGTATCCACAGCTAAAACCCTTTCAGGAGGAGGCTGTGGTGTTCCAAAACGGCGACTGCGCCCAGGCGGTGGAGACCGTCCGCAGCCACCCGGAGATCAACGCGGTATACATTGTGAATCTGGGGGATTTCTCCATTTGCCGGTCGGTATATGAGGCGGCGGGACGTCCTATCTCCATCATCACCAACGATCTGGTACCCGTTCAGCGGGAAATGCTGCGCAGCGGCATCATTTCGGCCACCATGACCCAGCAGCCGGAGGTCCAGGGCGCGCTGCCCATTCAGATCCTGTCGGACTACCTGCTCTTTGAGGAACTGCCGCGGGCAGAACGGATCTATACCGATTTGAGCATCCGCATTGCACAGAATATGTAAGAAAGCGCGAACCCACAACGTAAGAGACGGTATCGCCGGTAAAACGCCGGCGGTGCCGTCTCTTTTGCATAGAAACGCTTGCGCCGGCGGGAAAATCGTTTTATCATGTAATTACGCATGAAGAAGACTGGAGAGGGGGCGCGCCTGATGCGCATTGCAGATTTACATATTCACTCCAAATATTCCCGGGCCACCAGCCGGGACTGTGTGCCCGACGCCCTGGATTTCTGGGCCCGGCGCAAGGGGATCGATCTGGTGGGGACGGGAGATTTCACCCATCCCGCCTGGCGGGCGGAATTGGCCCAGTCGCTGGTCCCGGCGGAGGAGGGGCTTTATACGCTGCGCCCCGAGCTGGTCCGGCCGGACAGCTGCCGTCCCGGCGGAAC
The DNA here is from genome assembly GCA_019114165.1 of Candidatus Flavonifractor merdipullorum. GTDB lineage: Bacteria > Bacillota > Clostridia > Oscillospirales > Oscillospiraceae > Pseudoflavonifractor_A > Pseudoflavonifractor_A merdipullorum. Next base: position 17,471 of record DXGA01000153.1, on the reverse strand, counting down.
AGCCCCCCGCTTTGTGGTGAGCGGCGAGATCAGTTCCATCTATAAAAAGAACGGCAAGGTGCGCAAGGTCCACTCTCTCCTCCTGCTGCCCTCGCTGGAGGCGGCGGAGGTGCTCTCCCGCCGCCTGGAGGCCATCGGCAACATCCATTCCGACGGCCGCCCCATCCTGGGCCTGGACTGCCGGGATTTATTGGAGATCACCCTGGAGGCCGCCCCCGACGCCGTGTTTATTCCCGCCCACATCTGGACGCCCCATTTTTCCCTTTTCGGCGCCTTTTCCGGCTTTGATACCATTGAGGAGTGCTTTGGCGATCTGACAGGGCACATCCACGCCCTGGAGACGGGGCTTTCCTCTGACCCGCCCATGAACTGGCGGCTTTCGGCGCTGGACGGCTACCATCTGGTCTCCAACTCCGACGCCCACTCCCCCCAGAAGCTGGGGAGGGAGGCCAATTTGCTGGATATCGGCCTTTCTTATCCGGAGCTGCGCCGGGCGCTGGAGAGAGGAGAAGGGTTAAAGGGGACGGTGGAATTTTTCCCCGAAGAGGGAAAGTACCACTATGACGGCCACCGGAATTGTCACCAGTGTTTGTCACCCGCCCAGGCGGAGGAACTGGAGGGCAAATGTCCGGTGTGCGCCAAGAAGCTGACCACCGGCGTGCTCCACCGGGTGGAGCAGCTGGCCGACCGTCCCGAAGGATATCAGAAGCCGGACGCGCCGGTCTTTGAGCGTCTGGCCCCCCTGCCGGAGGTCATCGCCGCCGCGCTGGGCGGCAAGCCGGAGAACAAGGAAAATCAGCGCCGCTATGAGGACCTGCTCCGTCAGCTGGGACCGGAGTTCCACATTTTAAGGGAGGTACCGGTGGAGGAGATCGAGGCCGTGGCGGGGCCCTGTGTGGCCGAAGGGGTGCGCCGTCTGCGGGCGGGAGAGGTCAAGTGGCAGCCGGGGTATGACGGAGCATACGGTACCATGACCCTGATGACCGAGTCGGAGCGGGAAGCCCTCAGCGGACAGGCCAGTCTCTTTGGGGTGGAGCCGGTGAAGAAAGCGCCGAAAAAGAAGCGGACAGTCACCCACACGGCCCACAAACCGGAAGAGGAACAGAGGGAGGAAAAAACCGAGTTCCATGCCAATCCGGAGCAGCGCGCCGCCATTGAGAGCCAGCGCCGGACGGTGGCGGTGATCGCCGGTCCCGGTACCGGCAAGACGGGGACCCTCACCGACCGGGTGGCCCATCTCATAGAGTCGGGCAGGGCCAAGGCGGGGGAGGTCACCGCCGTGACCTTTACCAACAAGGCGGCGGGGGAACTGCGGGACCGTCTCACCGCCAAGCTGGGCAAACGCAAGGCGGGAGAGGTGACCATCGGCACCTTCCATGCCATCTGCCTCACCCTGCTGGAGGAGGCGGGGGAGCGGTCCCGGCTGGGGGGCGCTTACGAGTGTCTGGAGCTGGCAGGGAGGGTGATCCGGGCGCTGGGCGTGAAGTGCAGCCCGTCGGCCCTGCTGGAGAGCGTGTCCAGACGGAAAAACGGTCTGGAGACCGGGGAAGAACCGGAGGGAATGGAGGCCGCCTGTACCTTTTATATGCGCCAGCTCAACGAGAGCGGGCTGATGGATTTTGACGACCTGCTGATCCAGGCCCTGGCCCTTTCTCAGGCGATGCGTGGCCCGGCCCAGCGCCGGTTCCGCCACTTGCTGGTGGACGAGTTCCAGGACTGCAACGACCTCCAGTATCGTCTGGTGCGGGCGTGGAGCCGGGGCGGCGAGTCCCTCTTCGTCATCGGAGACCCGGACCAGTCCATTTATGCCTTCCGCGGCGCGGACCCCTCCTGTTTTGGACGGCTGAGGGCCGACTTCCCCGGACTGGAGGAGATTACGCTGGTGCAGAATTACCGCTCCACACCGGAGATCCTGTCCGCCGCCCTGCCGGTCATCGCACAAAACGGCGGCGCGCCCCGGGTGCTCACCGCCACCCGTCCCTCCGGGCCTGCCGTGCGGCTCCTCACCGCCGACAGCGAGCGGGGCGAGGCCATTTTCATCGCCAAGGAGATCGGCCGCCTGGTGGGCGGGGCCGATATGCTTTCCGCCCAGGCGGCAGGGGCGCAGAGCGGAAAATACAGCTTTTCCGATATTGCGGTGTGCTGCCGCACCCGGCGGCAGGGCCGTCTGGTGGAGCAGTGCCTCCGCCGGGACGACATCCCCTGTCTGGTGGTGGGCAAGGACGACGCCCTCAACGACCCCATGGTGCGGGGTGTGCTGTGCTTTTTCCGGCTGCTGCTGGAGCCGGAGGACACGCTGGCGCTGGAGGGCTGTCTCACGCTGGTGTGGGAGTGCCCGGCGGATCTGGTGCGGGCGGTGGCCGATACCTGGACCCGTGCCGGCGGACCGGCGGAGCGCCGCTTGATGGCGGTAAAGGAGATCTATGCCCAGGTGGGCAAGCTGCGCCGCTGGCTGGAGCTTTCCGAGCGGTTTTTGCCCCGGGTGAGCCGGGAAAAGCCGTGGAAGCTGCTGGAAGAGTGGGGACAGGGCGCGGGCTGCACCGGCTCGGAGGTGCTGGAGGAGCTGCACAATACGGCGGTGTTTTATCGGGATATGCCCTCTCTGCTGCTGGGTCTGGCGCTGGGCGGAGAAGGGGATCTCTGCCGCCGGGCCGGGCAGGACTATTCCTCCGGCGCGGTCCATCTCATGACGCTCCACGCCTCCAAGGGATTGGAATTCCCGGTGGTCTTCCTGTGCGGCCTGCGGAAGGGGATGCTGCCGCTGGAGTCCGCCGGAAAGGGGAGCGATGTGGAAGAAGAACGGAGACTCTTCTATGTAGGCATGACCCGGGCAAAGGAAGAGCTGATCCTGTTGACGTCGGGGGAGCCGTCCCCCTTCCTGGAGGAGCTGCCCCACAGCGTGACCCGGGACCGGGCCAATCCGCCCCGCCAGACCGCGCCCGCCATGGGACAGCTGAGTCTCTTTTAAGCCGTAAGGAAAGGAAGAATCAGATATGCGCTGTATGACCATTCCCATCCGGGAAAAGGGGGAACTGTCCCTCTATCTGTGGGATAATTCCAAAGAACTCTATGACGGGCTGCGCCGGCCCATGGTGCTGCTCTGCCCCGGCGGCGCTTACCGCATGACCTCCGACCGGGAAGGGGAGGGAATGGCGCTGAAATTCGTGGCTATGGGCTGCCATGCGGCGGTGCTGCGTTACTCGGTGGCCCCCGCCCGCTTTCCCACCGCCCTGCTGGAGCTGGCCCAGTCGGTGGCCCTCATCCGCGCCCATGCCGACGAGTGGTATGTGGACCCGGAGCGCATCGTGGTGCAGGGCTCTTCGGCGGGCGGACATCTGGCGGGGTGCCTGGGCGTCTTCTGGAAAGAGGACTGGCTGACTGAGGCTCTGGGCAGCCAGCCGGAAGAGCGCCGCCCCAACGGTCTGATCCTGAGCTATCCGGTCATCACCGCCGGACCGCTGCGCAACGACGAGAGCTTTCGCAATCTTCTGGGGGAGAACTATCCCCAGCGGGAGCAGTACTCTCTGGAAATGCGGGTCAACCGGGATGTGCCGCCGGTCTTTTTGTGGCACGGCGGAGCGGATACCAGCGTCCCGCCGGAGAACAGCCTGCTCTTTGCACTGGCGCTGCGGTCGGCGGGGGTGCCGGTGGAGCTCCACCTGTACGCCGTGGGCCAGCACGGCCTGGGTACGGCCGGTCCGCTGACCATGAGCAGCGACGGACGGGGCCTCCAACCGGAGTGCGCCACCTGGATGGAGCTGGCGCATACCTGGCTGGGGCATCTGGGCAAATAAACGGTTGCAATCAAAGTAGATTTCATACTTTTGTAACATTTTAAAAACGGATGATTTTCTTTGGAATGGGACGAATTCAAAGAGAATCGTCCGTTTTTATATGAAATAGGAGAGGATAGGTTTTGTGATAAATGAATTAAAAAGCTTTTCTTAACATTTCATTAATTGTTGAGTAAAACACTTGTAATATTTTCGGAAGGTGGTATGATTACATTCCGAGCATGGAGCCCCATGCCGCAGGAAGGAAACCCGACCACGCGGCCCTCTGCCGCGTCCGTATGAACGAGGAATTAGTATGCTTCGAATGATTGAGTATTTTAATCTGACCATTGCGGTGCTGCTGACGGCGGCCTACGCCTATCAGCTGGTCTATCTGCTGATCGGCTTTGTGCGCCGCAATAAACCCGATCACACCATCGCCAGCACCCAGCACCGGTTCGCGGTGGTCATCTCAGCCCGCAACGAGGCCAACGTCATCGGCGGACTGATCGAAAGTCTGAAAGCCCAGCGCTACCCGTCGGAGCTGCTGGATATCTATGTGGTGGCGGATAACTGCACCGATGATACCGCCGCGGTCTCCCGCGCCGCCGGCGCCTATGTGTATGAGCGGTTCAATAAGGTGCAGGTGGGCAAGGGATACGCCATGGATTACCTCTTCCGCCGTCTGCGTACCGAGGGTCGGGATGATTATGACGGATACTTTGTCTTCGACGCGGATAACTATGTGGACCCCAACTTCGTGGCCGAGATGAACCGGACCTTTGATTCCGGCAAGTACGCCGCCATCACCTGTTACCGCAACTCCAAGAACTTCGGCGCCAACTGGATCTCCGCCGGCTACGGCCTGTGGTTCCTGCGGGAAGCCCGGTTCCTCAACTTCGCCCGGATGCAGGTGGGTGGCAGCTGTGCCGTCTCCGGTACCGGCTTCCTCATCTCCGGCGACGTGATCCGCGAAAAGGGCGGCTGGCCCTATCACCTCCTCACCGAGGATATCGAATTCTCCGTCAACTGCGCCCTGGAGGGCAAGACCATCGGTTACTGCGACAAGGCGGTCATCTATGACGAACAGCCCACCACCTTCCGGCAGTCGTGGGATCAGCGCCTGCGCTGGTCCAAGGGATTTTACCAGGTGGACGCCAAGTATGCCGTCGGTCTGTTGAAAGGCTGCTTCAAGGGCGGCCGGAAGGGCTTTGCCTGTTATGATATGCTTATGACGGTGGCGCCCGGTATGCTGCTGACGCTGTTCGGCATCCTGTTCAACACCATTATCCTGGTGGCCTGCCTCAGCGAGCCCCCTTACATCGCCGCCCTGGTCATTGACGAGACGGTCAATTTCCTGGTGATGGCTGTGGTCAACTTCTATCTGGGCCTCTTCCTCTTCGGCGCCGCTACCCTGATTACCGAGTGGAAGCAGATCCAGATCCCCGCCAAACATAAGATCCTGTATCTGTTTACCTTCCCCATTTTCATGCTGACCTATGTGCCCATCTCCCTCTCCGCGCTGGTGCGCAAGGTGGAGTGGAAGCCCATCTATCACGGTGTGGCCCGCAAGGCGTAAGAGATAATATCAATCCAATCAAAAAGCTCCGCTTCCCCAAACGGGAAGCGGAGCTTTTTTCAGTGATGCGGGCGGCCACGAGGGTCGTGCAATTGCCCCGCCGAGGGCGGCGGGGCCCACAGGAAGGGGCGCACACTGTGCGGATTGGGCTTACCAGACCAGGGTGGCGAAGTAATCGTCGGGGGTCTCGGCCCGGCGGATGAGACGGGTGGAGCCGTCGGACTGGAGGAGAACCTCCGCCGAGCGGAGCCGGCCGTTATAGTTGTAGCCCATGGAGAAGCCGTGGGCGCCGGTGTCATGGATGACCAGCAGGTCGCCTTTGTCGATCTTGGGCAGCATCCGGTCAATGGCGAACTTGTCGTTGTTCTCGCACAGGCAGCCGGTGACGTCGTACTTGTGATCACAGGGGGCGTCTTCCTTGCCCATGACGGTGATGTGGTGGTAAGCGCCGTACATGGCGGGGCGCATCAGGTTGGCGGCGCAGGCGTCCACCCCGATATACTCCTTGTAAGTGTGCTTTTCGTGGGTGGCCCTGGTCACCAGGCAGCCGTAGGGAGCCAGCATGAAGCGGCCCAGCTCGGTGAAGATGGACACGTTGCCCATTCCGGCGGGGACCAGGATCTCCTCGAACTTGCGGCGCACGCCCTCGCCGATGGCGGCGATGTCGTTGGCGGGCTGGTCGGGCTTGTAGGGTACGCCCACGCCGCCGGACAGGTTGATGAAGGTGATGTCACAGCCGGTCTCTTCCTTCAGCTCCACGGCGGTCTGGAAGAGGATACCGGCCAGGGTGGGATAGTACTCATTGGACAGGGTGTTGGAAGCCAGGAAGGCGTGGATACCGAAGTGCTTGGCCCCCATTTCCTTGAGCTTGCGGAACCCCTCGGTGAGCTGGGCGCGGGTGAAGCCGTACTTGGCCTCGCCGGGGTTGTCCATGACCTGGAAGCCCTCCTTGGAAGCGCCGATGGAGAAGGTGCCGCCGGGATTGTAGCGGCAGGAGATGGTTTCGGGGATGTGGCCGATGGTCTCCTTCAGAAAGTCGATGTGGGTAAAGTCATCCAGATTGATGGTGGCGCCCAGCTGGTCGGCCAGGACAAACTCCTCGGCGGGGGTGTCGTTGGAGGAGAACATGATCTCGCTGCCGTGGAAGCCGCAGCGGTCGCTCATCATCAGCTCGGTGAGGGAGGAGCAGTCGGTGCCGCAGCCCTCCTCATGGAGGATCTTGAGAATGGCGGGGGAGGGCGTGGCCTTGACGGCGAAGTACTCCTTGAAGCCGGGGTTCCAGGCAAAGGCCTCCTTGAGGCGTCTGGCGTTCTCCCGGATGCCCTTCTCGTCGTAGAGATGGAAGGGGGTGGGATACTGGGCGGTGATGGCCTGGAGCTGCTCCAGGGTGACAAAGGGCTTTTTCATGGGAATCACCTGATTTCTTGAAGATATGACGGCAGGGCCGACATTTTTTGACGTTCTTATCATATAAGTCATGCAGAACTTTGTCAATGATGGATTGGGGGACGAATGGTATAAAGCGTGGCGTGGGGGACATACTGTAGTTGGGTTATATGACAAATACCTTGTAATATAATTTCAAATATTATATTACAAATTTATGTTGACGATATGATGTGGCTGGTGTTATACTGACACCACAGGAACAAAATTGAGTTCTCGAATCTGAAAGATTTTCAAGGTGACGCATATGAACAACGAACAGGCTTTGCATCGTACGTTTTGGTACCGGAATGCGTACCGGCCGACCGCCCGCCGCCGTCCGCCGGAGGAAAAGGGAAGAAATCCCTATGATGGACTGCGTCCCTGGTCGGCCATCACCCACGGCGTGGGCGCGGTGCTGGCGGTGATCGGCACGGCGGCGCTGCTGGCCAAAAGCGCGGCGCTGGGATTGGACGGCTGGCATGTGGTATCCTTCCTTATTTACGGCCTTTCCATGATCGGGCTTTACACGGCCAGCACCCTTTATCACTGCGTCAATACCAGCGTAAAGGGACGGATCGCCCTTCGGAAATATGACCACAGTTCTATTTTCCTCCTGATTGCCGGGTCCTATACCCCCATCTGCCTGGTGGCCCTGCGCACGGTCGGCGCCTGGGGCTGGGGCATTCTCGCCGTCATCTGGGGGCTGGCCATTCTGGGCATTACCACCTCGCTGCTGTGGATCAACGCGCCCCGGTGGGTCACATCCGGTCTGTCCCTCTTCATGGGCTGGCTGTCGGTGCTGGCCATTTATCCCCTGTTGCAGGTTTTGCCCATAGAAGGCTTTTTGTGGCTGCTGGCGGGCGGAATCCTCTATTCCGTGGGCGGCGTGCTCTATGCCGTCAAGTGGCCGGGCCGCAACAATCCCCGCTTCGGCTGCCATGAGATCTTCCATGTGTTCATTGTGCTGGGCAGTATCTGCCACTTTTTCCTCATGTATCATGTGATCACCACCCTCTGAACAACAGGCGGACGGTCCGGTTTGGGCCGTCCGCATTTCTTAAAATTCCATTATAAATGCCTCGGTTCCCTTGTGTTTTCCACATTACTGTGTTAGCATAAGACCAGATAAGCCGCCTTTGTGTGAGCGGTAAAAAAGGAGGTCCCTCTTTATGAAGTTTGGATGTAAGTCTCTGTTGGCCGCGGGAACGGCAGCGGTCCTGACCCTGTCTCTGTCCGCCCCCGCGCTGGCGGCTGAGACCAACGGCATTGCCGTGCAGCTGGATGGCGCCAACGTGGTCTTTACCGATGCAGTACCGGAGGTCCTTAATCAGCGCACCTTCCTGCCCTTCCGTGCGGTTTTCGAGGCCATGGGCGCCAAGGTGGATTGGTCGGGCAATACCGTCACCGCCGTCCGGGGGGATACCAAGGTCACCATGACCGCCGGTTCCACCTCCGCCACCGTGCAGGAGGGAGAGAGCAGCCGTACCGTTACCATGGACGTGGCCCCCTATCAGAAGAATAACCGTACATACGTCCCCGTCCGCTTCGCCGCCGAGGCCTTCGGCTGCAATGTGGGCTGGGATCAGGCGTCCCAGACCGTCCTCATTCTGGACCCGGAGAACCTCATCGGCGACGCTACCTTTGAGATCATGAACGCCGCCATGGCCGGACAGGAAAAGCCCACATCCAATCAGGAGATGGAGGGCGATTTCACCATCCGGATGGACATGGGAGAGGACGGCAAGTATGATATGACCGGCACCGTCTCCGGCGTGTCCAGCCAGACCGCCGCCGACATGACCATGACCATGGACCTCTCCGCCCTGGCCGACAGCATGACCGCCGCCGACCTGGGGGTCACCGAGGCCCAGGCCGCCGCTATGAAGGACTACCTCTCCGACGTGCTGAAAGATGCCTCTTTCGAGATGCGGATGGACATGGCCAAGGGAACTTGTTATTTCAACGTACCCGTGCTGGCCGAGTTTTTGGCCGAGCAGGGCGTGACGGAAAACACCTGGTACAGCCTGGACCTGAGCAGCTATGGTCTCGCCGGACTGACCGCCGCCCAGACCGTCACCATGGAGAGCATGCTGGACCAGATGCTCACCGGCACGCTGGATAATGCCGCTGTGGCCCAGAGTCTGGCCTCCACCGCCCGGATGTATGTGGGCCTTTTCCAGGATGCGGCCTTCACCCGCTCGGGGGACACCTATACCGCCACCTATGAGGGCGCCCAGGACGGCGCCGCCATGAAAACCACCACCGTCATCCGCATGAACGGCGACAAGCTCAAGGATATTTCCATGGACATGACCATGACTGCGGCTGGGACCACCATGGCATATGACATCACCGCCTCAACCGCCAAGGTGGATATGACCATGAACATGACCGAGCCCACCACCGGCATGACCATGGATCTGACCTATACCATGAACCTGTCCGACACCAACAAGGCGCCCCAGACCAGCCTGCCTGCCGGCGCACAGGAAGTGGCGCTGGAAGAGGTCATGGCCCAGCTGATGGGCGGGATGACGCCCGTAGCCCCGTAACCAGTCCCATTTTACACGCCAGCCGCCGGGGGAAGTGTCCTCCGGCGACTTTTTGCACGGAAATGGGGACGGATTTTAAGAAATATTTTAATAGGATATGGGGATGGAATGTGATACAATATCCTGTGTCATATTTCGCCCATACAACATCGAAGGAGAGATACCCTTGGAACTTCTGGATTGGCTGACCGAAAATCAGGGCGGTGAGTTCGTCTTTACCATGCTGGTGGCCATGATCCCCGTCATCGAGCTGCGGGGCGCCATTCCCTTTGGCGTGGCGCTGGGATTAAATCCGTGGACCGCGCTGGTGGCCAGTATCATTGGAAATATCATCCCGTTACCCTTTATTGTGGTCTATATCCGGCGGATTTTTCAGTGGATGCGCCGCCGTCTCCCCAAACTCAACTCACTGGTGGATAAAATGGAGAAAAAAGCCCACCTGAAGGGGAATAAAGTGACCCGCTATAAATATCTTGGCCTGACCATTTTTGTGGCCATCCCCCTTCCGGGGACCGGCGGCTGGACCGGCGCGCTGGTGGCGGCCTTTCTGGATATGCCCCTGCGCAAGGCGGTACCCGCTCTGGTGAGCGGCGTGGTGATCGCCGGCTTTGTGGTGACCTTCCTGACCTATGTGGTGCAGGTGACCATTCTTTAAGAGACCTTTTGGGCCATTCCGGCATAGAATGGCCCGGAGGTGAGAGAAAATGGAGACCATGGCGCAGGCGCTGCTGGCATTGCTGGCGGCGGTGGGATTGTTGGCGCTGGCGTGGCTTTGCTTTGGGTGGCTGCTCCTGCCCGGATGGGAGGGTAAAGTGTATACCGTCCTGCCCGGCCGGGGGTCGGGGGGCGGTCTGGAGCAGAGCGTAAAGGCGCTGCGGTGGCTGGAAGGCCTGGGCGGACTCCGCCCGACCATTTACATCGCCGACATGGGGCTCAATCCCGAGGGAAAGGCCGTCGCCGAAGGCCTGGCCCGACGGTATGGCGTGGAAGTGTGCCCGCTGGGGATACTTCCGGAGCGGATGGAGAACTGAGAAAAAGGAAGGGAACGGGCTTGACGCAGGAGGAAGGACAAAACCGCATTGAAGGCACGGTAGAGGCGGTGATCTACCAGAACGAGGACAACGGCTATACCGTGCTCCGGGTGGACGCGGGAGAAGGCGGCGGTCTGACGGTGGTGGGCTGTATGCCGGGCATCGCGCCGGGAGAAGAGATCGCGGTCACCGGCCAGTGGATGCGCCACGCCTCCTACGGCGAGCAGTTCAAGGCCGAGGTGGTGGAGCGGCGGATGCCCGCCGGCGAGAAGGCGGTATATGAATACCTGGCCTCCGGTGCGGTGAAGGGCATCGGCGCGGCCACCGCCCGGCGGATGGTGGAGGAATTCGGCGCCGACGCCCTCCATGTACTGGAAGAGGAGCCGGAACGGCTGACCCGCATCCGGGGCATCACCCGGAAAAAAGCGCTGGCCATGGGGGAGGCCTTCCGGCTCCAGATGGGGATGCGCCGCCTGCTGGAATTTCTGGGGGAGCACGGGGTGGAGCTCAAGCTGGCCATGCCCCTCTACCGGCGCTACGGCGACCGGGCGCTGGAGACTTTAAAGGAAAACCCTTATCTCCTGGTGGACCCGGAACTGGGGGTGGATTTCTCCATTGCCGATGCGCTGGCTCTGGCGGTGGGCATGGAGGGCGACGATCCCCAGCGCATCGAAGCGGGACTGCTCTTTGAATTGCAGCACAACCTCAATAACGGGCATACCTTTCTGCCCCGGCGCAAGCTGCTTTTGGCCACTGGCCAGCTCATCGGCGTGGAGGGAGACCACCTGTCCGACGGATTGGACGCCCTGCTGGAGCGGGGCGAGGTGGTGGAGGAGCAGATCGCCGGGGAGGAGGCCTGTTATCTGGCCGACCTCCAGGAGGCGGAGGAATATGTGGCCCAGGTGCTGGGCGAGATGAGCAGCCGGGAGCTGCTGCCCCCCGAATCGCTGGACGACATCATCGAGGGCATCCAGAACGCCCAGGGCATCGTCTACGCCCCCCAGCAGCGGGAGGCGGTGGCGCTGGCCGCCCACCGGCAGGTGATGCTCCTCACCGGCGGACCGGGCACCGGCAAGACCACCTCGCTCCGCGGCGTACTGGCCCTCTTCGATACGCTGGGGCTGGAGACCGCTCTGGCTGCCCCCACCGGACGGGCGGCCAAACGCTTGGGCGAGCTGTGCGGCATGGAGGGCACCACCATCCACCGCTTGCTGGAGACCCAGTTCGACCCCCATAACAGCAGACTGGTCTTTGCCCACGACGAGAGCGACCCTCTGAAAGTGGACGCCGTCATTGTGGACGAGACCTCCATGGTGGACGTGCCCCTCATGCGGGCGCTCCTGTCCGCCCTGCGGATGGACTGCCGTCTGGTGTTGGTGGGCGACCCGGACCAGCTGCCCTCGGTGGGACCGGGCAATCTCTTCGGCGACCTCATCCGCAGCGGGACGCTGCCCATGGTGCGCCTCACCGAGATTTTCCGCCAGGCCGCCCAGAGCGCCATCGTGCGCAACGCCCACAGCGTCAACCGGGGCATCTGTCCCCCGCTGGCCAATACCAGCCACGACTTTTTCTTCCTCCGCCGCAAGGACAGCGTCCGCACGTCGGAGACCATCGTGGATCTGGTGGCCCGGCGGCTCCCCCAGAATATGGGCATCCCGCCGGAGCAGATTCAGGTCCTGTCCCCCACCCGCCGAGGGACCGCCGGTACGGCGTCGCTGAACCGTGCCATTCAGGCGGCGGTGAATCCCCCGTCGGAGGACCGGGCGGAACGGCGGTTTGGCGAGTACATCTTCCGGGAAGGGGACCGGGTGATGCAGGTGCGCAATAATTACGACGTGATGTGGCAGGAAAAAGACGGTACCGCCGTTGGTATGGGGATTTTTAACGGGGATATCGGCCAGATCCTCACCATTGACAACCGGAACGAAGTGATCACCGTGGATTTTGACGGCCGGTTGGTGGAATATAGCCCCGATATGCTTCTGGAGCTGGAGCCCGCCTATGCCATCACGGTGCACAAATCCCAGGGCAGCGAATACCGGGCGGTGATCCTGTCGGTGAGCGACGGTCCCCCCATGCTGCTCACCCGGGGCGTCCTCTATACAGCCATCACCCGGGCCAGAGAATTGCTCATCCTGGTGGGGGACGAGCTGGTGGTGGAGCGCATGACGGCCAACGACCGCCAGCAGCGGCGTTATTCCGGGCTGCGGTGGCGGCTGAGTCAGGAATTTTAAGCGTGCGGAGACACGCGGCAGGAAGGGTACGATAAGATGAACAGAGAGATCAAATATCTCGGGTTTCGGATCAGTCCCCAGGTCCATTGTGAGGAGGAGAGACGATGAGCAGACCGGTGCAGATTCTGTTGGACCTTTTGTTTCCGCCCAAGTGTGTGTTTTGTGGGAAACTGCTTCGCCCCGGCGAGCGGGAGGTGTGCGCCGGGTGTGCCCAGGGCCTTCCCTGGCTGGAAGGCGAACGGGCCAAGCGGGCCGATGACTTCTGCACGCTGGTGGTCTCCCCCCTGCGCTACGACGGGGTGGTGCGCGATTCCATCCGGCGGTATAAGTTCGGCGGACGGCGGGGCTATGCCGGCGCATACGGTAAGCTGGTGGCCGGCGCGGTGCGTACCCATCTGGCGGGCAAGTATGACGTGATCTCCTGGGTGCCCCTGTCGGACAAGCGCCGGCGGGAGCGGGGCTATGACCAGGCCTTTCTGCTGGCCACGGCCACGGCGCTGGAGCTGGGGGATGTGGCGGTGGAGACATTGCGCAAGGTGCGCCATGTGGACGCCCAGTCCGGTCTGGTGGAGGACGCGGCCCGGCGGGCCAACGTGAAAAACGCCTATCAGGTGGTGGACCCGGAGCTGGTGGAGGGACGGCGCGTGCTCCTCATCGACGACGTGGTGACCACCGGTTCCACCCTGTCCGAGTGCGCCCGCACTCTGCTGGCGGCCGGTGCCCTCAACGTGGTGGGCGCTACCCTGGCCCGTGCCCGTTAAGGGTGGTAAACAGCGCTAAAATTGTGAAAAAACACGGTTGAAATGTGGCCGCGATGCCTATATAATGATAGGAGATTGTGGTTGAAAGTAACCATAGTGGTTTTTGGATAGAACAGGAAACTGTGAAATTGACGTTGAGGTGTAGATATGTTCAGCAAGGATATCGGTATTGATTTGGGCACTGCGTCCATTCTGGTCTATGTGGCCGGAAAGGGTATCGTCCTTCAGGAGCCTTCGGTGGTGGCGCTCCATAAGGACACCGGCAAGCTTCTCAAGGTGGGCACCGAGGCCAGCGAGATGCTGGGTAAGACCCCCGGCAACATCGTGGCCATCCGTCCTCTCCGGGAAGGCGTCATCTCTGACTACGATATGACCGAGAAGATGCTCAAGGAGTTCATCCGCAAGGTGACCTCCTTCCGTCTCTTCAAGCCCCGCATCATCATCTGTGTTCCCTCCGGCATCACCGAGGTAGAGGAGCGCGCCGTCATCGACGCCGGTATCCAGGCCGGCGCCCGCCGGGTGTACCTCATCGAGGAGCCTGTGGCCGCTGCCATCGGCGCCGGTATCGACATCGCCAAGCCCGACGGCCACATGATCGTGGACATCGGCGGCGGCACCAGTGATATTGCCGTCATCTCCCTGTCCGGCATCGTGGAGTCCACCTCCATCAAGATCGCCGGCGATCAGTTTGACGAGGCCATTGTGAAGTATATCCGCCGCAAGCATAACGTGCTCATCGGCGACCGCACCGCCGAGGAGCTGAAGATGAAGATCGGCTGTGTCTTCCCCCGTCCCGAGGAGGAGAGCATGGAGATCCGCGGCCGCTGCCTGATGACCGGCCTGCCCCGCGTGTTCACCGTTACCTCCAGCGAGATGATCGAGGCCTTCGAGGAGCCCGCCACCCGCATTCTGGAGGCCATCCACGGCGTGCTGGAGCGTACGCCCCCCGAGCTGGTGGCCGACATCGCCACCAACGGCATCGTGATGACCGGCGGCGGCTCCCTGCTGTGGGGCTTTGATAAGCTCATCGAGTCCCACACCGGCATCGAGACCCATGTGGCCGACGACGCCATCTCCTGCGTGGCCCTGGGCACCGGCAAGAGCCTGGAGTGGGTCAACGAGATGCAGGACGGCACCATCAACCTCTCCCGCCGCAAGCAGATGAACTAAAATATCAGAAGAGATCAGAAAAAGACCTGCTGTCGTAGGACAGCAGGTCTTTTTTTTGCACAGATTATAAAAATCAAACGCCGTAATAGCCTTCCAGCCGGAGGTTGGTCAGGGTAATGTTGCTCCCGTCATAGGCGATGTCGGCCAGCAGGCTGGCCACATGGACCGGTTCTCCGTCAGAGGAGGAAAAGCCAATGGTATAGACGCCGGTAAAGGTCCCCCGATCGTAGCGGTAGAAGATCCGGTCGCCGCAGGTGAGAGGGGCGTTTTGCGCCACCGAGGGGGAGAGCTCGTCGGTGCAGAACGCCAGAGAACGCTTACCCACCTGAATGGTGACGCCGTCGTCCGTCCAGCGGCAGCTCAGGGCGTCCAGCAGCACCGCCTGACAGGTGTCGGGCAGGAGGGCATGGTCGCTCCAACCTTCCTCGCTGACCTCGTAGAGGTGGAATTCCGAGCGGAAGACAGAGCTGTTGTTGTCGGTCACATAATAGACCGCCAGTTCCTGGTCTCCGTCACCGTCGGGGTCCATCCACCAGAGCTGCGGCGCAATGGGATTGTTCTCGGAGAGGAAGACCTGGTCAAAGTGGGTGTAGGTGGCGCCGTGGCGCAGGAGGATGCCCGAAGGGGTATCCCCGGCGCTGAGATAGCCGTAGAGGGAGACGTCGTCCTCCGGGAGTTCGTCCAGCAAAAAGAGCTCCTCCTGGGGCAGTTGGTCGGTCACGTCCACTTTCTGGCTGGGCAGATCATTCAGGTCCAGATGGGTCCACCAACTGGCTGAGGGGCTGATATATTCTGTGGAGGCCGGAGAAGAAGAGGGGGATGCATCCGGCTCCAGCGTGGGAAGCTGTGTGGAGAGCGGGCGGGCGGAAGCGGAACATCCCGTCAGGAGGGAGAGCATCACGCACAGGGGAAGGAGGGGATATTTCATGGGAAAAACCTCCGAAGCAAAATACCGTTAGAGCAGACGGGTGTAGCGCAGATCCACACAGATCATATCGTGGGGGAAGGGAATATCCTGATGGGAGCCGTCCCAGGTGAAGCCGTGGCGGGCGTAAAAGCGGCGGGCGCCCTCATTTTCCCGCAGGACAAAGACGGCGCAGCCGGGATGGCCCAACAGCTTCAGCCGGGCGAGGGCCTCGGTCATGAGCATGGAGCCATACCCGCGGCCGGTCTCCGACGGCTCGGTGTAAAAGGAGATGAGTTCTCCCCAGCCCTCATAGCCGGAAGCGTCGATCACCAGTCCCTCGCTCTGCCGGGGACTGGGACCGGTGCGGATGGGGCCGTAATTGCAGCAGGCCACCGGCGTTTCCTCCCGGTAGAGCAGCAGGCCGCGGCAGCGTCCCGTCTCATAGTCTTCCCGGAAAAAGGGGACCCAGTGGTCGTCGGTGATGACGTCCCGCAGGTAATCTTCGGGCACATGGCCGGGGTAGGTCTTGCGCCAGCCCCGGGCGTGGATGGCGCTCATGGCACGGAAGTGCGCCTCACAGGAGGCGTCCACAAAGTGCAGTCCTTCCGCCATGGTCACACCTGCACGGCCTGGGCCTCGGCCTGTTCCTTGGCCATGGCCCGGGCGTTGGCCAGCATGAGTTTAATGCGGTTTTCCTGATTGATCTTGGTGGCGCCGGGGTCGTAGTCGATGGCCACGATGTTGGAGTTGGGGTAATCGTCCTTCAGCTTGCGGATCATGCCCTTGCCCACGATGTGGTTGGGCAGGCAGCCGAAGGGCTGAGTGCAGACGATGTTGGGGGTGCCGGAGTGGATGAGTTCCAGCATCTCGGCGGTGAGGAGCCAGCCCTCGCCCATCTTGTTGCCGTCGCCCAGATAGCCCTTGATGAGACGGTGCAGGTCGTCAAAGTCGCCGGGGGCGCGGAAGCCGCCCTCTTTCAGGGCGTCAATCATGGCGTGCTGGTACTTTTTGCAGTAGTTCATCATAAAGCGGCACACCGCCTGCTTGATCCACTTGCCGCCGTACAGGTCCACGTCCACATCGCGGTTGTAGATCTTGAAGATGAGGAAGTCCACCAGACCGGGCACCACCGGTTCAGCGCCCTCCGCCAGAAGGAAGTCGTTGAGGTTGTTGTTGCCCAGGGGGGAGTATTTCACATAGATCTCGCCTACCACGCCCACGCGGACCTTCTGCTCGCCGGTGACGAGGACGGTCTTCATATGGGAGAGGATGCGGCGGAAGTTCTGCTTCATGCTCTTGTAGGTCATGCCCTTGCCCTGGGCCATGTCCTCCAGCAGGAAGTCCAGGCAGTATTCCACCGCTTTATCGGTGTCGCCCGGGTTGACCTCGTAGGGCCGCACCTGATTGGCGGCGGCCATGATGATGTCGCCGTAGAACACGGCGAACAGGGCTTTGCGCAGAAAGCCGATGGTGAGCTTGAAGCCGGGGTTATGCTCCAGACCGGACAGGTTCACCGAGATGACGGGCACAAAGCCCAGACCGGCCTTTTCCAGGGCCTTGCGGAGCATATGGATGTAGTTGGAGGCGCGGCAGCCGCCGCCGGTCTGGGTGATGACCAGCGCCACCTTGTGGGGGTCGTAGTTGCCGCTCTGCACGGCGGAGATGAGCTGACCGATGACCAGGATGGCAGGGAAGCAGGCGTCGTTGTGGACGTACTTCTGGCCCGCGTCAATGATGGCCTTGCCGGTGGTGTTGAGCATTTCCACTTTATACCCCTCGTTCTGCATGATGCGCACCAGCATGGCGAAGTGGTCGGGCAGCATCTGGGGGACCAGGAGGGTGTATTCTTTTTTCATCTCCTTGGTGAAGAGAAGCCGGCCGGTCTGATCGTAAACAAGTTCTGCCATAAAACCAAAGTTCCTTTCGGCAAAAATGAAAAATAGGATGAATTAGTGTTCCGCGGCGTCCTTGCGGGCCTCCATGGCGGCCATGAGGGAGCGGATGCGGATGGTGACGGCGCCCAGATTGCTGATGTC
>DXGA01000152.1 GCA_019114165.1 Candidatus Flavonifractor merdipullorum | reverse complement strand
GTCTTGTCACCTGTAATGCCATATGCTATAATGGGAGCACTTTGACATGGAAGGTGAACATCATGGAGATCAGGCAGGAAATACAGACGCTGAAAGAGGCGCGGAACGCTGTGATCCTGGCCCACTACTATGTGGAACCCGCGGTACAGGAGATCGCCGACTATGTGGGCGACTCCTTTTTTCTGAGCAAAAAGGCGGTCAGCCTGCCCCAGAAGACCATCGTCTTCTGCGGTGTGTCCTTTATGGGAGAGAGCGCCAAGCTCCTCAACCCGGAAAAGACCGTCCTGCTCCCCGATCCCTCGGCCGACTGTCCCATGGCCCACATGGCCGACCCGGAGACCATTCAGCCCCTCCGACAGCAGTGGGACGATCTGGCCGTGGTGTGCTACATCAACTCCACCGCCGCTCTCAAGGCCTGCGCCGACGTATGCGTCACCTCCTCCAACGCGGTGGACATCGTCCGCGCCCTGCCCCAGCACAACATTCTCTTCATGCCCGACCGGAATCTGGCCCGCTTCGTGGCCGCTCAGGTACCGGAGAAGCACATCGTCCTCCCCTCCGGCTGCTGCCCCACCCACGACCGGATGCAGGCCGAACAGATCAGTGACCTCCAGCGTCAGCATCCCGGCGCGCTGGTGCTGGCCCACCCCGAATGTCCCCCCGCGGTCACCGCTCTGGCCGACTATGTGGGCAGCACCGCCGGTATCCTCTCCTTTGCTGCCAAGAGCGACGGGACCGAGTTCATCATCTGCACCGAACACGGCATTCGTCATCCGCTGGCCGTAGAGAATCCCAATAAGCGGTTCTATTTTCCAGCAACCACTCCCATCTGTCCCGACATGAAGCGCATCACTCTGGAGCAGATCCGGGACGTATTGAAAAACGGCGGTCAGCCGGTGGAAGTGGACGGCACCCTCTCCCAGACCGCCAAAAAGCCGCTGGATGAAATGCTCCGGCTGGCCAAGTAAGGAGGGATTTTAGATGGACCGCACTGCAAAAGTTGTCATCGTGGGCACCGGCGCCGCCGGGCTCTTCTGCGCCCTTCACCTGCCGGAGGACTGGCCTGTCCTGCTTATCACCAAGTCCGATCTGGAGAGCAGCGATTCCTTCCTGGCCCAGGGCGGTATCTGTATGCTCCACGACGAGGCCGATTATGAGAGCTATTTTGAGGACACCATGAAGGCTGGGCACTACGAAAACCGCCGGGAGTCGGTGGACCTGATGATCCGCTCCTCCCAGTCCATCATCCACGCTCTGGAGGGGTTCGGGGTGGACTTTGCCAAGGACGGCGACCGGTTCCGCTTTACCCGGGAAGGGGCCCACTCCCGCCCCCGCATCCTCTTTCATGAGGACATCACCGGGCAGGAGATCACCTCCAAGCTGCTGGCCGAGGCCAAACGCCGGGCCAATCTCACGCTGATGGAATACACCACCATGACCGATCTTCTGGTAGAGAACGGAGTTTGCGCTGGGATTCTCGCCCGTACAGCCGACGGCGAAGAGCTGGTCATCCGCGCGGACTTTACCGTCCTGGCCAGCGGCGGCATCGGCGGGCGCTACACCCACTCCACCAACTTCCCCCACCTGACCGGCGATGCCCTGGACATCGCCGCCCGGCACGGCATCCGTCTGGAACATCTGGATTACGTCCAGTTCCACCCCACCACTCTCTACTCCACCAAGCCGGGCCGCCGGTTCCTCATCTCGGAGTCGGTGCGGGGAGAAGGTGCCCTGCTCTACAATCACAAGATGGAGCGCTTTGTGGACGAGCTCCTCCCCCGGGACGTGGTCACCGCCGCCATCCGCAAGGAAATGGAACGGGAGGGAAGCCAGTTCGTGTGGCTCTCCATGGAGCGCATCCCCAGGGAGACCATTTTGTCTCACTTCCCCCACATCTACGCCCATTGTCTGGAGGAGGGCTACGACGTGACCAGGGAATGTATCCCCGTGGTGCCTGCCCAGCACTATTTCATGGGCGGCATCTGGGTGGATCAGGACAGTAAAACTTCTATGGAGCGGCTCTATGCCGTGGGCGAGACCAGCTGCAACGGGGTCCACGGGGCCAACCGTCTGGCCAGCAACTCCCTGCTGGAGAGCATGGTTTTCGCCCGGCAGGCCGCCAACGATATGGAGACTTCCCTCCGGAAAGTGAGGACGATTGCATGAACGGACCTACCTGGCTCTTACAGGCCGACCCCATTCTTCTCTCCGCCCTGCGGGAGGACATCTCCAGCGAGGACGTAACCACCAACGCCGTCATGCCCACCGCCATTCCCGGCACGGTGGACCTGCTCTGCAAAGAAGAGGGCGTCATTGCCGGTCTGCCCATTTTCGCCCGGGTCTTTGCCCTGCTGGACCCGGAGGTCAAAGTGACGTTCTTCTGTCAGGAGGGGGACGCCGTCTCCAAGGGGCAGCGCCTCGCCGTGGTGCAGGGCGACATCCGGGTGCTCCTCTCCGGTGAACGGGTGGCCCTTAACTTTCTCCAGCGCATGAGCGGCATCGCCACCTATACCCGGGCCGTGGCCGACCGGCTGAACGGCGCCCGCACCAAGCTGCTGGACACCCGCAAAACCACCCCCAATCTCCGGCTGCTGGAGAAGTACGCCGTCCGGGTGGGCGGCGGCCATAACCACCGCTTCAACCTCTCCGACGGGGTCCTCCTCAAGGATAACCACATTGCCGCCGCCGGCGGTGTAAAAGAGGCCGTGGCCATGGCCAAGGCTTACGCCCCCTTTGTGCGCAAGATCGAGGTGGAGGTGGAAAACCTGGACATGGTCCGGCAGGCCGTGGAAGCGGGAGCCGACATCATCATGCTGGACAACATGACCCATGAGGAGATGAAAGAGGCCCTTTCTCTCATCCAGGGGCGGGCGGAGACCGAGTGTTCGGGCAACATGACGCTGGACAACGTGGCGGCGCTGGCCGATCTGGGGGTGGATTACATCTCCTGCGGCGCGCTGACCCATTCGGCCCCCATTCTGGACCTGTCTTTGAAAAATCTCCGCCGGGTCTAGGATGGGATTGACACAGCCCGTGCCGCCGGGCTAAAATGGTTGCAGAGGTGATGTATACCATGACGGGTACCGAGCGGAGAGCCGACCTGCTCCGCCGTATGAAGGGCAGCCCGAGCCCTGTTTCGGGCAAAGAACTGGCAGATCACTACGGTGTGAGCCGTCAGATCATCGTGCAGGATATCGCCCTGATGCGGGCGTCCGGGCTGGAGATCCTCTCCACCAACCGGGGCTATCTTCTCAATCTCCCCACCACCTTCAGCCGGGTATTCAAGGTCAACCATACCGACGAGGAGCTGGAAGAGGAACTGTGCGCCATTGTGGATCTGGGCGGATGCGTGGAAAACGTCATGGTCCGCCACCGGGTCTATGGCCGGATGGAAGCCCCCCTGCATATCCGCTCCCGCCGCAATGTGGCCTCCTTTCTGGAGGATTTAAAAATGGGAAAGTCCAGTCCCCTGAAAAACATCACCGCCAATTACCACTATCACACCGTAACGGCTGACAGCGAAGAGACGCTGGATCTCATCGAAGATGCCCTGCGGCAGCGGCATTTTCTGGTGGAGTGAGCCTTCCCCCTTTTGTGTTACACCGGTCTTTCGTGCCGCAGTCTCAGGGCTGCGGCACTTTTTTTCTGCCGCGCCGCAACAATTTCCCGTGCTCAGGCGTTTTATTATTGAACGCGTTGAAAGGAGGGTAGGAAATGGAGTTGACACAGCAGGAGGCGGACCGTCTGGAGCTGCTTCTTCTCACCCACGGAAACACGCTCTACCGGACGGCGGCCGCCATCCTGGGGGACGCCTACGAGGCCCAGGACGCGGTGCAGGACGCCTTTCTGGCCTGGATGGAGAAGCGCCCCAACTGTCCCGACGGAGCCCGTGAGCGGGCCTGGCTTATCAAAGTGACCGTCAACGGCTGTAAGAGCCGTCTGCGTTCTCCCTGGCGGCGGCGGACCGGAGCCCTCACCGAGTCGGTGCCCACCGCCAGCCCCGAAGAAGATTCCCTCATGGAGACCATGCAGGCCCTGCCCGTCAAGGACCGGGTGGTCCTCCATCTGCACTACTATGAGGGCTATCAGACCGCCGAGATCGCCCGGATGCTGGGCTGCCGGGAGGGTACCGTCCGCTCCCGGCTCTCCAGAGCCAGAAAAAAGCTCAAAGCACTGCTGGACGACGAGGCTTAAGAAAGGAGGTCTCTTTCTCTCCATGGATATGGATCTTTACCGACAGTATATGGACCGGCTGAAACTCTCCGCCGCCGACCACCAGCGCATTTTGGACGGCCTGGTCCAGACCAAGCCGAAGGGACGGCGTATCCTGCGCAAGCTGGCGGCCTGCCTGGCTGTGGTGGCGGTGGCCGCCGGCGTCTTTGTCCTGTGGCGGAGCGCCACACCCGGCACGGCGCTGGTCCCCAGTCAGCCCTCCCCCGGACAGAGCCAGCCGGCATCTTCCCCTCCGTTTCAGACGGAGCCCGCTCCCACACCGGCAGCGGAACATTCCAGGTTTCTGGTGCCTTCCCTGCCGGATGGCTACTATTTCACCGATGAATATTTGGATCTCCCTGATCTGACAGGGGAAGATTGTTTCTACATCTGTTCCGGCTATCCCACCGCCGATACCCAGATTTCCACCATGACGGCTGAAAACCTGTGCAGCGTATGTGGCGGGGAGGAACTGGCCGACCTCTCGCCGCTGGGCTGGTCGGGCTTTACCGTAAGCGGTACCTTTGCCTCCATTCCCGATCAGGGGATAATCTGGGCTAAAATTTCCGGCGCAGATGGGGAAAGCTCCTTCCAGCTCTCCCTCTCTCCCGACGCCCTGCCCCCTATGGAGGAAAACTATGACGGGGCCACTTCCTTTGACCGCAACGGGGTATCGGTGACCGGATACCGGCTTTATGAGGACCGGAACAGCGACGGGACCGCAGAACACACCTACCGGGTCTCCTTCCTCTGCAACGGCCTTGGATATTATCTGGAGGTCATCAGTCCCGACGAAACTGCCTGCCAGCTTCTCACCAAAGCCTTTCTGGCTCAGGTGACCTCGGGCAGCCGCACCTTCTCGCTGGACAACCTGGTCCCCGCCCCATCCCACACCATTACGGTGGAGGACCCCTTCGATGGACAGCCCCACAGCTCCTTCATGCTCCCGGCCCTGTCCTTCCCCCAGTGGGACGACAGTCCCACTCTGCCGCCCCCCTCCGCTTCCCTCTACCTGCCGGAAAACACCTACTCCTTGACGGCCGACGGCATCCGCTTTGCCCTGGGCAACCCGGAAGAAGTCCCCTGGATGCTCAACTGGGTCGGGTTCGGCGTGGACGGAACGGCCAGTTATGACGAAAACGGGCAGCTTCTCTCCGCCTCCATCACCGGCGTGAAAAACGACGCCTCCTTCACCCTGCTGCTCACCCCCAACGCCGTTCTGCCCGAGGAGGGCGGCTGGTCGGAGGCGCAGTACGGCGGCGTCACCGTGGCCACCTGGTCCCAGAACGGCTCTTATTTTGCCGCCTTCCCCTGCGGCGAAGGATATGCGTATTTTTCCTGCACCGGACCGGATGCCGGGGTATGCATGGACCTCTGCACCCGTGCCGTATCGGTGGGGTCGGGCAATGACGGCGGCTTTACACTCTTCTATCTCTCTCAGGAAATCTCCTCTGTCCAGAGCCTTCAGCTCTCCTAAAACAGCGCTGCATCGCTGGGGGCGGCCCCTTGCCGCCTCCGGCGATTTTCTCTCTTTTGTGAGAAAATGCCCTTGTACCTTTTTTCCCTTTGGAGTACAATAAAATTGATCGTGCAGGAGGTTTTTCAGGGACCTCAGGAGACCGTTCAGGGCGCAGCTTCGCGCCGCCGTTCCTCCCGGACCCGCGACCCTCCGGGGGAAACGGCCTGCACCTTTTTGCGTTTTACGTCTCTCCTTCCCGCCTGCACAGCAAATTTTGCGTAAAGGAGATGGAACGATGAACGCGCAGAATGACTTTTGGATCGGATTGGCAGGCGCTTTGGCTGCGCTGGCCTTTGTCTTCGCCCAGCGGCGGAAGGTACTCCGCTGCTCCGAAGGCACCGAGCGGATGGCCCACATTGCCGCCGCCATCCGCAAGGGCGCAAACGCTTACCTCCGGCGGCAGTATTCCACCGTGGCCCGCATTTTTGTGGTCGTTTTTGCCCTGCTGCTCCTTCTGGCGGCCTTCGGCCAGCTGGAAAGCTGGTTCATCCCCTTTGCCTTCCTGACCGGCGGCTGCTGGTCGGCTCTGTCCGGCTTTGTGGGGATGCGCATCGCCACTTCCGCCAACGCCCGCACCGCCAACGCCTCCCATGAGAGTCTCAACCGGGGACTGAACGTTGCCTTCTCCTCCGGCGCGGTGATGGGCTTCACGGTGGTGGGTCTGGGGCTGCTGGACATCTCCATCTGGTTCCATATCCTGCGGTACGGCGCACAGCTGGACGCCCCCGCCATCGCCCATACCATGGTCATGTTCGGCATGGGCGCTTCTTTCATGGCCCTTTTCGCCCGGGTGGGCGGCGGTATCTTCACCAAAGCCGCCGACGTGGGGGCCGATCTGGTGGGTAAAGTAGAGGCGGGCATCCCGGAGGACGACCCTCGCAACCCCGCCACCATCGCCGACAATGTGGGCGACAACGTGGGCGACGTGGCCGGTATGGGCGCGGACCTGTACGAATCCTATGTGGGCTCCATTCTGGCGGCCTTTGCGCTGG
The DNA here is from genome assembly GCA_019114165.1 of Candidatus Flavonifractor merdipullorum. Lineage (GTDB taxonomy): Bacteria > Bacillota > Clostridia > Oscillospirales > Oscillospiraceae > Pseudoflavonifractor_A > Pseudoflavonifractor_A merdipullorum. Next base: position 1,167 of record DXGA01000152.1, on the reverse strand, counting down.
GCGCGGCGGCGTACAATGAGAGCGGCCTTGCCTGGAACGCCATGCTCCTTCCCCTGGCCATTGCGGTGGTGGGCGTTCTCTGCTCCATCGCCGGTTCCTTCCTCATCCGCACCCGGGAAAACGCCGGGCAGAAAGAACTGCTGGGTACCCTCCGCCGGGGCACCTACTCCGCCGCCCTCCTCTCCGCCATTGCCGCCGCCCCCCTCACCTTCTTTATCCTGGGGTGGCAGAACATCGGCGTTTATCTGGCCATTCTGGCCGGTTTGGTGGCGGGATGCGCCATCGGCTATTTTACAGAGCGGTACACCTCGGCCAGCTATGCCCCCACCCGTACTCTGGCCGACGCCACCGAGACCGGCGCGGGCACCACCGTCATCGGCGGTCTCTCCCTGGGCATGAAGTCCACCGCCGCGCCGGTACTCATCGTGGGCGCGGCTATTATCCTCTCCTTCCTGGCGGCAGGGGGCACCCTCTCCACCGACGCGGCCGACTACACCATCCGCTTTGACCGGGGCCTTTACGGCATCGGCGTGGCGGCGGTGGGCATGCTCTCCACCCTGGGCATCACCCTGGCCACCGACGCCTACGGTCCCGTGGCCGACAATGCCGGCGGCATCGCCGAAATGAGCGGTCTGGGCGAAGAAGTGCGCAGCCGCACCGACGCGCTGGACGCGCTGGGCAACACCACCGCCGCCACCGGCAAGGGCTTCGCCATCGGCTCGGCGGCGCTGACCGCCCTGGCTTTGCTGGTCTCCTATGTGGATGTGGTGGAAGACCAGGTACAGTTTACATTGGATCTCTCCCTCACCAATCCCGCGGTTTTGGTGGGGCTTTTTATCGGCGCCATGCTCACCTTCCTCTTTGCCGCCATGACCATGAGCGGCGTGCAGCGTGCCGCCCAGTCCATCGTCCAGGAGGTACGGCGGCAGTTCCGGGAAATTTCCGGCATCATGGAAGGCACCGCCCAGCCCGACTATGCCGCCTGTGTGGACCTTTGCACCAAGGGCGCCCTCCATGAGATGATCCTTCCCTCTCTGCTGGCCGTCATCGTGCCGGTGGTCACCGGTATCCTGCTGGGTGTGGAGGCGGTGGTGGGACTCCTCTGCGGGGTGACGGTGACCGGCTTTTTGATGGCGGTCTTTATGTCCAACGCCGGCGGAGCCTGGG
>DXGA01000151.1 GCA_019114165.1 Candidatus Flavonifractor merdipullorum | reverse complement strand
ATGCAAATTGCCACATATCGTTTTGCAATTCCCTGGCGGGGAGCGGCCCTACGCGGGCGGCGCCAGGCCCTTTTCCCGAAAAGGGCCTGGACCAAAAGGGGCAGAAGGTGGGATACCCCCCTTCTGCACTTTCCCCAGGTGCCGCAGCGTTAAGAAAATGTGCCAGTGGCACATTTTTAGCGTAGGCCGCAGCGGCTATGCCGCGAGGAGGGAACCATGGGTGACGGTTCCCCTCTGCCCACAAATGTTTCCTTGTTTTTCTCTGTGGGCCCCGCCGCCCTCGGCGGGGCAACGGTGACTGCTCCACCCGCCCCGTAGGAGCGACCCTTGTGGTCACTCGCTTCTATGAAAGTACCGTATCTTTTCTTGCACGGTGCTTTACTTTATCGACAGACTGAGGCCCCGGACTGTTGGTCCGGGGTCAGATGGAAGTTCTCTTTGCCTACTTTCTCTTTCAAGAGAAAGTAGGGAGCTGAGAGAGGCTGGCTTCCAGCTCTTCGTCGGTGGGGACGTAGTCCTTCATGCTGCCCTTGTGGAAGTTTTCATAGGCGGTCATGTCAAAATATCCGGTTCCGGTGAGACCAAAGAGGATGGTCTTTGCCTGGCCGGTCTCGCGGCACTTGACGGCCTCGTCGATGGCGGCGCGGATGGCGTGGGAGGACTCAGGCGCGGGCAGGATGGTCTCCTGCTTGGCAAAGAGCACCGCCGCCTCGAAAACCTTGCTCTGCTCATAGGACACCGCCCGCATATAGCCGTCGTGGTACAGCTTGGAGAGCACCGGGCTCATGCCGTGATAGCGCAAACCGCCGGCATGGCTGGCCGCGGGAATGAAGCCACAGCCCAGGGTGTACATCTTGGCAAGGGGGGTGATCTTACCTGTATCGCAGTAGTCGTAGGCGTAGCGCCCCCGGGTAAAGGACGGACAGGAGGCAGGCTCCACCGCCACGATATCCGGGTTTGCCTTTCCGGTGAGCTTATCCCGCATGAACGGGGCGATGAGACCGCCCAGATTGGAGCCGCCGCCGGCACAGCCGATGACGACGTCGGGATACTCCCCGATCATCTCCATGGCCTCGGCGCTCTCCAGACCGATGACGCTCTGATGAAGAAGCACCTGATTGAGCACCGAACCCAGCACATAGCGGCAGCCCGGCGTGGTCACGGCGGTCTCCACCGCCTCGGAGATGGCGCAGCCCAGAGAACCGGTGGTGTTCGGGTCCCTGGCCAGAATGGCCCGTCCGGCGTTGGTGGTATTGCTGGGGGAGGGAATGATCTTGGCGTCAAAGGTCTCAATGACCGCCTTGCGGAAGGGCTTTTGCTCATAGGAGCACTTGACCATATACACCGTCAGCGGCAGGCCGAAGAAGGAACAGGCCTCTGCCAAAGCGGTGCCCCACTGACCGGCGCCGGTCTCGGTGGTGAGACTGGTCAGCCCCTGGGCCTTGGCATAATAGGCCTGGGCGGCCGCCGAGTTGAGCTTGTGGGAACCGGAGGTATTGTTTCCCTCAAACTTGTAATAGATTTTGGCCGGAGTGTCCAGATACTTTTCCAGCTGATAGGCCCGAATCAACGGCGAGGGCCGGTACATCTTGTAAAACTCCAGCACCGGTGCGGGAATGTCGAAATAGGGGGTGCTGTCGTCCAGCTCCTGCCGGGCCAGTTCGGTACAGAAGACCGGCTCCAGTTCTTCCAGCGTCACCGGCTTACCGGTGGCGGGATTGAGCAGCGGCTCCGGCTTCTCCTTCATGTCGGCGCGGAGGTTGTACCACTGCCGGGGGATGCGGTCTTCGGGCAGATAGATGCGATTGGGAATGTGTTTCATGATAATGTCTCCTTTCCTGACAGTGGAACAAATAAAAAAAGGCTCTTGTCCTGACGGACCGTCTTTCAACAGTCCGCCGGGACAAGAGCCTTTGTACAAACTCCTGCGGTGCCACCCGGTTTGGCGCAGATGCGCCCACTCATGGTATGCCAACACATACCCTCCCCTGATAACGGGTGGAGTCCCCGTCGGTTACTACTCGGTCTCCCTTTCGTTCCGCCCTCCTGAGTCCATTCGGTCCGGTCTGCTCCTGCCGCCTTTCCACCGCCGGCGGCTCTCTGGGAGGAACGGGGTCCGTCCTACTCTTCTCAGTCAAAGGTTTGCTTCTTGCGCTTTAGTATAGTGCACTGCTAAACCTTTTGCAATTGGGAGTTCTTCCAAATCTCACCTTGATTTTTCAGCGTTTTGCCAAAGAAAAACCGTGGTCCGGAAGAACTCCGGACCACGGGCAGTGGATGTAAGGGGAAGCAGCTTACTTTTTGGTGTAGTCGAAGAAGCCCTTGCCGGTCTTGCGGCCCAGCAGGCCGGCGCGGACCATCTTACGCATGAGCAGGGAGGCACGATACTTGGGATCGTGGGTCTCGTTGTACAGGGTGTCCATGATGGCCAGGCACACGTCCAGGCCCACCAGATCGCCCAGAGCCAGGGGGCCCATGGGATGGTTGGCGCCCAGCTTCATGGCGGTGTCGATGCCCTCAGCGGTGGCAACGCCGGTGTACAGCAGGTCACAGGCCTCGTTGATCATGGGGATGAGGATCTTGTTGACCACGAAACCGGGGGCCTCGTTGACCTCAACAGGCTCCTTGCCGATGGCGGTGGACAGGTCGGCGATGGTCTTGTAGGTCTCGTCGGAGGTCTTGGCGCCGCGGATGACTTCCACCAGCTTCATGACGGTAGCGGGGTTGAAGAAGTGCATACCGATGAACTTGTCCTCGCGCTTGGTGGCGGAGGCGATGGCGGTGATGGAGATGGAGGAGGTGTTGGTGGCCAGGATGGTCTCGGGCTTGCAGATCTTATCCAGCTCGGCAAAGATGGACTTCTTGATGTCCAGGTTCTCGATGGCGGCTTCCACAACCAGATCGGCGTCGGCAGCCTGACCCAGGTCGGTGGTGAAGCTCATGTGAGCGAGGATGTCGGCCTTCTTGGCCTCGTCCATCTTGCCCTTGGCCACCATCTTCTCCAGGCTCTTGTTCAGGCGGGCCTCGGAAGCCTGGATGATCTCGTCCTTAATGTCGCGCACGACCACGTCGAATCCGTTGCGGGCGAAGACCTGCGCAATGTCCAGACCCATGGTGCCGCCGCCGATGACTACAACCTTTTTCATGATGAAAAACCTCTTTTCTACGTGTTTTACAAAGATATCCCAAACTTGTTGGGAGGGGTTTGCTAAAACGGGAGACAATTACTTGCCCTGGAAGTGCTTCTCAGCGCGCTTCTCCAGGAAGGCGCCCATGCCTTCGTTCTTGTCCTCGGTGCCGCAGGTGACGCCGAAGGCCTCAGCCTCGAAGGCGGAACCGGTGTTGATGTCGGTCTGCATACCCATACGGATGCAGCGCTTGGACTCCTTGACCGCGATCTGGGCGTTGGCGCAGATGGCATTGGCCAGCTCCAGCGCCTTGGGCATGAGCTCCTCAGCGGGATAGACCTCGCTGACCAGGCCGATGGCCTTGGCTTCCTCAGCCTTGATGACCTTGGCGGTGAGGATCAGCTCCATAGCCTTGGAGATGCCCACGATGCGGGGCAGACGCTGGGTGCCGCCGAAGCCGGGGGTGATGCCCAGGCCCACTTCGGGCTGACCGAACTTGGCCTTCTCGCTGGCCAGACGGATGTCACACGCCATGGACAGCTCACAGCCGCCGCCCAGAGCGAAGCCGTTGATGGCGGCGATGACGGGCTTGGCCATGTTCTCCAGCTTGAGGAAAACGCTGCCGCCGTGGACGCCGAACTGCTTGCCGTCGTAGGCGCTGAAGTTCTTCATCTCGCCGATATCAGCGCCCGCCACGAAGGAACGGCCAGCGCCGGTGAGGATGACCACATAGATGTCGTCGTTGGCAGCCACCTCGTCGATGGCGGCGTCCAGGTCGCTGAGCACCTGGCTGTTGAGGGCATTGAGGGCCTCCTGGCGGTCAATGGTCATGATGCCGACATGGCCCTGCTGCTCTACCTTGACAAATCCCATGATACTGTGTACCTCCTTCAGATGATTGAAAGCCGCATTCGTTATTTTTTTAACATACTCTCCATTAAAAAACCGCAACAGCACGGCAGAAGCCTTGACAGTTGCGTGATCCGGTCGGGCCGGTTTTTCTGCTCGGCCTCCATCTTTGTTTAGTATAGCGCGTTTTGCGCCGATGTGCAAGAGTCTTTTTGTGGCTTTTGCATTTTCCCCTTTCTCTCACCCGCAGGGGAGAGAAAGGGGAATTTTTCAGGAAATAACAGCGGCAATCAGTTCTTTCAGGGGCAGATAGGCCAGGGGAAGGAACATGGCGGGCAGCATATTTCCCACTCGAATCTTTTCCTTGGGCAGGCCCAGCATGTTGACGGCGATGCCCATGATGATGACGCCGCCCACCGCGCTCATCTCGGTGACGACGGCGGGGTCCATGCCCTGTCCCACGGCGGCAAAGATAAGGGTCAGCCCGCCCTGATAGAGAAAGAGGGGGATCACCGAAAACGCCACACCCACCCCCATAGCGGCGGCGAAACTGATGGCGGTAACGCCGTCGATGACGCCCTTTGAAATGAGGATGTCATAGCTGCCGTTCATACCGGCCTCCATCGCGCCGTTGATGGCCATGGCGCCCACGCAAAAAAGCACAAAGGCATTGACAAACCCCTCAGCAAAGCGGCTGTTTCCCTGCCCTTTGAGCACTTTGGAGCGGAGTATATCCCCCACTCCTTCCAGGCGGTCCTCAATGCGCAGCGCCTCGCCCAGCAGGGTGCCCAGTACCATACACACGATGACGCAGAGACTGTCCTGGGTGCTGATGGCGCTGGTGATGCCGATGCCCAGCACGCATAAGCCCAAAGCGGCGGTGAGGGCGGCGGTAAAGCGCCGGCTGATGCGGTTTTTGAAGACAAGTCCCAGGGTACTGCCCACCAGGATCAGGACGACATTGATAACGGTGGCGATCAAAGACGGTTCCTCCTCTTTTGCAATGCAATGTGATAAACAACATGATACCTGCTCTTTCCCACCCTGTCAAAGGTTTTTTCCACATAGGGGCGGGGACACGGGCATATAGTGGAGGACAGCGGGGACCCACGTCCCGGCGCATTTTGCGAGAGGGGGCGCAGCATGAAGGAACGGCAGGCCTCATTTTTGGGTGGAACACTCCTCCTCACCGGCACAGGATTGCTGGGGCAGGTGTTGGGCTTTCTTTATCGGATTTTTCTCTCCCGTCTGGTGGGAGCGGAGGTGATGGGACTTTATCAGCTGGTCCTGCCGGTGCAGTCGGTGCTGCTGTCGGTGACGGCCATCGGACTGACGGCGGCGGTGTCCAATCTCTCGTCGGAGTACCGGGCCTTGGGGCAGGAGGGAATCATGGGAGCGGTGCTCCGCCGGTGTCTGGCGGTTTTTATCGGGCTTTTCGGCGTGGCGGCGGTGGTGGTGGGACTTGGCTCCGACGCCATCTCGGTCTATCTGCTGGGCGACGCCCGCACCCGTCTGGCTTTGCTGGTCCTCCTCCCCTGCCTGCTGCTCACGGGAGTGGAAAATCTCCATAAACACTATTTTTACGGCGGCGGCACGGTGGGGCTTCCGGCGGCGGTGGAGGTGCTGGAGCAGTTCATCCGCACCGGGGCGGTCCTGGGGCTTTTGGTCCTCTTTTTGCCCCAGAACGAAGAGCGGACCGTGGGTTTGATCGCCCTTGGGATGACCATCTGCGAGGTCTTTTCAGCCTGCACTCTGGTGCTCTCCTACCGCCGCCGGACGGCTGCCGTTCCCCGGGTCAGCGCGCCGCCGGGGCTGGGACGGCGCATCGCTTCCATCGCCCTTCCGGTGGGAGCCACGGCGGTGCTGGGCAACCTGATGGGGGCGGCCACGGCGGTGCTGGTGCCCCAGCGTCTGGTGGCGGGCGGGGTGGATGTGTCCGACGCCATGGCCTCTTTTGGCATCCTGTGCGGCATGACTCTCCCCATGCTGGCCATGCCCACCGCCTTTATCGGAGCCATGGCCCTGGTGCTGGTGCCCCGTCTGGCCAGAGAGACGGCTTTGGGGCGGCAAAAACAGGTCCACGGGCTGATCCACCGGGCCCTTTTGTCCACTTCGGTGCTGATTTTACCAGCCATGTCCCTTTTGGTGGTGGTAGGCCCCACGCTGGGGCGGCTTCTCTACCGGGAGGAACGGGCGGGGGACTTTCTCCTCCCACTCTCCATCGCCATGGCCTTCAGCTGCTATCAGGCGGTCCTCTCGGGCGTGCTCAACGGGGTGGGACAGCAGCGTTTTTCCGCCCGGAACGCCCTCATCTCCGGCGGCGTCCAGACGCTGGGCACCTTTTGGCTCATGTCCCTCCCCGGCTGGGGATTAAAGGGCTATGTGGCTTCCTGTCTCCTGAGCGCGGCGGTGGGCGCGGGGCTGAACTGGGTCAGGGTGCAGCGCTCTCTGAAGATGAAACCCCGGCTCTTCCAGTGGTGCGCCGCCCCCGGTCTGGCGGCGCTGCTCACCGGACTGTGTGCCCGGCTCCTCTTCCGGGTCTTGCTGGATGCGGGCTTTTCTCCCCCTCTTTCGGTGCTCTTTACCCTGCTGTTCGGGGTGGTGCTCTATCTGGCGGCTTTGTTTGCCCAGGGGGTGGGCCGCTCGTCTTTTTCCGACGATTATGTAGGTTTGTCAAACATATTGGACAGTGAACTCTGATGGAGAAAGCCAGCCAAGGGGCCTCATGGGGAAGTTGTTGGAGCGGCGGTTGTGGACAGCGAGCTGATTGGCAAAGTCGTTGAGAGAGTAAAA
>DXGA01000150.1 GCA_019114165.1 Candidatus Flavonifractor merdipullorum | reverse complement strand
GTGAAGGCCGCCTTTGAGCTGCGGCTCATGTCCCTGGTGGGCTTTGCTCCGCTGCTGGATGGCTGCGCGGTGTGCGGGGAAGAGGACCCGGCGGAGCCGGTACTGGACATCCGGGGCGGCGTTCTCCGCTGTCGCCGCTGCGGAGGAGAGAATGCCCTATCTCTGACGCCGGGGGTCCTGGCCGCCATGCGACACGTGGTCTACGGGGAGGCCAAACGCCTTTACAGCTTCACCCTGTCCCCGGAGGATCAGCGGCGAATGGGCCTGGCGGCGGAGTCCTACGTTCGGGCTATGCTGGAGCGAGACTTCCGTACCCTGGACTTCTATAAGTCTCTGCGGGTGATGTCGCCCACGCCCAAAGAGGGAAAAACCACAGACAATTAGTAATATTTTGCCGAAAATATACGGTTCGTATTGAAAAACGAGGCTTTTGTCAGAAACGATGAGCCTTGTTCGTGCATGACCGTGATTTTCAGGAGAAGTAACAATGAGCGAATTATTTGATAAATCCATCCGCACGCTGGAGCTGCCGGCCATTTTACAGATGCTGGCGGACCAGACCAGCTGCGAGGCCGCCCGGGCTAAGGCCCTGGCGGTGACGCCCTCCACCGACAAGCAGGAGGTGGAGCGGCTCCAGGACGAAACTGATGTTGCCCGGGAGATGATCGGACAGCGGGGCAGCCCCGCCTTCTCCGGCATCAAGCCGGTGGCGGAGAGCCTGTACCGGGCGGACCGGGGCGGCGCCCTCAACACCCGGGAGCTGCTGGACATCGCCGGGGTGCTGCGCTGCGCCCGGCGGATCAAGGACTACTGGGGGGACGGCGGCGGAAAAAAGACCGCCGTGGACCACCTGTTCAACTCTGTAAAGGGCAACCGCTTCCTGGAGGAAAAGATCACCACCGCCATTCTGGAAGAGGACGTGATCGCCGACAATGCCAGCCCGGAGCTGGCGGATATCCGCCGCCACAAGCGCAATGCCGCTGCCAAAGGCAGGCAGATCCTTCAGAAGATCATCTCCTCCTCCAGCTACAGTAAGGTGCTCCAGGAGGCCATCATCACCCAGCGGGACGGCCGCTTCGTGGTGCCGGTGAAGGCGGAGTTCCGGGGTAGCATGCCCGGCCTTGTCCACGACGTCAGCTCCAGCGGCGCCACCATCTTCGTGGAGCCCATGGGGGTGGTCCAGGCCAACAACGAGCTCAAGGAGCTGGAGGCCAAGGAGAAAAAGGAGATCGACCGGATCCTCCGCTCCCTCTCCGCTGAGGCCGCTGCCTATCAGCGGGATATCCTCTGGGACTATGAGATGCTGGTACAGCTGGACCTGATCTTTGCCCGGGGCCAGCTGAGCTATAAAATGAACGGCAGCCGCCCGGAGATCCGGAGCGACGGCTGCGTTACCCTGCGCCACGCCCGCCACCCCCTGCTGGACAGCGCCAAGGCGGTGCCCATCGACCTGGAACTGGGCCGCCGGTTTGACACCCTGGTGATCACCGGACCCAACACCGGCGGCAAGACCGTGAGCCTCAAGACTCTGGGTCTTCTCACCTTGATGGCCCAGTGCGGCTTCCACATTCCGGCGGACTACGGCAGCGCCGTCAGTGCCTTTGAGCGGGTGTTGGCGGATATCGGTGATGAGCAGAGCATCGAGCAGAGTCTCTCCACCTTCTCAGCCCACATGGTGAACATTGTGAAGATTTTGGAGGAGGCAGACGGCCACAGCCTGATCCTCTTCGATGAGTTGGGGGCGGGCACCGACCCGGTGGAAGGTGCGGCCTTGGCTATCGCTATTATCCAGCACGTCCGGGAGAAGGGGGCCAAGGTGGCGGCCACCACCCACTACGCCGAGCTCAAGACCTTCGCCATGACCACCAAGGGAGTGGAGAACGCCAGCTGTGAGTTTGATGTGGAGACTCTGCGGCCTACCTACAAGCTCCTCATCGGCATCCCCGGCAAGTCCAACGCCTTTGCTATCTCTCAGCGGCTGGGGCTGGACCCGGCGGTGATCGAGACCGCCAAGGCCCAGATGGACAGCGAGTCCATTCGGTTTGAGGACGTGCTGACTCAGCTGGAGGCCAAGCGCCAGAGCTTGGAGAAGGACAAGGACGAGGCCGAGCGGCTGCGGGTCCAGCGGGAGGCCGACGCCAAGCGGGCCCGGGAGTTCCGGGAGCAGATGGAGCGGGCCAAGGAGAATGCCCGCACCCGGGGCGAGGCCGAGGCCCGACGGATCATCCGGGAGGCCAGAGCCCAGGCGGAGCAGGTCATGGCAGAGCTGGACCAGCTGCGCCGTCAGCAGGAGAAGGCGGCGGGCTGGCAGAGTGTCAACGACGCCCGGGCCGCCATTCGGGGCCAGCTGAACCAGGCGGAGGAGGCCCTCCATTTCAAAGAAGAGAAGGAGCCCATTCCTGCTCCCAGCCGTCCCATTCAGGTGGGCGACCTGGTGGAGCTGGGCGGTACCCGAACCAAAGCAACCGTCACTGCCGTGAACGGCGATAAGCTGCTGCTGCTGGCGGGGCATATGAAACTTACCGTCAAAGCCAGCGAGGTGCGCCTGGTGGAGGAGGCGGAGGTCCAGGAGAAAAAGGCCGCCCAGCGCCAGGTTCAGACTACCATCCGCTTGGCAGGGGCCCGGGCCGCCTGCAACGAGATCGACCTCCGGGGCATGATGACTGACGAGGCGGAGCTGGCCGTAGAGCGGTTCCTGGACAACGCCGTCATGGGTAAACTTAACGAGGTGACCATTATCCACGGCAAAGGCACCGGCGCCTTGCGCAAAGCGGTCCAGCAGCAGCTGCGCCGCCACCCAAGAGTAAAGAGCTTTCGCCTGGGCCGTTACGGCGAGGGGGAAGATGGAGTAACCGTGGTGGAGCTGAAGCAGTAAGCTGCGGAAAGGACCGGCTACCCTGAGCGAAGTCCCTCGCCGTTTCCGCCGCTGTGCGGCGTACAAGCATTTTCGCCTGGGGCGAAAATCTTGGCGCAAGGGCGGATTCACTCCGCCCGCGCAGGTGAAATAGCAATAGGGGCTCCCACGGGGCTTGCCCCGTGGGGCGAGGGGGAAGACGGAGTAACCGTGGTGGAGTTGAAGCCGTAAGCTGCGGAAAGACGGTGCTCTCCTGCACAATTTTGCCGGTA
>DXGA01000149.1 GCA_019114165.1 Candidatus Flavonifractor merdipullorum | reverse complement strand
GACATCATGCTCGGCGGTAATGCCGAGTATCTGGCCAAGGACGATCTGCGCAAGTCCGGCATGGCCGAGGAACTCATCGTCGAGTCCAACTCCTTCGCCGAGACCGACAACCAGGAGATTCTGGAGGCCCGGCGTATGTTTGCCGAGGCGGAAGCCAAGTATAAGGGCGACATCCAGACCGAGGCCGAAAAGGTCCGGGAGGTGGGCGGCCTCTTCATCCTGGGCACCGAGCGCCACGAGTCCCGCCGCATCGACAATCAGCTCCGCGGCCGCGCCGGCCGTCAGGGCGACCCGGGCGAAACCCGCTTCTACCTGTCCCTGGAGGATGACATCATGCGCCTGTTCGGCTCGGAACGGGTGATGGGCATGATGGAAAAGCTGGGCGTGGACGAAGACACCCCCATTGACGCCAAGATGCTCTCCGGCGCCATTGAGAACGCCCAGCGTCAGGTGGAATCCCGCAACTTCCAGACCCGTAAGACGGTGCTGGAGTACGACGACGTGATGAACACCCAGCGTGAGGTTATCTACGAGCAGCGCCGCAAGGTGCTGGACGGCGAGAACCTCCAGGAGGCCATTCAGAAGATGCTCCACGCCATGGTGGAGCGTTCCGTCCACGGCCACATGGGCGAGCGCAAGCATCTGGACACCGAGACCTGGCGTGAGGTGTGCGCTCCCTTCCGCGGCCTGTTCCTCCGCCCCGACGAGATGACCTACACCGACGGCGAGCTGGAGAAGCTGTCCGCCGACGAGCTGGTGGACCGTCTCATGGAGCGGGCCGACGACATCTATCACAAGAAGGAAGCCGAGCTGGGCGAGCCCCTCATGCGTGAGCTGGAGCGCGTCATGATGCTCCGCGTGGTGGACGAGTACTGGATGGACAACATCGACGCCATGACCGAGTTGCGTCAGGGCATCGGCCTGCGCGCCTACGGCCAGAACGACCCCGTGGTGGAGTACAAGCGGGAGGGCTATGAGATGTTTGAGAACATGATCATGGCCATCCAGGAGGAGACCATCCGCCGCATTTTCCTGGCCCGGGTGCAGGTGGGCGGCGCCGTCAAGCGCGAGCGGGTGGCCCGTGTCACCGGCGAGTCGGGCGGCAGCGACGAGACCGTCAAGAAGCAGCCCGTCAAGAAGGGCAGCAAGATCGGCCGCAACGATCCCTGTCCCTGCGGCAGCGGAAAGAAGTGGAAGAAGTGCGACTGTGCCGAGTATCACGGCCCTGAGTACCAGTAAATCGTTATAAAATGAAACAGTGAGGAAAGCAGAATGAGAACGGACCGGTTTTGACCGGATGGGACCCATCCTGCTTTTCTCACATCCGGACGAGGATTTGACTATGAGCATTGTTGAATGTGTATCCGCAGGGGTGCCCTACCTGCACTGTGACGCCATGGACGCCGCCGGCGGCGTGGCCCACGGCTTTTCCACCCGCCTGGGCGGTGTGAGCGAGGGTATTTATGAATCGTTGAATCTGGGCCTCAACCGGGGGGACGACCGGGAAAAGGTGCTGGAAAATTACCGCCGGTTCACCGCCGCCATCGGGGCGGATATGGAGGGACTGGTGCTGTCCAGCCAGGTCCACGGCGACGTGGTGCGCACCGTCACCACCGGCGACAAGGGCAAGGGGATTTTCGCAAAGTGCGATTATGAGGCCGACGGTCTCATCACCGACGTGCCCGGCATCTGTCTGGCGGTCTTTTCGGCCGACTGCCTGCCCATCCTGCTCTATGATCCGGTGCGCCGGGTGGTGGCGGCGGTCCACGCGGGCTGGCGCGGTACTGCCATCGGCATCGTCACCCGGGCGGTGGAGAAGATGCGGGACGTGTACGGCAGCGCTCCGGCGGACATTCTGGCGGCCATCGGTCCGGGCATCTCCAAGTGCTGCTTTGAGACCGATGAGGACGTGCCCAACGCCATGACCGAGGCCATGGGCGCCGCCGCCCTCCACGCCATGGAGCTGCGGGAGAGCGGGAAATTCCATGTGGACCTCAAGCGGCTCAACGCCCTGCGTCTGGAGCGGGCGGGGCTGAGCGCCGAGCATATCTCCATCAGCGCCGACTGCACCATGTGTCAGCATGATAAATACTGGTCTCACCGCTACACCAGAGGCCAGCGGGGCAGCCAGGCCGCCATGATCCAGCTGCTGTGAGCATCCAACGATTTTTTCCCCTGCTGCTGGCGGCGGCGCTGACGGTCGGCCTGTCGGCCTGCGGCGAAGAGACCGAAACGCTCCAGCCCACTCCCACGCCCTCCCAGTCCCAGGCGCAGGCGCAGGAGAGCGCCCAGCCCATGGAATTTGTCCTGCCCTGCTATCCGGAGGCGGGGTTTCACCCCCTGACCAGCAATAACCGTACCAATCTCGCCCTGATGGGACTGGTATATGATACCCTCTTTGAGCTGGACGAGCAGTTCCAGCCCCAGTTTGCCCTGGCTACCGCCGCCAGCTCGGCCGACGGGCTGAGCTGGACCATTGCCATCCGGGAGGGAGTCACCTTTTCCGACGGTACCCCGCTGACCGCGGCCCATGTGGTGTCCTGTCTCAATGCCGCCCGGCAGAGCACCCTGTACAGCGCCCGGCTGGCCGGTATCACCTCGGTCACCGGCGCGGGAAATCTGGTGACCGTCGTCCTCTCCAGTCCCAACGGCAATCTGCCCGCCTTGCTGGACATCCCCATTTTCCTGGAAAACGGCGGCGCGGTGCCCCTGGGGACAGGGGATTATACTCTGGTGGGTTCAGATAAGAGCTGGCATCTGGAGCTGCGGGACCAGGGCTGGCGGCGGGAGCGGCCCAAGCTGGAGACCATCCGGCTCTATGCCATCGACGAGACCGACGACCTGATCTACGCCTTTGACACCCGGGAGATCTCTCTGGTGGGGAGCGATATCACCGGCACCAGCGCCCTGGGCTTTTCGGGCAACGCCGAGACGGTGGACTATGCCACCAGCGATATGCTGTATGTGGGCTTCAATACCGCGTCGGGGATCTGCACCTCCGCCACGGTGCGCCGCGCCCTCTCCCAGGGCATCGACCGGGAGACCATCGCCGCCTCCGCGCTGTCCCACCACGCCGTGGCCACCGCCTTGCCCATCCACCCCAACAGCCCCTTCTTTGATGCGGGCATCAACACCGAGCTTTCCTACAGCCTCCAGACCATGAGCACCATGCTCACCGAGGCGGGGTGGTCCCAGGTGGACGGCAAGTGGAGCAAGGGCCACACCGAACTTGCCCTGAAACTCATCGTCAATCAGGAAAATTCCTATAAAGTGGCGGCGGCCAACGCCATCGCCGCCAGCCTGGGGGGCGGGGGCGTCACCGTGACGGTGGAGACCCTCCCCTGGGACAGCTATACCGCCGCCCTCACCGGGGGCGACTACGACCTCTATCTGGGGGAAGTGCGGCTGACCGCCGACTTTGACCCCACCGTGCTCATCGGCCCGGCAGGCGCCCTCAATTACAGCCGCTGGACCGACGCCGACACCGCCGCCCTGCTTTCCGCCTACCGGGCGGCCCAGGGCGACACCCGTAAGACCGCCGCAGCACAGCTCTGCCTCCGACTGGGCGAACAGATGCCCTTTGCGCCGCTGTGCTTTAAAAATTGGTCCATCCTCAGCCAGTGGGGACAGACCGCCGGCGCATCCCCCACCCAGCAGAATATCTTCCACGACTTTGCCCAGTGGGAGATCGCCGGCTGAGGGGAGAAGATACCCTTGGAAATGGTTGAAATTTGCAAAGAGAAGAGAGAAAGGGGTCCTGGAAATGGGAACTGTATTTCGTACTTACGCGGAGAAGAAGCCGGGCTATGATGTGGAGGCTGGCCGGCTGCTGGCCGAGCTGAAGAACGAACTGGGGCTGACCGGGTTGACCGGCGTGCGTGTGCTCCACCGCTACGACGTGGAGGGCATCGACGAGGCCACCTACGGCGCGGTGCGCACCACGGTGCTCAGCGAGCCTCAGGTGGACGTGGTATATGACGAGACCTTCCCCCAGCCGGAAGAAGGCTGCGCCATGCTGGCTGTGGAGGCCCTGCCCGGTCAGTACGACCAGCGGGCCGACTCCGCCGCCCAGTGTATCCAGATGCTCACCGGCGGCGAGCGCCCGGTGGTGCGGTGCGCCACCCTCTACCTCTTTGCCGGTGAGATGGACGAGGCCGCCCTCTCCCGCGCCCGGGATTACCTCATCAACCCGGTGGAGAGCCGGGAAGCCTCTCTCGATAAGCCGGATACCCTCCGCCAGCAGTACCCCGAGCCTGCCGCCGTGCCTGTGCTGGAGGGCTTCACCGCGCTGGATCAGGCCGGTCTTGCCGCCCTGCTGGACAAATACGGCCTGGCCATGGATCTGGCTGACCTGACCTTCCTCCAGGGCTACTTCCGGGACGAAGAGCACCGGGACCCCACCCTCACCGAGGTGCGGGTGGTGGATACCTATTGGTCCGACCACTGCCGCCACACCACCTTCTCCACCCATCTGGACCAGATGGACATCGCCGACGATCAGGTGAAAAACGCCTATGAGCGCTATCTCGCCGCCCGTGTGGAGGTGTACGGCGAGGAGAAGGCCTCCAAGCGGCCCCAGACCCTGATGGACATCGCCACCATCGGCACCAAGACCCTGAAAAAGCGGGGCATGCTCCCCGAACTGGACGAGAGCGAGGAGATCAACGCCTGCTCCATCCACGTCCCCGCCACCGTGGACGGCAAGGAAGAGGACTGGCTCCTCATGTTCAAGAACGAGACCCATAACCACCCCACCGAGATCGAACCCTTCGGCGGCGCGGCCACCTGTATCGGCGGCTGTATCCGCGACCCCCTGTCGGGCCGCGTGTATGTCCACCAGGCCATGCGCGTCACCGGCGGCGGCGACCCCCGCACCCCCTTCGACCAGACCATCCCCGGCAAGCTGCCCCAGCGTAAGATCGCCCAGACCGCCGCGGCCGGTTACTCCTCCTACGGCAACCAGATCGGTCTGGCCACCGGCCATGTGGCCGAGGTCTACCATCCCGGCTATGTGGCCAAGCGCATGGAGTGCGGCGCTGTGGTGGGCGCTGCGCCCGCCGACCATGTCCGCCGTGAAGTGCCCGCCCCCGGCGACGTGGTCATTCTGCTGGGCGGCCGCACCGGCCGCGACGGCATCGGCGGCGCCACCGGCTCCTCCAAGAGCCACAACATGAAGTCCCTCACCACCATGGCCTCCGAGGTCCAGAAGGGCAACGCCCCCGAGGAGCGCAAGATCCAGCGTCTCTTCCGCCGGGGCGACGTGACCCGTCTCATCAAGCGCTGCAACGACTTCGGCGCGGGCGGCGTCAGCGTGGCCATCGGCGAGCTGGCCGACGGCCTCGCCATTGATCTGGACGCCGTGCGCAAGAAGTACGACGGCCTGGACGGCACCGAGCTTGCCATCTCCGAGAGCCAGGAGCGTATGGCCGTGGTGGTTGCCCCCGAGGACGCCGCCACCTTCATCGCCGCCGCCCAGAGCGAGAATCTGGAGGCCTATCAGGTGGCGGTGGTCACCGAAAGCCCCCGGATGGTCATGACCTGGCGGGGCCAGACGGTGGCCAACCTGTCCCGCGCCTTCCTCAACACCAACGGCGCGGTGAAGCACGCCAACGTCTCCGTCCCCAACACCGACCGCTCCGCCCTGGACGTCCAGACCGCCCACAACCTGCGGGAGCTGGCTTCCAGCCTGAAATCCGCCTCCCGCCGTGGTCTCACCGAGCGGTTCGACGGCTCCATCGGCGCGGGCAGCGTGCTCATGCCCTTCGGCGGCAAGAGCCAGCGCACCCCCGCTCAGGCCATGTCCGCCCTCTTCCCCGTGGAGCCCAATCAGGAGACCGATCAGGCCAGCCTGATGGCCTGGGGCTTTGACCCCGACCGCATGAGCGCCGACCCCTATACCGGCGCGAAAGAGAGCGTCATCACCTCCGTGGCCAAGATTGTGGCCGCCGGTGCCGACTATAAGAAAGCCTACCTCACCCTGCAGGAGTTCTTCGAAAAGCTGCGGGACGAACCTCAGCGCTGGGGCAAGCCCTTTGCCGCTCTGCTGGGCGCGCTGGATGCCCAGCTGGAGCTGAACGCCGCCGCCATCGGCGGCAAGGACTCCATGTCCGGCTCCTTCCTGGATCTGGA
>DXGA01000148.1 GCA_019114165.1 Candidatus Flavonifractor merdipullorum | reverse complement strand
CCGCTGTTTTGAGGTTTCTGAAAGCAGCGGGAAAATTGATGGGACAATAGTTGTTTCGGCAACATTCTAATTGCGGAAAAAGGATGGGATTGCCTATGATCAAATTGTTATCGAAAAGCATCCGTCAGTTTAAGAAGCAGTCGTTGCTGGCCCCTCTGTTCGTCACGCTGGAAGTGGTGATGGAGGTCATTATTCCGGTGCTGATTGCCGATCTGATGGACAAAGGTATTGATGGAGGAAGCATGTCCTCCATCTGGTATTACGGCGTGCTGCTGGCCGTCAGCGCCATTCTGTCGCTGATCTTCGGCGGCTGTTCCGGCCATTTTGCGGCGGTGGCTTCGGCCGGTTTTGCACGCAATCTGCGCCACGATATGTACTACAAGGTGCAGGAGTATTCTTTCTCCAACATCGACAAGTTTTCCACCGCCAGTATCGTCACCCGTCTGACCACCGACGTCACCAACGTGCAGAACGCCTATCAAATGCTGGTGCGTATCGGCGTGCGTTCGCCGGTCATGATGATCTGCTCTTTGATCATGGCCTTCCTGCTGCAGCCCACCCTGGCGCTGGTGTTCCTGGTGGGCATTGTTGTGGTGGGCTTTGTGCTTTTCTATATTGCAACCCATGTCCATCCCATTTTTGAAAAGGTCTTCCGTATTTACGATAAGCTCAACAGCGTGGTCCAGGAGAACCTGCGGGGCATCCGCGTGGTCAAGTCCTACGTCCGTGAGGACCATGAGGTGGAGAAGTTTGACAAGGTGTCACAAGACATTTACCGCAACTTCACCCGGGCCGAAAAAATGGTGGCTTTCAACGCGCCCACCATGCAGCTGGCGGTATACGTCTGCATGATCTGTATCTCCTGGTTTGCGGCCAACTTCATCGTGGCCGGCGATATGACCACCGGCGAGCTGACCACCATGATCTCCTACGCCATGCAGATCCTGATGAACCTGATGATGCTCTCCATGGTTTTCGTTATGGTAACCATGGCCAAGTCCTCCACCGAGCGTATCGTGGAGCTGATGCTGGAGGAGCCCGACATCCACGACTCGGAAAATCCCGTCCACGAGATCAAGGACGGCAGCATTTCCTTCCGCAATGTCAGTTTCAGCTATGCCAAGGACCCCAATAAGCTGGCTCTGCGGGACGTGAATCTGGAGATCGCCTCCGGCCAGACCATCGGCATCATCGGCGGCACCGGCGCGGCCAAAAGCTCTCTGGTGCAGCTCATTCCCCGCCTGTACGACGTGACCACCGGCCAGCTGCTGGTGGGCGGCAAGGATGTCCGGGCGTACGGCCTGGAGGACCTGCGCAACGAGGTGGCCATGGTGCTCCAGAAGAACGAGCTGTTCTCCGGTACCATCAAGGAGAACCTGCGCTGGGGCAATGAGCACGCCACCGATGAGGAGATCATCCGTGCCTGTCAGCTGGCTCAGGCCGACGAGTTCATCCAGCGCTTCCCCAAGAAGTACGATACTTACATCGAGCAGGGCGGCACCAACGTCTCCGGCGGTCAGAAGCAGCGGCTTTGTATCGCCCGCGCCCTGCTGAAAAAGCCCAAGATCCTCATCCTGGACGACTCCACCTCCGCCGTGGACACCAAGACCGACGCCCTCATCCGGCAGGCCTTCCTGGAGGAGATCCCCGATACCACCAAGATCATCATTGCCCAGCGTGTCTCGTCGGTGCAGGACGCCGACCAGATCGTGGTGATGGACGGCGGAAAGATCAACGCCGTGGGCACCCACGAAGAGCTCCTCAAGAGCAATCAGATTTACCGCGAAGTGTACGAGTCTCAGCAGAAGGGAGGCAGCGAGCATGAAAACTGAACAGCAGTCCCGTAAAAAGTTGGTCCAGCCCGGGATCGGCAAGGTCATCCGCCGTCTGCTGAACTATGTGGTGGGCCGCAATCAGGTCCGCTTTATTGCGGTGATCGTCTGTATCATCATCAGCGCCGCCGCCGGCGTCATGGGCTCGGTTTTCATCCGCAGCCTCATCGACGACTATATCGTGCCTTTGACCCAGATGGAAAACCCGGACTTCAGCAATCTGATCCGCGCGCTGACGGGCATGGGCTGTATCTACGCCCTCGGCGTGGTGTGCAACCTCTGTTATCAGCGCCTGATGGTGGATATTTCCCAGCAGGCCCAGCGGGACATCCGCGACGAGATGTTCGCCCACATGGAGCAGCTGCCCATCCGCTATTTTGACACACACACCAACGGCGATATCATGAGCTACTACACCAATGATATCGACACCCTCCGCCAGATGCTCTCCCAGAGCATTCCCCAGGTCTTCAACTCGGCGGTGACGGTGGTGGCGGTGCTGTGCGCTATGATCTACACCAACATCTGGCTGACCATTCTGGTGCTCATCGGCGTGGCGCTGATGCTCAACGTCACGAAGTATCTTACCGGTCAGTCGGGCCACTTCTTCATCCAGCAGCAGATCTCCATGGGTGAAGTGGACGGCTATATCGAAGAAATGATCCACGGTCAGAAGGTCATCAAGGTCTTCTGCCACGAGGATAAGGCCAAGGAGGGCTTTGACAAGCTCAACGACGAGCTGTGCCACAACGCCACCCAGGCCAACCGCTTTTCCAACATGCTCATGCCCATCATGGCCAACATCGGCAACCTGCTCTATGTCATCATCGCCGTGCTGGGCGGCACCATGGCCCTGTGCGGCGTGGGCGGCACCATCACGCTGGGCGTGATCTCCTCCTTCCTGCTGCTGCTGCGCAGCTTTATCATGCCCATCAACCAGATCTCCATGCAGCTCAACTCGGTGGTGATGGCGCTGGCCGGCGCTGGCCGTATCTTCAAGCTGATGGACGAGGAGCCGGAGACCGACGAAGGTTACGTCACCCTGGTCAACGCCAAGTACAACAAGGAGACCGGCGAGCTGGAGGAGACCGACGAGCGCACCAACCTGTGGGCCTGGAAGCATCCCCACAGCGACGGCACCATCACCTATACCCGTCTGACCGGCGACGTGCGGTTCTATGACGTGGATTTCGGCTATAATCCCGATAAAATCGTCCTGCACGATATTACCCTGTACGCCGAGCCTGGCCAGAAGGTGGCCTTCGTGGGCGCCACCGGCGCAGGCAAGACCACCATTACCAACCTTATCAACCGGTTCTACGACATTGCCGACGGCAAGATCCGCTATGACGGCATCAACATCAACAAGATCAAGAAGGCGGACCTGCGCCGCTCTCTGGGCATCGTGCTTCAGGATACCAACCTCTTTACCGGTACCATCATGGACAACATCCGGTATGGCCGCCTGGACGCCACCGACGAGGAGTGCATCGCCGCTGCCAGCCTAGCCAACGCGGACGACTTTATCCGCCGTCTGCCCGACGGATACCAGACCGTCATTGACGGCGACGGCAGCAGCCTTTCTCAGGGCCAGCGCCAGCTGCTGAGCATCGCCCGCGCCGCTGTGGCCGATCCTCCGGTGATGATCCTGGACGAGGCCACTTCTTCCATCGATACCCGCACCGAGGCCATTGTCCAGCGGGGCATGGACGCCCTGATGACGGGGCGCACTGTCTTTGTCATTGCCCACCGTCTGTCCACCGTGCAGAACTCCGACGTCATTATGGTGCTGGAGCTGGGCCACATCATCGAGCGGGGCAGCCACGACGAGCTGATCGCCAAGAAGGGCAAGTATTATCAGCTCTATACCGGCGCTTTTGAGCTGGAGTGATGACCGTGGAACAAGGCACGGATAAGAAAGAACGGCGCATGGTGGACAGTCTCCTCTATCAGCTGACATGTATGGACCGGCGGATCTGGCAGAATCTGCGCCGGGTGCGCAAGGATGGCCGGTATACGGTCGGTCAGCGACTGGTATTGCTCTACCTTCTGGAGGAGGGGAGCACATCCCAGTGTGAACTGGCATCGGCTTTTCAGCTCTCCGGGTCCTCCATCACGGAGAACCTCAAGAAGCTGGAACGGGACGGCTGTATTCAGCGGAGCATTGACCCCCATGATAACCGGGTCAAGAAGCTGACGCTCACGCCCGCAGGACGCACGGCGGCGCTGGAGAGCCGAGAAGAGATGAACCGGCTGGAAGAAAGCATGATGGAAGACTTTTCGCCTGAGGAACAGTCCCATCTTCTGGATCTTCTCATCCGCATGGACCGGGCACTGCAGCAAGCAAACAGCGAGGAATAGATAAGAGATAAAAGATAAGAGATAAGAGATAGGGAAGGCGATAGCGTTTCTGTCTCTTATCCACAGGTTATCGGAATGAGAAATGGCCTCGGACCAATCGGTCCGAGGCCATTTCTGTTTTGCGAATGTGTCGGGGCGGCCCTTGTGATCGCCCGCCGGCTATTGCAGTGGTACCGAGAAAAGGAAGGCCCCGGACCGTTGGTCCGGGGCCAGATGGAGGCTTTCTTTGCCGTCCAAGTCTGCCAGGACTACCGGACGAGCGCTTTATGAAAGCTTTCTTTGCCTACTTTCTTTCTCGAAAGAAAGTAGGTTAGCCGCATTTGGAGTAGCCGCATTCACGGCAGGTGACGCAGCCGCCCTCATGTTCTAAACGGCTGCCGCATTCGGGGCAGAATTTGGCCAGCTTGGCCTGAGCGGGGGTCATGTCAGCCATGACGGGCGCTTTCTGAGGGGCAGAAGGGGCAGGAGCGGTGGTGGTGATGGAGCCCATGGGCGCGGGGAGGGTGCCGTCCTTGGCGGCCTTGTGGACCTTCTCCAGGGCTTTGGCGATGGCGTCGGGGCAAGAGGTGACAGGCACGCCGGGCTGACGCAGGCAGGAGGGGCAGCGGATACCCTTGAGCTGCTGGATGATCTCCTTGGGGTCCATGCCGGCGCGGATCCCCACCGATACCAGACGGGCGGTAGCCTCGCTCTGGCTGGGACAGCCGCCGGCGCGGCCGGTGTTGGTGAAGACCTCGCAGATGCCGTTTTCGTCGTAGTTGACGGTAATATACAGGTTGCCGCAGCCGATCTTCACCTTCTCGGTAAAGCCGGAGGTGATCTCCGGCCGGGGCCGGGGCAGGATGCAGCCATAGCCGGGCTGGTTGCTCTGGCAGGAATCGCACAGAGGGGAATCCTCCTGGGGCTGCTGGGCGGCGCGGCTGTCGTTGACCTTGCCGATGTTGAGCACCTGTTCCTGACGGGAGCCGTCCCGATAGATGGTGGTGCCCTTGCAGCCCAGACGGTAGGCCAGCTCGTAGACCTCCCGTACGTCCTCGCGGGTGGCGGAGTTGGGGAAGTTCACTGTCTTGGAAACGGCGTTGTCGGTGTAGGTCTGGAAGGCGGCCTGCATCTTGACGTGCCAGATGGGGGAGACGTCGTGGGCGCAGACAAAGACCTTGCGGATGTCCTCGGGGATACCGGCAATGTGGGCCAGGGAACCCTGCTCCACGATCTGCTGCATCAGCTCCTCGGTGTAGAGCCCACGGCGAACCAGCACGTCCTTGAGAATGCCGTTGGCCTCAATGAGGTGGGTGTTGTCCATAACGTTGCGGATATAGGCGTAGGCAAAGACAGGCTCCACGCCGGAGGAGACGCCGGCAATGATGGAGAGGGTGCCGGTGGGGGCGATGGTGGTCACGGTGGCGTTGCGCATGGGGGCTCCGTCCCGGAAGATGCTCTCGGCAAAGGTGGGGAAAGCGCCGCGTTTGGCGGCCAGCTCCTGGCTGGCGCGGTGACCGGCGGACTCCACCAGCTCCATCACGGTGCGGCCCATCTCCACGCCTTCCTCGCTGTTGTAGGGAATGCCCAGATAGAGCAGCATATCGGCAAAGCCCATGACGCCCAGACCGATCTTGCGGGTGGAGCGGGTCATCCGGTCGATCTCGGGCAGGGGATACTTGTTGACCTCGATGACGTTGTCCAGGAAGTGGACTGCTTTGTACACGGTAGCGGTGAGCTTCTCCTTATCGAGGACCCAGCCGTCGGGCGTCTCCTTCAGGTGCTGGACCAGGTTGATGGAACCCAGGTTGCAGGCCTCATAGGGCAGGAGAGGCTGCTCGCCGCAGGGGTTGGTGGACTCGATCTCGCCCAGAGAGGGGACGGGGTTGTCCCGGTTGAGCCGGTCCAGGAAGATGATGCCCGGCTCGCCGGTCTGCCAGGCGGAGTTGATGATGGCCTCGAAGACCTTGCGGGCATTGAGACGGCCGGTGATCTGGTGACTGGCGGGGTCCACCAGAGCATAGTCGGTGTTCTGCTCCACGGCCTTCATGAAGGCCTCGGTGATGCCCACCGAGAGGTTGAAA
Organism: Candidatus Flavonifractor merdipullorum; assembly: GCA_019114165.1. Lineage (GTDB taxonomy): Bacteria > Bacillota > Clostridia > Oscillospirales > Oscillospiraceae > Pseudoflavonifractor_A > Pseudoflavonifractor_A merdipullorum. The sequence goes on along the minus strand of DXGA01000148.1, from coordinate 16,747 downwards.
TTGGTGATCTCGTGGGTGTCGTTCTTGCAGGAGATGAAATCCATGATGTCGGGATGGTCCACCCGCAGAATGCCCATGTTGGCGCCGCGGCGGGTGCCGCCCTGCTTGACGGCCTCGGTGGCGGCGTTGAAGACCTTCATAAAGGAGATGGGGCCGGAGGCCACGCCGCCGGTGGAGTTGACGGTGGAGCCGCGGGAGCGGAGCCGGGAGAAGGAGAAACCGGTGCCGCCGCCGGACTTGTGGATGAGGGCGGCGTTCTTGATGGCGTCGAAGATCTCCTCCATGGAGTCGCCCACAGGGAGGACGAAGCAGGCGGAGAGCTGGCCCAGAGGCCGTCCGGCGTTCATGAGGGTGGGGGAGTTGGGCAAAAACTCCAGCTCGGTCATCATCTCATAGAAGGACTGGGCGGTGGCGGCTACGTTGGCATCGGCATCAAAAACGGCGTCAGCCTGGGCGATGGCGTCAGCCACCCGATGGAAGAGCCCGTCCACCGTCTCGGTGGGGCGGCCATTCTCGTCACGGATGAGATAGCGCTTTTCCAGGACTGCTCTGGCGTTTTCGGAAATCGGCATATTCAATCTTCTCCCTTTTCTTTCAAAACTTATAATAAACTTTGGAAAATATCGTAAATTGCATGGAAGCGCCGGCCCACAGCGCAGGCCGGCGGCAGAGTCTAATATACTGGATATTGTACCACGAAGGAGCGGCTTGTCAATATCTTGCCCTATTGCGGGATAGCCTCCGGGCTGGTATACTGGGAGAAACCCACGGCGGGAAAGCTATGGGAGACAGGATGTTGAAGGGGAAGGAGCGGAGCCGGAATGATGGAAAAAAATTTTTTGGACCCAGGCTGGATGTGGGGCAAGGCGCAGAGGGGAAGATGCAGCGCCATCGGCTGGGCGCTGGTGGTCTATATTCTGGCGGGCAATTGCGCGCAGTTCATCCTGATGCTTTTGGCCATGAACGTTACCCCCGTGCTTTACCACAATGCCGTTTTTATGTGGGGATGTTCCATGGTGGCTTCCTATGGCGTGGCTTTTCCCCTGTTCTGGCTGCTCCTGCGGGGGGTGGGCGCGCCGCCCATGGAAAAACGGGCCACACTCACCGCAATGGACTATATGCAGGCCGGGACCGCGGCCTATGCGGTGCTCTTCCTGGCCAATGCCGCCACGCTGCTGGTGCTCAAAGGATTGGAGCTGCTGCTGGGTAAGGGGATCGCCAACCCGGTGGAAAGTATGCTGGACTATCCGTGGGGGTGCAGTCTGGTGATGATGTGTGTGCTGGCCCCGGTGACCGAAGAGCTGATGTTCCGCCGCCTCATCCTCCGCCGCCTGCTGCCCTGGGGGGACCGGTTTGCCGTCACGGCCTCAGCGCTGCTCTTTGCCCTCATCCACGGAAATCTCTCCCAAATCCCCTATGCCTTTCTTGTGGGGCTGCTGCTGGGCACGGTGGCGGTGTACACCGGCTCGGTGGTGCCCACCATCCTCATCCACGCCTTTGTAAACCTGCTGGGCAGCGGCCTTTTGCTGGGCCTGGGGATGGACGAGGCGGTCTCGGTGGTGATGGCGGCGGTGCTCATCGCGGGAATCGTATCCCTGATTCTGGGAAAAGGACGCTTTCCGCTGCGCACGGAGAGCCGGGTGGGACGTCCGGCGGACGGACAGTTTCCGGAAGGGGAAAAATGGCGGTTTTTCCTGTTCAATCCCGGTATGATTTTCTTTTTCCTGCTGGCGGTGGGGTTGATCTCTTACTATCTCTTGCTGTGAGCGAAAGGACTTTACAATCTGCCGGTTCTGTTATATCCTGAAAAGGAGAAATAGGATGCGCGGACCACCGTGCCAAGGAGGAATAGCACCATGAACGTATTCATCAGCGCCGATATCGAAGGTACCTGCGGGATCACCGACTGGAGCGAGACCGAACGGTCTACTCCGTACGAGTATAACTACTTCCGCAAGCAGATGACCATGGAAGTCAAGGCCGCCTGTGAAGGCGCGCTCTCCGGCGGCGCAGACCAGATCCTGGTCAAGGACGCCCACGACTCTGCCCGCAATCTGGACCCCTCCCAGCTCCCTGAGGCTGCCCGGGTGCTGCGGGGCTGGAGCGGCGATCCCCTGAGCATGATGAGCGGTCTGGATCAGGGCAGCTATGACGCGGTCTTTTTCACCGGCTATCACGCCTGGGCCTCCTGCGGCGGCAACCCCCTGTCCCATACCATGAACCTGAAAAACGACGTGGTGGTGCTCAACGGCGTGCGCATGAGCGAGTTCCTCATGAACGCCTATACCGCCGCTTATTATAAGGTGCCGGTGGCCTTCCTGTCGGGTGACAAGGCCCTGTGCGACTTCGCCAAGGAACTCATTCCCAACATTACCACCGTGGCCGTCAACGAAGGCCGGGGAGGCAGCGTGGTGTCCATGCACCCGACGCCGCCATCCGGGCCATCAAGGAGGGGACCAAGAAGGCCGTCAAGAACGCCAAGAAGTGCTACCTCACCCTGCCGGAGCATTTTGAGGTGACCATCCGCTTCCGGGAGCATAAGCGGGCCTATGACCGCCACTTCTACCCCGGCGCTACCCTGGAGGACGAGAAGAACGTGTGCTTTGCCAGCGACGACTGGTACGAGATGCTGCGCTTCTTCCACTTCGTTCTCAGCGACTGATTCCCGTTAGAAAGGAGCTCCGCCCTTTGGACAACAATTGCAGCAATGATCTGCGCCTTGCCGTCCTCATCGACGCCGATAACGCCCCCCGTACCGCCATCAAAGAGGTCATGGCCGAGGTGGCGGTCTATGGCAATCCCACCATCAAACGCATTTACGGGGACTGGACCACGCCCAATATGTCCACCTGGAAACCGCTGCTGCTGGAAAACGCCCTGACCCCCATCCAGCAGTACGCCTATACCACCGGAAAAAACGCCACCGACTCGGCGATGATCATCGACGCCATGGATATTCTCTATTCCGGTCGGGTGGACGGTTTCGTGCTGGTGTCCAGCGACAGCGACTTTACCCGCCTGGCCACCCGGCTGCGGGAAGCGGGCATGAAGGTCTACGGCATGGGCGAGCGGAAAACGCCGAATCCCTTCATTGTGGCCTGCGACAAGTTCGTCTATATCGAAGTCATCCGCGCCGCCGGCGAGAAGGCACGGCAGCGGGCCAAGGCGGCAGCCCGGGCGGAAGAGGCGGAGCGCGCCAAGCAGAAGGAGCAGGAGAAGCAGGAACGGGAGCGGCAGGAACAGGAAAAGGCGGAGGCCGGCAAAAAGCGGCGCAAGAAGCCGGAGCCGGCGGCCAAGGCGGAGCCTCCAAAGCCGGAACCGCCCAGGGCGGAGAGCAGCGAGGCTCTGGTACCGGAGGACATTGTGGAGCTGCTGGCCGACTCGGTGGAGGACCTGGCCGACGAGGAGGGCTACGCCTTTATGGGCGAGCTGGGCAACCTGCTGGTGAAGAAGCAGCCCGACTTCGACCCCCGCAACTTTGGCTTTTCCAAGCTGACCAAGCTCTTCAAGGCGCTGGACCGGTTCGAGATCGACGTCCGTTCCACAACGTTGCCCAACGTCAAGCACATCTTTGTGCGGGACAAAGAGCGGAAATATTAAAGAAATCCGTTTCCCTTCCGGAGAGGAGGGGAAACGGATTTTTGTTTGCCTGTTTAGAAGATGGAACCGGCGGCGGTCATGCCCTTGTCCAGGTCCTCCCGGTAGTCGGGATGGGCGGGGTCCAGGCTGTTGATGACCACGCCGTCGCTGCCGTTTTTGGCGGTGGAGTGGATGTAACGCCCGTCGCCCAGGTAGAGGGCCACATGGCCGGGGAAGAAGAGCAGGTCGCCGGTCTTGATGGCGCTGCGGGGGATCTCGTGGACGGGGAAGTCCTCCCGGATGTGGGCGTCCCGGTAGATGGTCACGCCGTTGAGCAGGTAGGCCATGGACACCAGACCCGAGCAGTCGATGCCCAGGGGCGTTTTACCGCCCCAGCGGTAGTGGGCGCCCAAGTAGGTTTTGGCGGTCTCCGCCACGGCGGCGCGGAAGGCGGCTTCGTCCTCGGAAGAGGGCGCGGTGTGCCAGGTGCCCAGAAAACCGGTCTTGGTGTAGCCTTCCCGCCCGTCGGGAAGGGCCACCCGCTGCCAGCCGTTTTCGTCGGGCTTGCCGATGGGGGCAAGCAGATCGCCGCGGGTCACCGTTTCCACGCACCAGCCCTGAACAGAAGGGGCGGAAAGTACGTCGCACACCCCCCGCAGTACCACCTGTTTGGGCAGGGATTCCCACCATTTGACCTGGCCCTCTCCGAAGAGCAGCCCTTCCACCGGAGCCCAGCCCTCATAGCGGTAGGGGGTGCGGATGCGGTACCAGCCGGTGCCGCTCTCCTCCAGCACCTCCACCGTCATGCCCAGCAGGGCCTCGTCCGCCAGCTCGCTCTGGTCGTGGGGCCGGGATTTCAGCGGACAGATGGGGCTTTGTATCAAAGCTTTCATAAAAACACCTCGCTATGATTGATTATAAAATTACGAATAGCTATCATAAATCCGGCGAGCGATCCGGCCCAGGAACCGGGCCTGCTCCGGCTGACCGTCCAGAGAGGGGCCGTCCCAGGTGAAGCAGCCCAGATAGTAAGGCTGCTTGGCGCTGAGGAAGAGCCCGGCGTCGTGGTGGACGTGATCCAGACCACCGGTCTTGTGGGCCACAGCCACGGGGCCGTTGAGGTAGCGCAGGAAGGCGTCCTGACACCGCTGCTCCAGCAGGATATCCATGGCAACCGTCCAGGGGCCTCCCTGACTCTCTGCCCGCTCATGGAGCCCGGCGTAAAGGACGTACTGGTCATGGGCGGTGGTCACATTGTCCCGCCCGGCGGCTTTGGCCTCAAAGTCCAGCATCTTGCGCTGGAGCTGGGTGTGGGACGCGCCCCAGCGGTGACAAAGGCCGTTGACGGCCTCCATGCCCACAAGGTCAATGAGCACATTGGTGGCGGTGTTGTCGCTGACGGTGATCATCCAGTAGAGCAGTTCCAAAAGGGAGTAAGTCTCCCGCCGGTTTTCCGGCTCGAAGACAGTGGTGTCAGGTAAAATGACGGATTCCGGTACCTTCACCGGCTGCTGGAGTTGAAACGTCTCCCGCTGTACGCCCTCCATCACGGTGAGGAGGATGGGCAGCTTGATGGTGGAAGCAGAGGTGACCACCGTGTCGGGCTGGAAGGAATGGAGGACTTCTCCGCTTTCCAGATCGGTCATCAGCAGGGAGACCTTACCGGGAAAGGAGGCGATCTCTTCAGAGAGCCATTGATCCAAGGTATGATCCACGTTTCTTCCCTCCTTAGTGGACAGTCAGGGTGCCCTTGTCAGCGTCCAGGGTGACCAGCTCGCCCAGGGGCAGGGAGAGGGTGGGCAGCACATGGCCGCAGGGCAGACCGGCCAGAACCGGTTTCCCGGCGGGCAGAATCAAATCCCGGAAAATTTCCTCCAGTGTGAGGGTTTTCTCGGGGTATTCGGGCACGCAGTCGGTCCACGCGCCCAGCACCACACCGGCGCAGGCATCAAACTTCCCGGCGTTGCGCAGCTGGGTGAGCATACCGTCGATGCGGTAAGTTTTTTCGCCGATGTCCTCTAAAAAGAGGATCTTGTCGGTGGTGTCGATCTCCCAGGGGGTGCCCAGGGAGGCGGCCAGCAGCGAGAGGTTGCCGCCGCACAGCCGTCCGGTGGCACAGCCGCCGGAGAGGGTCTCACAGTGAGCGCCCTCCGGGAGAGGAAGGGCGCCGGTCAGGGTGCCGAAGAGGGCGCGGCGCAGTTCGTCCATGGTGAAGGAATCCACCGGCTCATAGTATTCGGTGGAAGGCATGGGAGTGTGGTAGGTCACCAGGCCGCAGCGCTGCTGAAAGGCGGTGTGGAGGGCGGTCACGTCGCTGTAACCGGAGAAATACTTGGGATTGGCCGCGATGCGGTCATAGTCCAGCAGGGGGAGGATGCGGTGTGCACCGTAGCCGCCCCGGATGGAGAGGACGCCGTCGATGGACGGGTCGGCAAAGGCGGCGTTGAGGTCGGCGGCCCGCTGTTCATCGCTGGCGGCCAGATAGCCGTGGCGGTTGGCGAAGTAACAGGAGGGATAGGGGACCGGCTCCAGCCCCAGAGCGCGAACTGCGTCCAGTGCCGGTTCCAGCCGGTCTTCCGGCACGGCGGAGGAGGCGCACACCAGCGCCACCCGCGCTCCGGGAAAGAGCGGTTTTGGGGTAATCATCTCTTCTCCTTCTTTCTTCTGAGAAAGATGGAAGCAAAGAAAGCTTCCATCTTTCCCCTCAAAATCAGTGAGAAAAACCGGGGCAAGTCATGTCTACCGCCCCGGTTCTCTATCTCTTATCTTTGATTGCCGATCTTCTCCAGCTCTTCCCTGTTTGCAAGGAGGAAGTGTCCCGGCTCCACTTCCACCCAGGAGGGCGGATCGCTCTCGTAGTGGTGCATGGAGGGGTCATAGACCAGAAGCTTTTTCTGCTTTTCCGCGATGGGGTCCGGCATGGGAATGGCCGAGAGAAGGGCCTGCGTGTAGGGGTGGAGGGGATTGGCGAAGAGCTGTTCGCTCTCGGCCAGCTCCACCAGCTCGCCCTTGTGGATGACGGCGATACGGTCGCAGATAAAGCGCACCACCGACAGGTCGTGGGCGATAAAGAGGTAAGTGAGGCCCCGTTCCTTTTGCAGCTGGCTCATCAGGTTGAGCACCTGGGCCCGGATGGACACGTCCAGCGCCGAGATCGGCTCGTCGGCGATGATAAAATCCGGGTCCATGATGAGGGCGCGGGCGATGCCGATGCGCTGGCGCTGGCCGCCGGAGAACTCATGGGGGAAGCGGCTGGCAAATTCGGGGAGCAGACCCACGTCGGAGAGGGCCTTGGCCACTTTCTCCTGTCGCTCCGACTCCTTGAGGTGACGGCCATACAGACCTTCGGAGACGATGTAGTCCACCTTGGCGCGCTCGTTGAGGGAGGCCATGGGATCCTGGAAGATCATCTGGATCTGACGGGTGATCTGCCGGTCCAGCGCGGAGCTGATGTGGCCGCTGATGCGCTCTCCCCGGTAGAGGATCTCGCCGCCCGAGGCGGGATTGATGCGGATGATGGAGCGGCCAATGGTGGTTTTGCCCGAACCGGACTCGCCCACCAGACCGAAGGTCTCGCCCTCGTAGATGTCGAAGGAGACCCCCTTTACCGCCCGGAAGGGATGGCGGCGGGAGCCGAAGGTGACCTCCAGATTTTTCACTTCCAACAGCTTTTTACGTTCAGACATGGCCCTTCACCCCCTGCTCACGGAGATGCCGGATGTGTTCCGGCGGTTCCACCTTGGGCGCCCGCGGGTCCAGGAGCCAGGTGCGGGCCCGGTGGGTGGGCGTCACGTCAAAGTAGGGCGGACGCTCCACGAAGTCGATTTTCAGCGCCTGCGGGTTGCGGGGCGCGAAGGCGTCGCCCTTCACCTCCTGGAAGAGGTTGGGGGGCGTACCGGCAATGGAGTAGAGGGGCTCGCCCTTCACGCCCAGCTGAGGCAGGGAGGAGAGCAGCGCCCAGGTGTAGGGATGGCGGGGATCGTAGAAGACCTCTTCGCACTGGCCGATCTCCACGATGTCGCCGGCGTACATAACGGCGATGCGGTCGGCCACGTTGGCCACCACGCCCAGGTCGTGGGTGATGTAGATGGTGGTCAGGTCGTATTTTTTCTGGAGCTCCCGGATGAGCTGGAGGATCTGGGCCTGGATGGTCACGTCCAGCGCGGTGGTGGGCTCGTCACAGATGAGGATCTTGGGGCGGCAGGCCACGGCGATGGCAATGACCACACGCTGGCGCATACCGCCGGAAAACTCATGGGGATACTGATTGTACCGCCGCTTGGGATCGTCGATGCCCACTTCCTCCAGGACCCGAAGGACGGCCTCTTTGGCCTGCTGGCCCTTCAGCCCCTGATGGAGCACCACCGCCTCCTCGATCTGAGCGCCGATGGTCTTCAGCGGGTTGAGGGAGGTCATGGGGTCCTGCATGACCATGGCGATCTCACGGCCCCGGATGGTGCGCCAGTCCTTGTCCGACTTGAACTGGGTGAGTTCCTTGTCCTGATAGCGGATGGAGCCGCCGGTGATGGAGCCGTTGGCGTCCAGCAGACCCATAAAGGTCTTGGTAAAGACGCTCTTGCCCGAGCCGGACTCGCCCACGATGGCCAGGGACTCGCCCCGGTAGACGTCCAGGGAGATGCCCCGGATGGCGTGGAGGATCTGGCCGCGGAGGGTGAATTTCACGTCCAGGTCATGGACGGATAGAATGATATCTTCAGCCATCGTATGACCTCCTTAATTGACGTGATTTTTGGGGTCGGCAGCGTCCGCGAAGGAGTTGCCCACCACATAAAACGAAATGGTGACAATGGACAAAATGAGCACCGGCAGGAAGAGCTGATAGTTGAGAGTGGGCTCATTGATGAAGGTCTGGCCGGAGTTGATGAGGTTGCCCAGAGTAGGCACCTCCAGAGGCACGCCCAGACCGATGTAGGTGATAAAGACCTCGTTGCCGATGGCGGCGGGGATGGCCAGGGCCATACGGAGGGTGAGGATACTCACCAGATAGGGCAGCAGGTTTTTGACCATGATGCGCCAGGCGGGGGTGCCCAGGCAGCGGGAGGCCAGGTTGTAGTCCCGGTCCCGAATGATGACCACCTGATTGCGCACAAAGCGGGCGGTGGCCAGCCAGGAGGTGAGACACATGGCGAAGATCATGGTGGAAACGCCGGGACGGAGGATGTAGGAGATGATGATGACCACCAGGGTCTGGGGGACGTTGTCAAAGACATTGTAGAGCTCGGTGAGGAGGAAGTCCAGCTTGCGGACATAGCCCCACAGCACGCCCACGACGACGCCCAACACCACCTCTACCATGGCCACCGAAAAGCCGATGAACAACGAGGTGCGGGTACCGGACCAGATCTGGCTCCACAGGTCCTGACCGATGGAGTTGGTGCCGAACCAGTACTGGGCGCAGGGAGCCAGGTTGATGTCGCCCTTGTAAATGGTGTTGGCCTCGGGGGCGTAGGGCAGGAGGGGTTCAATGATGGTAAAGCCCACCATACCCACCAGCAGCACCAGGAAGAAGACCGCCACCGGGTTGTGGAAGAAGGCGCGGATGGTGGAGCCCCAGTAGGAGTAGTTGGTGTAGGTGCCCCGTTCGCCGGCGGAGGGGTCATAGGGGGCCAGTTCGAAGTATTCCTCCGGCTGGTAGTCCCGGGACAGCGTATTGCTGACCGATTGACTGAGATCTTCGGTTTTGCGGTCTTTGTAGCGGAGAGAAGGCATCAGCGGGCCCCTCCTTTCTTACCAAAGGTGATGCGGGGGTCGACCAGGGCCATGAGGATATCGCCCACCAGCAGGCCCAGAATACTGATGGCGGCATAGAAGAGGACCAGCGCCTGCACCACGGTGTTGTCCTGACGCTGGATGACGGTGACCAGCAGACCGCCCATGCCGGGGATGGAGTAGAGGCTCTCCACATAGAGGGAACCCATGAGGGTGAGGATCACCGAGGTGGGGATGAACTGCACCAGAGGGACGAAGGCGTTGCGGAAGACGTGCTTTCTGGAGATCTCCGAGGCGGGCACGCCCTTGGCCCGGGCTAGGCGGACATAATCCTTATTGGACTCGTCCACCATGTACCGCCGCAGCCACATGGCGTAATAGGCGATATTGCCCAGCGCCAGGGAGAGGACGGGGAGAATGAGGGTGGCGGGCCGGTCCAGGTCCACCCGGAGGGGCATATTGAGGACCGACGTGCCGAAGAACTGGATCACCAGATAGTAAATGGCGGCGGGGACGGCCTGAATGAGCGCCACAAAGGCGGTGCCCAGCTTGTCGCCGATTTTCAGCCGGGTGCGGGTGGAGCGGGCCATTAAAATGCCCAGCGGCAGGCCCACCGCCAGCGCGATGCAAAGAGAGGTAAGGCCGATGGCCATGGAGACGGGGATCTTTTCCGAGATGATGTCAAGCACGGGGACGTTGCGGTGGTACTTGTTGGAAACGCCCAGATCGCCCTGGAGCACGCCCTTGTAGAAGTTGAGCAGCTGTACCGGCAGAGGCTGGTCCAGCCCCAGCTTTTGAAGGCCCAGTTCCACCTGGGTGGTGGTCATCTTCTCGTAGTTCTGAAAATAACCCTCAATGGGCATCAGACGCAGCAGGGAAAAGACGATGGTTACGATGATAAACAGGGTGAGCAGGGAGCGCAGCAGGCGTTTGAGGATATATTTCGCCATGAAGGAGCCTCCTTTTGTGGAGAGAATAGTAAAAAGGAAACGGTGGCGCGGCGGCCATACGTCACCGGCCCATAACTGGGCCGGTCAGATACGGCAGCCCCAGCCGCCGGACAAACGGGGGAAAAAGAAGGTTCCGGAGCCCCGGCAGACGGGACTCCGGAACCGTTGGAAGGATCAGGGGAAAAGGGTTTACTGGCCTTCGGCTTCGGCCAGAGCGGCGTCACGGTCGGTGAGCCACTGGGTATAGAGCTGGGTGTACTCGTCCATGCTCATGGGCTCCTCGCGGAGCTTCTGGAACTTGAAGCGCTGGAGGGCCAGGCCATAGGGGGCGTACTCCGCCTCGAAGATGTTCAGGCGGGTGGCCACATAGCCGGAGTTGGAGATGGAGAAGGGCACCACAAAGGCGTGCTCGATGAGGAAGGCTTCCGCCTCGGCAAAGGCGGCGTAACGGGCTTCCTCGTCGGTGGTGATGGACTTGGCGGCGTTGACCAGCTCGTAGTACTGAGCCACCAGAGCCTGGGTCTCGGGGCTCTTGTTGGTGGAGGTCATCTGGCCGACCTCGTAGTCCTCGTCAGTGGCCATGAAGTTATAGCTGTTGCTCTGCTCCTTGAAGGGGTCGGTCCAGGTCTGGGGATCGGCGTAGTCGGCGCCCCAGTTGCACTTCATGAAGCCGTAGTCGCCGCCGCGGCGGACGGTGGACAGGAAGTTGGTGGAGGGGCCGGCTTCCACGACGACGTCGATATAATCGGTGCCCAGCACGCTTTCCAGCTGCTGCTCGATGACCTGGCACTCCTTATCCCAGTTGGTGGTGTCGGGGTTATAGCGCATGTACACCTGAATGGGGAAGGTGGCGCCGGCGGCGGTCAGCTCTTCCACAGCCTTTTCCTTGTAAGCCAGGGCGTCGGCCTCGTTGAAGCTGTCGCCGTCAGAGATGGCCTTGAGGGCGGGATACTGGGTGTAATCCACGCCGTTGGCCGAGGCAAAGGTGGGCGGGGTGATGGTGTTGTTGAGCAGATCTTCCGGATTCTCCGGCTCCACCACTTCCAGGGCGTTGATGCGGTCCAGAGCGTGGAAGATGGACTGACGGAAGTTCTCGTTGTTCACCGCCAGCAGCCAGTTATCGGGGGCCAGGGACTCGTCAAACCGGGGCTCGAAGTTGAAGCAGAAGAAATAGGAGTAAGAGACGTTGGGACGGCTGGAGCAGACCATCTGGGACTTCTCCTCGTCGTCCAGCCAGGCGGAGAGGATGCTGGCGTTGATCTCGGCGTAATCCACATCGCCGCGGACGAAGGACTCGGGGCCCAGCTGGCTGGCGGAGGTGTTGTACAGGAACTGGATCTCGTCGATAAAGACGTTGTCCTTATCCCAGTAGGTCTCATTTTTGGTGAGAATACGCTGGATCTGGGGCTGGAAGTCGCTCATGATGTAAGCGCCGTTGTAGAGGACGGAGTAGTTATCCACGCCGAAGTTCTCCCCCTGCTCCTCCAGGAAGGGACCGTACACCGGCATATAGCTGGCGTAGGAGAGGACAGAGGGGAAGTAGGTGCAGGGCTGCTCCATGGTGTAGACCAGGGTGTAGTCGTCCTGAGCGGTGACGCCCACGTCGTCAAAGCTGACCTCGGCCACCGGCTCGATGGGGTTGCCGTCGGCGTCGGTGGTGAGGGTGCCGCCTTCGCTGGCCAGCAGGTAGGCGGTGTAGTCAAAATAGGCGCTGGCATTCTTGACGATGCCGTCGTACATATAGTAGGTGCTGGAGTTGTTGGCCGCGTCGCAGACGTACTTGGCGGCGGAGACCCAGTCGTTGGCGGTGACGTCGGCCACCTCGTTGCCGTCGGCATCCACCCATTTGACACCTTCACGGATGTGGAAGGTCCACTGGGTGTAATCCTCGTTCGGTTCCCAGCTCTCAGCCAGGCCGGGCTTCATCACGCCGTACTGGTCGTACTCCACCAGACAATCCACCATGTTGGCGCACATCTGGTTATCGTTGGTATTGCCGGTATAGAGGTAGTTGAGGGTTTCCACCTCGCTGGAATAGAGCTGACGGTAGACCGACTTTTCGCCGTCGGCGGAGGTGTCGTCCTTGGGACCGCAGGCGGTGAGGGGGAGGACCATAGCCATGGCCAGGCCCAGAGCAAGCAGTTTCTTTCCTCGTTTCACACACTTCTCCTTCTTTCCGTTGATGATTTGGACAGATAGGGGTGTCCATTTTTATATAGGCGCCTTCCGCAGCGCTATATACAAAACACTTAAGACCAGTGTTCGCAGGGGACGGAGGTGATGCCGATGCCGGGGGCGTCGGTCATGGAGACGGTGGGACCGTCGAAGACGGGGCCGCCCACAAAAGGATCGATAGCGCACAGGGAGGGGCCGTCCAGATCGGCCCGGGTGATGATCCCCTTGCCGCAGCACAGATGGGCGGCGGCGGAGACGGCCAGCTTGCTCTCCAGCATACAGCCGATCATGCACTCCACACCGGACAGCTGGGCCACGCCGCACAGCTTGAGGGCCTCGTGGATGCCGCCGGTCTTCATGAGCTTGATGTTGATGAGGTCGGCGCCGTGGCGGCGGATAAGTTCCAGGGCGTCGGCGGGGGAGAAGACGCTTTCGTCGGCCAGGATGGGGGTCTGCACCCGCTCCGTCACATAGACCATGCCGTCGATGTCGTGGGCGGAGACAGGCTGTTCCACCAGGTCGATGTTCAGTCCCTTGTCCTCCAGAGCGGAGATGATGGCCACGGAATCCTTGGCGGTCCAGCCCTGGTTGGCATCCACCCGCAGGGCCACGTCGGGACCCACAGCGGCACGGATGGCGGCGATGCGCTCCACATCGGCCAGGCCTTCCTTGCCCACCTTGATCTTCAGGATAGAGAAGCCCTTGGATACGGCGTCCAGCGAGTCGGCCACCATCTCGTCCACCGGGTTGACCGAGATGGTAATATCGGTCTGGAAGGTGGAGCGGGCCCCGCCCAGCAGGCGGTAAAGGGGGGCGTTCCACCGCTTGGCCCACAGATCGTAAAGGGCCATATCCACCGCCGCCTTGGCGGAGGTATTTTTCAGAATGCAGCGGGAGAGGGCGGCCATATTGCCCTCCAGATCCTCCACGTCCCGTCCCAGCAGAGCGGGGCGGATGAAGTCCCGGATGGCGCAGGTGATGGAGCCGATGGTGTCGCCGGTGATGACGGCGGTGGGGGGCGCTTCGCCGTAGCCCACGGCGCCGTTGTCGGCCACGACGCGGACCACCACGTCCTCCACCCGATCCACGGTCCGCAGGGCAGTTTTGAACGGCCGGGCCAGGGGCAGGGAAATGGAACCAACCTGAATATCCTGAATAATCATTAGGGATGCCTCCCATGTGGTAAAATGGTAAAAAAATCAAAAAAGAAAAGGGGGCGAAGCCAGTAGAAATAACCAATAGATTGAACTAATATTTTTAAAATTGTAGCACGGATCCTTTCCTTTGTAAAGTGCTACATTAAAAAAGCATGAAAAAGAATGGTTAAAATTACAGTCCTGTTTAACGGACTATAACCGTGCTATACTCAAAGCAGAACAGGCGGCAGAGAGAGAAAAGGAGGACGGGGCTATGGCAAAAGAAGCCCACCAAAAGGGAAAACTGCTGCGATTGAGGCAGCTTTTGCTGGAGCAGAGCGACGAAGACCATCCAATCCGCACCACAGAACTGATCCAGGCGTTGGCGGGGTGGAATATTCCGGCCGAGCGGAAAAGTATTTATGACGACATGGACACCCTCCGGCAGCTGGGCATGGATGTGCAGTACCGCCGGGGCCGTCAGGGAGGGTGGTTTGTGGGGGAGCGTTCCTTCCAGCTGGCCGAACTCAAACTGCTGGTGGACGCGGTGCAGTCCAGCCGGTTCATCACCCCCAATAAGAGCCGCGCCCTCATCCGCAAGCTGGAGTCGCTGACCAGCATCCATCAGGCCCGTCAGCTCCAGCGGCAGGTGTACGTCACCGGCCGGGCCAAGAGCGGGAATGAGAGCGTATATTACAGCATCGACACCATCCACGCCGCCCTTTCAGCGGGGAAGGCGGTATCCTTCCGCTATTTTGAGTATAATGTGAAGAAGGAGCGGGTGTTCCGCCGGGACGGAAAGCGGTATGCCGTCTCGCCCTATGCCCTCATGTGGGACAACGAAAACTATTATCTGGTTGGGTACGACCACCAGAAGCGGGAGCTGCGCCATTACCGGGTGGACCGGATGGACGGTTTGAATCTGACCTGCATCCCGCTGGAGGGACAGGAGGTGCGGCTGGATATGGCGTCCTATGCCCAGCGCCATTTCGGCATGTTCCGCGGCCAGGAGGGAACGATCAAGCTCCGGTGTGCCACACAGCTGGTGGGCGTGGTGCTGGACCGGTTCGGGCAGGACGTGATTCTGGTGCCCGATGGGGAGGAGCATTTCACCGTCACGGTGGAAGCGGTGGTGAGTCCCCAGTTCATGGGCTGGATCTTCGGTCTGGGGGAGCAGGTGGAGCTGCTCAGTCCAACGTGGGCGGTGGAGGAATACCGCGCGCTGCTGGACAAGCTGGCCAAGCATTACAGCCGGACATGACAGACGGGCGAAACTGTGGTAAACTAGGGGAGAAGTTTTAGATGGAAAAGGACGATCATCATATGTATTGGATGGATTATCACTCCCATACCAACTGTTCCACCGACAGCACCGCCACCCTGGCCCAACAGGCAGAGGCGGCGTTTCAGGCGGGTATCCGGGAGATGTGCGTGACCGATCACTGGAACCTGCTGGACCAGCAGGCCAATCCCCTCCCCCACAGTTACGACTGGACCACGCCCCTGGCCAACTGGAAGGAAGCACGCAACCGCTTTGCCGGTAAGGTGGAGATCCGCCTGGGCGTGGAAGTCGGCAACGGCGTACTGGACCCGGAGGGAGTGGAAGCCTCTCTGGCGCTGCCGGAGCTGGATTTTGTCATCGGCTCTCTCCACAACCAGAGCGCCGCCGCCGGCGGAAAGGGCATTTTCACCGTGGCCAAGGCCAGCAAGACCAGAGAGGACTGCGTTGCCCTCTTACAGGATTATATGGATACCCTGGACGCCCTCACCGATACGGCGGGCTTTGACGTGCTGGGCCATATTATTTATCCCCTCCGCTATTTGCCCCCTCAGTATGAGCTGGATCTGAAACCCTGGTGGGATCAGCTGGCCCACATCCTGCAAAAGGTGATCCGCTCCGGCCGGGGCATCGAGCTCAACACCACTCAGGGCGACACGGTGGAGCAGTGGACCGACCTGCTCCGTCTCTATCACGATCTGGGCGGCGAGATCCTCACCCTGGGTTCCGACGCCCACCGCCCGGCCTGCATGGGCGCCGCCATCCCCCGGGCGGGGGCGCTGGCCAAAGAGGCCGGCTTCCGCTATCTGGCCACCTACCGCACCCGTACCCCGGCGTTTGTGAAACTGGTCTGACGGCAGGCAAAAAAAGACATCACCGGGACAAAACAGTCGCTGGTCTTCACGGTCCTCTTCCGCTATACTTTTTTTGTAGCAGTTTGCACAGAGAAAGGCGGGGAGGACCGTGCTTCTTTTGGACAAGAATAATCTGGTGGAATATCTCCGCGCAAAGTATCCCCAATGGATACCAAAGGGGAATCTGCGGGTGTCCCGCATCGGAGAGAGCGAGGAAGATGCCGCCGGACTCATCAATTATCTCTTCCGGGTCATGGGAGAGGATCGTTCCCTCATCGTCAAACAGGGCCGGGAGGATATCCTGGCCAGCGCGGGCCGTGCAGATTTTCATTATCAGCTGCCCACCACCCGCAACTGGATGGAATATCTGTCCCTCCGTCTGCGTGGGGCCATTGCGCCCGATTTCGTGCCAAAGGTCTTTGCCGCAGACCGGGAAAACAATATCTTTTTGATGGAAGATGTGTCTTATCTCCAGCTTTGCCGCAAGGAGCTGACCCAGGGGAAGGTCTATCCCCAGCTGGGGCGGCAGTGCGCCCAATTCATCGCGGCGTCCAACTTCTATACCTCGGAATTTTATCTGGAGACCGATACCTTCCGGAAACTGGGCTGTTACTTCACCAATACCGAGATGCGCCGGGTAATGGAGCAGTGGGTCTTCCTCCGCAAACCGCCCTTTGCCGACGGGCCCCGGGCGGGGGACCTCCGCCGCGTGCTGGAGGATAGCCCGGAGATCATGGCGGCTACTTATGAGATGCTCCATAAATTCATGTCCACCCCGGAATCGCTGGTCCATGCCGACATCCACACCAGCAATATCTTCCTGGATCAGGAACGGCTGAAGGTCATCGACATGGAGTATACCTTTGCCGGTCCCTGCTGCTATGACGTGTCCTATTTACTGGCCAGTTTGATCTCCCAGTATGCCGCGGCCCAGATGCGTACCTATGGCGCGCCGGACGGCGGGGAGAGCTACCGGCGGTATCTGCTGGGTACCATTGGAGCGCTGCTGGATGGATTTATAGAGGCGTTTTCCGCCCTCTGGGA
>DXGA01000147.1 GCA_019114165.1 Candidatus Flavonifractor merdipullorum | reverse complement strand
ATACGGCCGCCGTCCAGAGTCATCATGGCGATCTTGAAGCCCTTGCCGACCTCGCCCAGCAGGTTCTCCTTGGGGATCTTGCAATCCTCAAAGATCAGCTCGCAGGTGGCGGAACCACGGATGCCCATCTTCTTCTCGTGAGCGCCGATCTTGAAGCCCGGAGTGTCCTTCTCCACGATGAAGGCAGAGATACCCTTGGTGCCCAGGCTCTTGTCGGTCATGGCAAAGATCACATAGATGTCAGCCTCGCCGGCGTTGGTGATGAAGATCTTGGAGCCGTTGATGAGCCAGTGATCGCCCTTATCCTCGGCAACGGTCTTCTGCATGGCGGCGTCGGTGCCGGCGCCGGGCTTGGTCAGGCCGAAAGCACCCAGCTTCTCGCCGGAGGCCAGGGGGGTGAGGAACTTGGCCTTCTGCTCGGGAGTGCCGAAATGCTCGATGGGCCAGCAGCACAGGGAGCCGTGGGCGGAGAACATAACGGAGGTGGTGGCGCAGTACTTGGCGAACTCCTCGCAGGCGGCGATGTAGGTGAGATAGGTCATGCCGGCTCCGCCGTACTCCTCGGGCATGTAGATGCCCATCATGCCCATTTCCTGCAGCTTGGTCAGGGTCTCCTTGGGGAAGCGCTCCTGCTCGTCGATCTCGGCGGCCAGGGGCTTGACCTCCTTCAGGCAGAAGTCATGCAGCATGTTGAGGATGTCCTGCTCTCCTTCGGTAAAGTGGAAATTCATAACGCGTTTCCCTTCCTTTCCGTATTGATACCCTTATTTTAAAATTGGGAAATTAACCCTTGAGCTTCTTGACCTCGGCAGTGAGGAGGGGGAGCACCTCGAAGAGGTTGCCCACCAGGCCGTAGTCAGCGATGTCAAAGATGGGGGCGTCGGGATCCTTGTTGATGGCGACGATGTAGTCGGAGCTGCTCATGCCGGCAACGTGCTGGATGGCGCCGGAGATACCACAGGCGATGTACAGCTTGGGGCCGACGGTCTTACCGGTCTGGCCAACCTGATGAGCGTGGGCGATCCAGCCGGCGTCAACAGCGGCGCGGGAAGCGCCCACAACGCCGCCCAGAGCGTCAGCCAGCTCCTTCACGGGAGCAAAGCCCTCGGGACCGCCAACACCGCGGCCGCCGGAGACGATGATCTCAGCGCCTTCCAGGTCCACCATCTCGCCGGCGGCTTCCTTGATGGACTCCAGCAGCTTGGTGCGGATCTGGTCGGGAGCGACATGGATGTCCTCACGGATGACTTCAGCCTTGCCCTCGGTGGGGTCGGACTTCTTGAACACGCCGGGACGGACGGTGCCGATCTGGGGACGATGGTCGGGGCAGATGATGGTGGCCATCAGGTTGCCGCCGAAGGCGGGACGGGTCCAGGCCACGTTGCCGCTCTCTTCGTCGATGTCCAGGGCGGTGCAGTCGGCGGTCAGGCCGGTCTGCAGACGGCAGGACACACGGGGGCCCAGGTCACGGCCGTGGGGGGTGGCGCCGATCATCATGCTGGTGGGGCCATACTTCTCCACCAGGGTGCACAGAGCAGTGGCGTAGGCGTCGGTGGTGTACTGAGTGTACTCCTCGCCCTCCACCACGATGACCTTATCGGCGCCGTGGGCGGAAGCGGCCTTGACGGACTCTTCCACGTTGTTGCCGATGACGACGGCAACCAGAGCGCCGCCCTGCTTGTCGGCCAGCATGCGGCCGGGGTTGAGGAGCTCCAGGCCCACGTTCTGGGCGGAGCCGTCCTCCTTGGTTTCAATCAATACCCAAAGATCCTTGGTCTTGGCTTCCATAGTACGTTCCTCCTCCCGTCAGATCACGTGAGCCTCGCTCATCAGGCCGATGAGCTTGTTCACGGACTCCTCAACAGTCTCTTCCTTGATCTTGATGCCGCCGCTCTTCTTCTGGGGCACGAAGGTCTTCTTCACGTGAGTGGGAGAGCCCTTGAGGCCGATGCGGGTGGTGTCGATAGCGGGGAACTCGGCAGCGGTGAGGGTGGGGATCTGAGCGCGGTTGGCAGCCATCTTACGCTTGATGGTGGGGTAGCGGGGATCCCAGGCGGGCTTGGTGAAGGTGACCACGCAGGGGAACTGGATGCCGATGACATCCACGCCGTCCTCGGCCTCGGCACGGACCTTCAGACCGCCCTCGGTAGCCTCGGCCTCCAGGCCGTAGGTGACCTGAGGATAACCCAGCCACTCAGCAACCTCGGGGCCGACCTGAGCGGTATCGCCGTCGATGGCCTGCTTGCCGCAGAAGATGGCGTCGAACTTCACGCCTTCCTTCTCCTCGACGAGACGGATGGACTGGGAGATGATGTAGCTGGTGGCCAGAGTGTCGGAACCGCCGAAGGCGCGGTCGGAGACCAGATAAGCGCTGTCGGCAGCGATGGCGAGGCACTCCTTCAGAGCGGCCTTAGCCTGCTCGGGGCCCATGGACAGGACCACGATCTTGGTGTCGGGGTCCTTGTCCTTAATACGGGCGGCGGCTTCCAGAGCATAACCGTCAAAGGGGTTGACGATGCTGGGCACGCCCTCCCGGATGAGAGTATTCTTAACCGGGTCGATCTTGATCTCCGTCGTGTCAGGCACCTGCTTGACACACACAAGGATGTTCATACGCGTTCCTCCTTCAAAATGGTGCAGAGTCCGGTTGGACGAGTCGGCGCGGGCCTGGAGGCTGATGGGAAAAGCGTCAATGGTCCGTTCCGCGGACGGCGAAATAGACAAGAGACTGCTGCGGATACAGCAGCTTTTCTGCAGCACAGAACGCCAGATTTCTCCAAACAAAATCTGCCGCTTTTTGCACGGCACTATTATAATGGCGGGAGGGGGGGATTGTCAAGGGAAGTGGGAAACAATATTGCGGAAATTTCACAATAGGCAAGAGATAAAACCTGTACCGGGTGGTGCAGTTTTCCCTGTGAAAGTGACGGAAAGAAACAAAGTAAATTGCATGTCAAGATTTTAACAAGGAGGATAAGACAAAAAAACCGGCCCTGCCGGAAAGGGGGCAGAGCCGGTAAAAAGACTCAAAGACAGCGGCGGTAAGTGCGGGTGATTTTGCGCAGGCGGCCGGAGACGTCGGGGTTGAGGGCGGCGTCCCGGACCCGCCAGCTCCAGTTCTGGGGCCCCATGGTGCCGGGGGCGTTCATGCGGGCGTCAGCGCCCAGGCCCAGCAGATCCTGAAGAGGGGCGATGGCCAGCAAAGCGGGGGAAGCCCAGGCGCCGCACACCGCGCCCCAGCCGAAGCCCTCATCGGGGCGGAGGCGGAGGTAATCGGAGGCGTACTCCCGCTGGGCGGGGGAGGCCTCGTCAAAGAGCCACTGAACGAAAGTGGGGGTGTCGTGGGTGCCGGTGTAGACCACCGAGCAGCGGGGGCAATTGTGGGGAAGATAGGAACTCTCGCCCACGGGGTCGAAGGCGTAGACCAGGATTTTCATGCCGGGCAGTCCGCTGTTGGCGATGAAGGTGCGGGCGGCTTCATCCAGGTCGCCCAGATCCTCGGCGATGAGGGAGAGGCCGGGGACCTCGTTGAGAACCTTCACCAGTTCCATGCCGGGGCCGGGCTCCCAGTGGCCTTCCTTGGCGCTCTTGGCAGTGAGGGGGATGGACCAATAGGTGTGGAAGGCGCGGAAATGGTCGATGCGCACCACGTCATAGAGCTTTGCCATGTGTTCGCCGCGGCGCCGCCACCAATCGAACTTGGTTTTCACATGGACGGGCCAGTCATAGAGGGGATTGCCCCAGTGCTGGCCCTCGTCGGTGAAAGCGTCGGGGGGCACGCCGGCCACGGCGGTGGGCAGGTACTGGTCGTCCAGCTGGAAGAGGTCGGGGTTGGCCCACACCTCCGCCGAGTCGGGGGAGACGTAGAAGGGGAGATCGCCGATGATGGAGATGCCCCGCTCGTTGGCGTAAGCCTTGATCTGGGCCCACTGCCGGTAGAAGAGAAGCTGGAGGAAGATCTGGTAGTCGATCTCATCGGCCAGCTTTTCCCGCCAGAGGTCCAGGACCTTGGGGTCACGGGCCCGGACTTCGGCGGGCCAGTCTTTCAGCTCGTCGCCGTCAAAGGCGCCGCGGAGGGCCATGAAGAGGGCAAAATCAGGCAGCCAGTCCGCCTCCTCTTCGGCAAAGTCGGCCAGGAGGGGGGTATAAGTCTTCTTGCCCCGTTCCCAGGCCTTGCGCAGCAGGACGGGACGGGTCTCATGGAGCCAGGCGTAATCCACCCGGTCAGGGTTGGGATATTTGGCCTCTTCCAGCTCCTGAGGGGTGAGCAGCCCCTCTTTGGCCAGGGCGTCCAGATCCAGGAAGAAGGGGTTGCCGGCAAAGGAAGAGGCGGCCATGTATGGAGAATCGCCGCCGCCGGGGGGGACCAGAGGCAGGATCTGCCAGTAATGCTGACCGCCTGCCGCCAGAAAATCCACAAACTGCCGGGCCTCTTTTCCCAGGGTGCCCACGCCATAGGGGCCGGGCAGGGAAGAGACTGGGAGCAGGATACCACTCTCACGCCAATCCATCATACACAAAAACCTCCAGACAACACAAGAGAAAATTGGACAAAATGTCCGAAGAATCGAACGGTGCCATTATAACGGTTTGGGTGTCCCATGTCAAGAAAAATGGAAGCGTTCCGCCAGGCGGGACAAAAATTTGGGGCAGTGATTCATATTCTGGTAACAATTATATGGTAAAGTAACGCCATGCAATGTCCCGCAGGGGGACGGAAAACGCCGCCCTGCGGGATAATTCTACAAAGAAACGGAGGGGGACAACATGGCAACCAACCCCAATTACGGCGACATCACGCCCGAGATCGAGGCGCTCACGGCCCAGTGTCTGCACAACAGCGGCATCGACCCGGAGGATTACGTCCGCTACGACGTCAAGCGCGGGCTGCGTGATCTCAACGGCAAGGGCGTGCTGGCGGGTCTCACCGAGATCTCCGACATCGTGGCCAGAAAGATGGTGGACGGCAAGGACGTGCCCTGCGACGGCAAGCTCTATTACCGTGGCATCAACGTGGAAGACATTGTGGGGGCCATTTTGGAGGAGAAGCGGTTCGGCTTTGAAGAGGTGGCCTATCTGCTGATGATCGGCCGTCTGCCCAGCCATGCGGCGCTGGAGGAATTCCAGGGCCAGCTGGCCTATTACCGCTCTCTGCCCAACAATTTTGTGCGGGACGTCATCCTCAAAGCGCCCAGCCGGGATATCATGAACTCCATGATGTGCAGCGTGCTCAACCTGGCGGCCTATGACGACCGGGCGGACGACATCAGCCTTTCCAACGTCATGCGGCAGTGTATGCAGATGCTGTCCGTCTTCCCCATGCTGGCGGTGTACGGCTGTCAGGCCTACCATTATAAAAGCGGCAGCAGTCTCTACATCCACGCCCCCGATCCGGCCCACTCCACCGCCGAGACCATTTTGTCCCTCCTCCGGGCGGACTCCAACTATTCCTACTGGGAGGCCCATGTGCTGGACATCTGCCTGATCCTCCACGCCGAACACGGCGGCGGCAACAACTCCACCTTTACCACCCATGTGGTCACCTCTTCGGGCACCGATACCTATTCCTGTATGGCGGCGGCGCTGGCCTCGCTGAAGGGCCCCCGCCACGGCGGCGCCAATATTAAGGTAGTGCGGATGTTTGAAGATCTGAAGGAGAAAGTGCGGGACTGGAAGGACGAGGACGAGGTCAAGGCCTATCTCCAGGCGCTGCTGGATAAGCGGGCCTTTGACAAGTCGGGCCTCATCTACGGCATGGGCCACGCCATCTACTCCCATTCCGATCCCCGCGCCAATATCCTCCACGGCATGGTGGAGAAGCTGGCCCGGGAGAAGGGACGCACGGAAGAATATGAACTTTACAGCATGGTGGAGCGGCTGGGTCCCCAGGTGATTTCCGGCGAGCGGAAGATGTACAAGGGCGTATCGGCCAACGTGGACTTCTATTCCGGCTTCGTATATCATATGCTGGATCTGCCGCTGGAGCTCTATACCCCCATTTTTGCCATGGCGCGCATCGCGGGCTGGAGCGCCCACCGGCTGGAAGAGCTGATCAATATGGGCAAGATCATCCGTCCGGCCTATCAGTATGTGGGCCAGCACCATCCCTACCGGCCCATGGCCAGTCGGGACTGACCAAAGAGACACGCCCCGGAGGTTTCAGGGACCTCCGGGGCGTCCTTATCTGTGGGACCCGCCGCCCTCGGCGGGGCAACGGTATACCTCACACCCTGTAGGGGCGACCCTTGTGGTCGCCCGCGTCTATACAAGACCGATCCGGATCAGGAACAGCAGGGGCAGTTCTTGATCTCCCGGTAGCAGTCGCCGCCGCTGACGTTGTTGGGGGGAAAGAACTCGTCAACGGGGAATTTGACGTGGCGGAAGATCTCGCAGGGGTCCTCGTCGCCGCCGCCGCAGGCGCATTCTTTTTCCGGCATGCAGTAGTCGTAGACCGGCATAAGGAGCTGGCTGTCCCGCTCCAGGCGGATGATGGAGAACTGGCCCAGGGTGACGTAAAGGCGCTTGCCTTCTCCGCCGAAGCAAAGCTCACAGCCGAAGCAGGAGCAGACGGCGGGAGGAACCTCGTTCATGCAGCAGTCGCAGGGATGGCACTCGCAGGGCTCCACCAGCTTGAGATTGAGGACGATGGGGTCCACCGCCTCCACCACAGCAGTGGGCAGGTTGGCGCGGCGGAGGTTGTGATGATCCATACCGTCGTCGACGGTCTCAGAGGAGAAGACCTTGGCGTTGCCTTCGCTGCCGAAGAGGATGACCCGCTTATCAAAGACGCAAAGGCCGCTGATCTCCACCGGACGGGCCGCGCCCACGAAGGCCTCGGCGGTGACGCGGTAGAAGTAGCGCACATCCACGGTATAGAACCCCCGGTTGAAGCCGATGGGTTCCACGTCGATGTACACACTGAGGAGCGTGGCCTTGCCGCCCCGGACGCTGAGGGCCCGGTCGATGACGCACTGGGAATCCTGGGTCGGATAGAAGCGGAGGTCTTCCACGCAGTCTTTGTCCTTGCAGCTGTCGTAGATTTTTTTGGTGTGGATACAAACGGCCTCACGGATGCAGGCGTTTTCCTGCACGGGGCCGGGCATGACCTTATCAGGCATATGGCGTTCCCTCCTGAAAGAGAAATCGTTGGAATTGCTTCCATGGCATTCTATGTAGGGGAAGCGGAGGGTGTGCCCCATGGGAGAGGAGAAAGAATGGTAGGCTGGCTGGTACCGGGGGAAGGGCTGTGGCGGACGGCGGCAGAGGAGCGGGACCTGATGGGAGTGCGGGTTCTTGCCGCCCAGGTGCCCCGGCAGGGGAAAACGCCGGGGAGCTGGCGGAAAGCGGCCCGCCGTCTCCGGCGGGAAGGCTGCCGCCGGGTGCTGACCCCGCCGGCGCTGCCCCATTGGGAACTGCTCCGGGAGGAAGGACTGTCGCCGGTGCCGGCGGGGACCATGAGCGCCGCTCTGGCCGCGCCTCTGATTTTGCATTTGTTGGAAGCGCGTGGCTGTCCGGCGGAGCGGGCCTCTGTGGTGCTGCGGGGCCAGCGGGTGGACCAGGCCCTCTTCCAGGCGGCCATGGAGCTATGTCCCAGGGTGCGCCGCCTGGCGGTGTGGGCCGGGGAGGAGGGAGAGGAACTGGCCCGCGATCTCCACCGGCTCTGGGGGCTTCCGGTGGTGACGCCGGGGGCGGGGTGGAAGGCCGATGTGACGGCGGAATTTGCAAAGCCCACCCAGCCGGCGGACCTGATTTTATGGGGGGAGCGCCCGGTGCTGAGCGGCCTCACACTGGGGCGGAAGGGGGGACTGCCGCCCGATGTGGACGGCCTGAGTCTGCTGGCCCTGCTGTGGGAGACCCACCGGGTGAAGACAGAGGATATAGAAATATTTCCCAGTTCAAAAGTTCAAATGACTTGACAGAAGGGTGCAAACTACCTATAATGTATAATCACGAATGTAGCGCGTCCGCCCCAAACAGGTCCGGCGGACGGATGAATTTATCAGTAAGAAAGGTGTGCGCATCAGCATGGCAAAAGAATATAAGCTGAGCCCCGAGCGCTTCGAGGCGCTCAAGGAGGAGCTCAATTACCTGAAGACCGTCCGTGAGAAGGAGGTGGCCGCCCTGCTGAAGGAGGCCCGTTCCTTCGGCGACCTTTCGGAGAACAGCGAGTACGACGAAGCCAAGAACGAGCAGGGCAAGCTCTACGCCCGCATCACCGAGGTGGAGGGCATCCTGGCCAACTGCGTGGTCATCGAGGACGACCACGCCGACGACACCAGCATGGTGCGTCTGGGCTGCCGGATCTGGGTGCTGGACAAGGAGTTTGAAGAGGAAGAGGAGTACGAAGTGGTGGGCTCTCAGGAGGCTGACCCCATGAACGGCCGCATTTCCGACGACTCTCCCTTTGGCAAGGCGCTGCTGGGCAAGCGCGTGGGCGATGATGTGGATGTGGACGCCCCCGCCGGCACCCTGCACTACCGCGTACTGAAGATTGAACGGGCCTGATCGCCCCTTTTGAGAAATGGAGTAGAGAAACATGGCACAAGAGAAGAAGAACCCCCAGCAGGAGGAGCCCGCTCTCTCTGAGCTCCTTCAGATCCGCCGGGCCAAGCTCAAGGAGCTGCAGGATAACGGCAGCGATCCCTTCCAGATCACCCGCTATCAGGTGGACAACGACTCCGCCAACATCAAGGAACACTTTGACGCGCTGGAGGGGACGCCCGTGTCCATCGCCGGCCGTCTCATGTCCAAGCGCGGCATGGGCAAGGTGTCCTTCTGCGACCTGCAGGATAAGTCCGGCCGCATCCAGCTCTACGCCCGCAAGGACGAGATGGAGGAAGAGGAGTATAACCGCTTCAAAAAGTACGACATCGGCGACATCGTAGGGGTGCAGGGCGAGGTGTTCCGCACCCAGCGGGGCGAGATGTCGGTGCGGGTGCAGAAGGTGACCCTGCTGAGCAAGTCCCTGCTGCCCCTGCCCGAGAAGTTCCACGGCCTGACCAACACCGAGCTTCGCTACCGCCAGCGCTATGTGGACCTGATCGTCAATCCCGAGGTCAAGCAGAACTTCGTCATTCGCTCCAAGTTCATCAAGTTCATGCGCAACTACCTGGACAGCCGGAACTACATT
>DXGA01000012.1 GCA_019114165.1 Candidatus Flavonifractor merdipullorum | reverse complement strand
AAATAAAGTGCTCGGTGCCCTTGGGCAGATTCAGAATGGTCTAGAGATTGATGATCTCGGTACTGGCCGCCTGTACCGTGGGATATTGCCGGGACAGCATCTGAAGATAGTGCAGATCCGGCTCTGTCTGGCTTTGCTTGCTCTTCATGGGACGGGAAACCCTCCTTATCCTTTGGTTTGATCTGCCCCTATTCTATCACGGCAAAAACGTTTTGAATACCACCCTAAAAAATTTTTATCCGTAAAAACAAAAAATCAGGACAGCCTGTGTCTGTCTGCACAGGCTGCCCTGAAAAAGGGGGCAACTCTTAGATCTTGGTGATATCAATGGGACGCAGCTCGGAGCTCTTGCCCTGAGTACGGACGGTGAGCATGGCGCGAGCGGTATCCACGGCAGTGAGACAGCCCACCGAATGCTCCACCGCGGAGCGGCGGATGTGGAAGCCGTCGGTCTCGTGCTTGCGGCCCCGGGTGGGGGTGTTGATGACCAGATCCACCGAGCCGGAGGAGAGCATATCCAGAATGTTGGGATGTCCCTCGCTGACCCGGGCCACGCGGCGGCAGGGCACGCCGGCGGCTTCCAGGGCGTCGGCGGTGCCGGAGGTGGAGAGGATCTCGATCCCCATCTCAGCCAGCGCGCGGGCAATGCCCACAATCTCGCCCTTGTCCTCGTCCTTGACGGTGATGATGACCCGGCCGTCCTTCTTGGGCACCTTCATGTTGGCTCCCTTGAAGGCCTTGAGCAGAGCCTGGGGGAAGGACTCGGCAATGCCCAGCACCTCGCCGGTGGACTTCATCTCGGGGCCCAGGCCGGTGTCCACGTCGGTCAGCTTCTCGAAGGAGAAGACCGGCATTTTCACCGCGTAATAGTTGGCCTCGGGATAGATGCCGGTGCCGTAGCCCAGGTCCTTGAGCTTCTGGCCCAGCATGACCTTGGTGGCCAGGTCGATGATGGGCACGCCGGTCACCTTGGAGATATAGGGGATGGTACGGGAGGAGCGGGGGTTCACCTCGATGACATAAACCGTATCGTTATAGATGACGAACTGGATATTCACCAGACCCACCACGCCCAGGGCCTTGGAGAGGTCATAGGTGTAGCGGTAGATGGTCTCTTTGTGCTTCTCCTCAATGTGGATGGGAGGATAGACCGAGATGGAGTCGCCGGAATGGACGCCGGCCCGCTCGATGTGCTCCATGATACCGGGGATGAGCAGATCCTCGCCGTCAAAGACGCCGTCCACTTCCACCTCGCGGCCCATGAGGTACTTGTCCACCAGGATGGGATGCTCCTGCTCCACCTGGTTGATGATGCGCATGAACTCGGTGATGTTGCGGTCGTTGTAAGCGATCTCCATACCCTGACCGCCCAGCACGTAGGAGGGACGGACCAGCACGGGATAGCCGATCTCATGGGCGGCCTCCAGCGCCTGCTCGGTGGTAAAGACGGTCTTACCGGCGGCACGGGGGATGTTGCACTGGTTGAGGATCTCGTCGAACCGCTCTCTGTCCTCGGCGGCGTCCACACCGTCGGCGGAGGTGCCCAGGATGGGCACGCCCATATTGGTCAGGGCCTTGGCCAGCTTGATGGCGGTCTGTCCGCCGAACTGCACCACCGCGCCCCAGGGCTTCTCCAGCTCCACCACGGCTTCCACGTCCTCGGGGGTGAGGGGCTCGAAGTAGAGCTTATCCGCCACGTCGAAGTCGGTGGACACCGTCTCGGGGTTGTTGTTGATGATGATAGTCTCATAGCCCATGCGCTTGAAGGCCCACACGGAGTGCACCGAGCAGTAGTCGAACTCGATACCCTGCCCGATGCGGATGGGGCCGGAACCCAGCACCAGCACCTTTTTCTTCTCATCGGCGGGATTCTTGCGGTGCGGCTCGGCGGTGTTGGCCGACAGATAGGGGGCCTCGGGGATATGGGGGGCCAGCTCACCCACCTGGGGCAGGTGGGGATCGTCCACCGCCTCGTTCTCCTCGTCATAAGAGGAGTAGTAATAGGGGGTCTGCGCCTCGAACTCGGCGGCGCAGGTATCCACCATCTTGAAGGAGGGACGGATGCCCATGGACTCCCGCAGGGCCTTGATCTCGGCGCGGTCCTTGCCGGACAGGTCGGCGATCCAGGCGTCGGAGAAGCCCATCTCCTTGGCCAGGCGCAGGGTATCGGCGTCCAGGTGGCCGTGATCCAGCTTATCCTCCATGTCCACGATATTCTGGAGCCGGTCCAGGAACCACAGGTCATACTTGGTGATGCGGTTGATCTTCTCAGGGGAGAAGCCGCGGCGGAGGGCCTCGGCCACCACGAAGAGACGCTGGTCGTCGATGTTCACCAGACGGCTCTCGATCTCCTCGGTGTAAAGCTCGTCCAGGCCGGGAAGACGGAGGGACTTCACCGGCAGCTCCAGGGAGCGGATGGCCTTCATCAGCGCGCCCTCGAAGCAGTTGCCGATGGCCATAACCTCGCCGGTGGCCTTCATCTGGGTGCCCAGGGTGCGGCTGGCGGTGGTAAACTTATCGAAGGGCAGGCGGGGGATCTTCAGCACGCAGTAGTCCAGGGTAGGCTCGAAGCAGGCGGTGGTCTTGCCGGTCACCGCGTTGGGGATCTCGTCCAAAGTGTAGCCCAGGGCGATCTTGGCGGCCACTTTGGCGATGGGATAGCCGGTGGCCTTGGAGGCCAGGGCGGAGGAGCGGGACACACGGGGGTTGACCTCGATGACCGCGTACTCATAGCTGTCGGGGTTCAGGGCGAACTGCACGTTGCCCCCGCCCTCGATCTCCAGGGCGGTGATGATGTCCAGGGCGGCGGTGCGGAGCATCTGATATTCCTTGTTGGCCAGGGTCTGGGTGGGGGCCACCACGATGGAGTCGCCGGTGTGCACGCCCACGGGGTCGATGTTCTCCATGGAGCACACGGTGATCACGTTGCCCGCGCCGTCCCGCATGACCTCGAACTCGATCTCCTTCCAGCCGG
>DXGA01000146.1 GCA_019114165.1 Candidatus Flavonifractor merdipullorum | reverse complement strand
TGTGGGTGTAGATGGAATTGATCATCAGGTCCAACAGACGCTGGGATTCCGCCTGAAAGGCTTTCTTTTCCATGGTGCTTGTGCCTCCTATATGATGAAATGCAAAGTGAAAACATAATGTTAGCACTCTTTGCCCCAGAGTGCTAACATTATGATAATCCACCTTGCATGAATTTGCAAGAGGTATTCAAAAATTGTTTACAATTATCTGAAAAGAGGGCCTTGAAAATGACGGATTGCCCTTTGGGAGAAAATCAAATATAATAGAATCGCAAAAATTTGTTTCGCGAAATGAAGGAAAGAGGAACACAAACTATGATCTTCAACGTACTGGCCGTAGGCGATGTGGTGGGGGAACAGGGCGTAGATTTTTTATCCCGCCATCTGCGGAGCCTGAAAAAGACCTATGACATCCATTTTACCGTAGTCAACGGCGAAAACGCCTCGGGGGTAGGCATCCACCCCCGGCAGGCCGACGCCATTTTTGATGGAGGGGCCGACGTCATCACCTTGGGCAACCACACCTGGAACCGGCTGCAAATCGCCGATTATCTGGACGAAAATTCTTATATCCTCCGGCCTGCCAACTATACGAGCCGGGTCCCCGGCCGGGGCTGGGGCATTTTTGAGGGGCCCAGAGGGCTCCGGGTGGGCGTGATGAATCTCATCGGCCGGTGCGAGATGGACTGCAATTTTGATAATCCCTTTACCGTGGCGGACCATCTTCTCCGAAAAGGAGAGGCCGATATCGCGCTGGTGGACTTCCACGCCGAGGCCACCAGCGAAAAGGGCGCCATGGGCTGGTATCTGGACGGACGGGTGCAGGCCCTGTGGGGCACCCATACCCATGTTCCCACGGCTGACGCCCAGATCCTGCCCAAGGGCACCGGCTTTGTGACCGACCTGGGCATGACCGGCCCGGCCCAGAGCGTGCTGGGTATGGACCCCAGACAGGCCATGAACCGCTTTCTGGGGGGACTCCCCCAGCGCTTCACCCCGGCGGAAGGTCCCTGCAAGCTCAACGCGGTGCGCTTCTCCATTGATACCGCCAAAAAAATCTGCCTGTCCGCAGAGCGTGTGGACATTATGTGACGGGACCGGATGGACCGCCGAGGGCGGCGGTCCCCACATCAGTTTTGGAACCTTTGAATACAAAGAAAAAAGAGATAAGAAACCGGGCGGTTCCCTATCTCTTCTCTCTTATCTGTTCTCTCTTATCTCACAGCAGTACCACGCCGGCATCCTGGCAGGCTTCCATCGTGGCCGGGTCCCAGACGCTGGCCTGGACTTCGCCGATGTGGGCCTTGCCCAGGAGGAACATACACAGGCGGCTCTGTCCGATGCCGCCGCCGATGGTGAGGGGCAGCTTGCCCTCCAGCAGGAGCTTGTGGAAGGTGAGGTTGCGCCGGTCGTCGCAGCCCGCGGCGGTGAGCTGACGGTCCAGAGACTCGGGGCTGACCCGGATGCCCATGGAGGACACCTCAAAGGCGGAACCCAGCACTTCATTCCAGAGGAGGATGTCGCCGTTGAGGGCCCAGTCGTCATAGTCGGGGGCGCGGCCGTCGTGGGGCTTGCCCGACTTGAGGGGCGCGCCGATGCCCATGAGGAAGGTGGTCGGGTGCTCCTTTACCCAGGCGTTCTCCCGCTCCTTGGGAGAGAGCTCCGGCCAGCGGTCCTCCAGCTCCTGCGCGGTGACAAAGGACACCTCTTCGGAGAGGAGGGGCAGGGCGGTGAGCTGGGGGAAGACAGAGCGGAGGGTGTGCTGGGTCTCCACCATGGCCTTGACGATGGTGCACACCGTCTCTTTCAGGTATTCCACCGTCCGGTCCCGGGGGGCGATCACCTTCTCCCAGTCCCACTGGTCCACATAGACCGAGTGGAGGTTATCCAGCTCCTCATCCCGGCGGATGGCGTTCATGTCGGTATACAGGCCCTCGCCCACCGAGAACTGATAGCGGTAGAGCGCCATGCGCTTCCACTTGGCCAGGGAGTGGACCACCTGGGCATCCCGGCCGGCGGAGGGAATATCGAAGGAGACCGCCCGTTCCACGCCGTTGAGGTCATCGTTGAGGCCGGTGGCCGCCTCCACGAAGAGAGGGGCCGACACGCGGCGCAGGTGGAGCGCACCGCCCAGGGTATCCTCAAAGAGGCGCTTGAGCAGGCCGATGGCCTTCTGGGTGTCGTACAGGTTGAGGCAGGGCGCATATCCCTGAGGGATGACGGTCTTGAGCATATCCGAAAACTCCTTTATGATCCGCAGTTCTTTGCCGCAGTAGTGTGCCATAAACATGGTACCTATTATATCTCATGACAGCTCCGGTGGCAAGTCCTCTCTCTGACCGAAAAAAGCCCGCCGGACAGAAACTTTTTTGTCTTTCGTCCCGTCTTACCTTCGGGACGTCCGGACAGACCCCTTTCGGAGGTGACACCATGGCCCATGATCCCAGCCGGCGCGAGATACTCACCGATTATATTCTCAGCCACCAGGAGGAATTCTACCGCCTGGCGTACAGTTATGTCAAAAATCGGGATACCGCGCTGGATGTGGTACAGGAGAGCATCGTCCGCGCCCTGTCCCGGGCCGACTCCCTCCGTGACCCCGCATATGTGAAGACCTGGTTTTACCGCATCCTCGTCAACGAGAGCATCAATCATTTCCGGCGGTCCAGCCGTCTGGTGCCGCTGGAGCTGGTCTCCCAGGAAGAGCCCGGCGAGGTGCGGGACGATGCCGCCCGGCTGGATCTGTACGACGCCATCGAGCGGCTCAACACCCAGGAACAGACCATCATCCGGCTCCGCTTTTTCCACGACATGAAGCTGGAGGAGATCGCCCAGGTCACACGCACCAATCTCAACACGGTAAAATCCAGACTTTATCAGAGCTTGCGCAAGCTCAAAGCGATGACAAAGGAGGACTGCAATGATGCATGACGCATGGGACCGGGCAAAAGCCCGCTACCAGGATATTCCCATTCCCGATGAGCTCTCCCCCACCGTCCGCGCCGCCATCCGTACCGGCAGCCGTCAATCCAGGCGCCGCCGCCACTGGTTCCAGGGCGGGGCCATGGGCCTGGCCGCCTGTATCTGCTTTTGTGTGCTGGTCAACTCCACCCCGGCCTTTGCCGCGGCGGTGGCCGACATCCCGGTCCTGGGGGCGCTGGCCCGGGTGGTGAGCATAGAGCAGTATATGGTGCAGGATGAATACCAGTATATCCGGGTGAATATGCCCGCGCTGGAGAACACGGGCAACACCGAATTGGAGCAGCGGGTCAACACCGAGATCCGCACCCGTATCGAGCAGGTGCTGGACGAGGCGGAAGCCCGGGCCAAGGAGACCCAGGAGGCTTATGTGTCCACCGGCGGCAAGGCGGAGGATTTTATTCCCGTGGATGTGACGGTGGACTATGAGATCAAGCGGTCGGATGAGCGGTATCTCTCCTTCCTGCTCACCATTTCCGAGGTGCGGGCCAGCTCCTACACCCAGCTCTATGATTACAACATCGACCTGACCACCGGAACAGAACTGACCCTTCCCGATCTGCTGGGCCCCGATTATCAGTCCATCATCAAGGATACCGTTCTGGCGGAGATCGACCGGCGCACCGCCGCCGACCCGGATCAGCTCTACTTCGTCGGCTCTGATGCGGAAGAGAGCGACACGGCCTGGGCGGAAGATCCCTTTGCCGTGGATCCCGATTTCTATCTCAGCGCGGACGGAAAACTGGTGGTGGTGTACGGGAAATATACCATCGCCCCGGGCTATATGGGACAGCCGGAGTTTATCATTCCCCTGCCCGACGGCAGTGATATTCCCAACCTCAGCCGTTAAACAGCCTCTCTCCACACCGTTTCCGGCGGGCATTTGCCCGCCGGAAATTTTCTTGAAAAAATTTTGATTTGCCTGTTGACAAATGGGGGTTGTTCCGCTATAATAACTCTTGCCCTGTTTCCGACAGGTTCGCATGGCGGCATAGCTCAGTTGGCTAGAGCATGCGGTTCATACCCGCAGTGTCCCCGGTTCAAATCCAGGTGCCGCTACCATGAACTTCAGGATGTTTTCTCATCCTGTATCCGGCCCGTTGGTCAAGTGGTTAAGACACCGCCCTTTCACGGCGGTAACACGAGTTCGAGTCTCGTACGGGTCACCATTTCTCCTCTCGGACCGGGCAATATGGAGGCGTAGCTCAGCCGGTAGAGCACTTGCTTCACACGCAAGGGGTCACAGATTCGAGTTCTGTCGTCTCCACCATCCAGAAAGACACGCTGTAAAGCGTGTCTTTTCTTTTTATCCGCCGACATGGAAAGGAGTTTTTATCATGTCCCAGCAAAAGCGCCGTCCGCCCCTGCGGTGGACCGTGGAGGAGACGGACACCCTCCTTCCCTTCCTGCTCGCCCATGTGACGGGCAAGTCCCGCAACAACATCAAGTCCATCCTCGCCCGCGGCCAGGTCCGGGTCAACGGCAAGGTGGTCCGCCAGTTTGACAGCGCCCTGGCCTCCGGCATGGTGGTGGAGGCGGTGCTGTGGGCCGAACCGCCCCGCCCCGAGCTTCCCTTCCCGGTGCTCTTCGAGGATGAGGACATCATCGTCATCGACAAGCCCGCCGGGCTGCTCACCATCGCCAACGACAAGGAAAAGGTACGCACCGCCTACCACATCCTCACCGACTACATGGCCGAGCGCACCAAAGGCGGCCGTGTCTTCGTGGTCCACCGTCTGGACCGGGACACCTCCGGCGTGGTGCTCTTTGCCAAGAACGAGGAGGCCAAGCGCGCCTTCCAGTCCGACTGGGACAAGCGGGTGGTCCGCCGGGGCTACCGCGCCCTGGTGGAGGGTACGCCCGAACCGGCGGAGGGCCGGGTGAAATCCTTCCTGCGGGAGACCTCCACCCACCTCATGTACTCCGGCGCCCCCGGCCGGGACGCCAAGGAGGCCATCACCCATTACCGCACCCTCTTCGCCGGCGGCGGCTACGCCCTCATGGACATCGACCTGAAGACCGGACGGAAAAACCAGATCCGCGTCCATATGTCCGATCTGGGCCACCCCATCGCGGGAGACAAGCAGTATAAAGCCAAGACCAACCCTCTGGGCCGTCTCTGCCTCCACGCCAACGAGCTGCGTCTCATCGACCCCCGGACGGGCGAGGAGCGTTCCTTCGTCTCCAGGGAGCCCGCGCCCTTCCGGCGGCTGTGCCGCGCCTCCGGCGCCCCCCGGAAGAAAGGAGTTTAAGCCATGCTCCTTTCGGCGGAAGGCATTGGGAAAAGCTACGGCGACCGCACCATGCTCCACGACGTCAACTTCTATCTGGAGCGTGGGGACAAGGTCGGCGTGGTGGGCGTCAACGGCACCGGAAAGTCCACCCTGCTCCGCATTCTGGCAGGGGTGGAGGAGTCCGACCGGGGCACGGTGTCGCTGGATCCGGGGGTACGGCTGGAATATGTGCCCCAGAATCCCGAACTGAATCTGGAAGACACGGTGCTGGAGCTGGTGCTCCGCGGTCTGGGCTCCGACGCCCGGGCGCTGGCCGAGTATGAGGCCAAGACCATCCTCACCCGTCTGGGGCTTTCCCAGTTTGAGCGCACCGTGGGCCAGCTCTCCGGCGGAGAGCGGCGGCGGGCGGCGCTGGCGGCGGCGCTGGTGCGGGAGAGCGACGTGCTCATCCTGGACGAGCCCACCAACCATCTGGACGGCGACATGATCGTATGGCTGGAAGACTGGCTCAAGCGGTTCACCGGCGGACTGGTGCTGGTGACCCACGACCGGTACTTTCTGGAGCGGGTGGTGAACCACATCGCCGAAGTGGACGGCGGTTCCCTCTACACCTATCCGGGCCATTACGACAGCTTCCTCTCCCGCAAGGCCGCTCGGGAAGAGTCGGCCAAGGCCAGCGAGCGCAAGCGGCAATCCATCCTGCGGCGGGAATATCAGTGGGTCATGCAGGGCCCCACCGCCCGCGGCACCAAGAGCCGGGAGCGCCTGGAGCGCTACGAAGCCCTCAAGGAGCAGACCGGACCGGTGAGCTCCAAAAAGCTGGAGCTCTCCTCCATCTCCAGCCGCCTGGGCCGCAAGACCATCGAGCTCTCCCACGTCTCCAAGGCGCGAAACGGCCGCGCCGTCATCTCCGATTTCGACTTCTCCCTCCTGCGGGACGACCGGGTGGGCATCGTCGGTTCCAACGGCAGCGGAAAATCCACCCTGCTCAACCTGATGGCGGGCACGCTGGAGCCGGACAGCGGCTCTATTTCGGTGGGCGAGACGGTGAAGATCGGCTATTTTTCGCAGGAAAATCCCCCCATGGACCCCCAGCAGCGGGTCATCGACTACGTCCGCGACATCGGCGAGCGCATTGAGACGGTGGACGGCGTCATCACCGCCGGTCAGCTGCTGGAGCAGTTCCTCTTCCCGTCCAACGTGCAGTGGAGCCCCATCGGCAAGCTGTCGGGCGGTGAAAAGCGGCGGCTGTTCCTGCTCTCGGTGCTGGCAGGGGCCCCCAACGTGCTGCTGCTGGACGAGCCCACCAACGACCTGGACATTGAAACCCTCACCGTGCTGGAGGACTATCTGGAGACCTTCCAGGGGGCGGTGGTGGCGGTATCCCACGACCGGTACTTTCTCGATAAAGTGGCCCGGCGGCTCTTTGCCGTGGAGGGAGACGGGGTGGTCACCCCCTGTCCGGGCAGCTATCAGGACTATCTGGACCAGCGGGCCCAGGCCCGGCGGCAGAGCGAACGGCCGGAAAAGCCCAAAAAAGAGGCTCAGCCCACCGCGCCCAAGCCGAAAAAACGGCTCTCCTACAAGGAGCAGCGGGAGCTGGACGGCATCGAGGACGAGATCCACGCCCTGGAAACCAGGCTGGCAGAGAACGAAGCCCAGCAAAGCGCCCAGAGCAGCGATTACATCGCCCTCCAGCAGCTCACCGCCGAGCACGAGGAGCTGGAGACCACATTGGAGGCAAAAATGGAGCGCTGGCTCTATCTTCTCTCCATCGTGGAAGGTAACTAACAAAACGGACACCCCCGGACCATTTGAACGGTCCGGGGGTGTTTCTGCGCCGGCCCTCAGGCAAGCGCTCTATGAAAGCTTTCTTTGCCTACGTTCTTTCTCGAAAGAACGTAGGTTACATGAGGCGGCGGAAGAGGGCCTTCAGGTCTTCCACGTTGGTGTCGCGGGGGTTGCCGGGGGTGCAGGCGTCGGCCAGAGCAGAGTCGGCCAGGAACGCCAGGTCCTCTTCCCTGAGGGCTTCCAGCTTGGCGGGAATGCCCACATCGGCGGAGAGCTGACGCACCGCGTCACAGGCGGCCTTGCGGTAGGTCTCCTGATCCATGCCGGTGGTGTCCACACCCATGGCCTCGGCAATGGCCTTGTACTTCTCGCCGGTGCATGCGGCGTTGTACTCCATCACGATGGGGAGCATCATGGCGCAGGCCACGCCGTGGGGGGTATCATACACCGCGCCCAGAGTATGGGCCATGGAGTGGGCAATGCCCAGACCCACGTTGGAGAAGCCCATACCGGCCACATACTGGGCCAGGGCCATGTCCTCCCGTCCCTCGGGGGTGTTGGCCACCGCGCCGCGCAGGCTGCGGGCGATGATGCGGATGGCCTCCAGATGGACCATGTCGGTCATGGCCCAGGCGCCCTTGGTGATGTAACCCTCGATGGCGTGGGTGAGGGCGTCCATACCGGTGGAAGCGGTGAGACCCTTGGGCATGGAGGACATCATGTCCGGGTCCACCACGGCCACTTCGGGGATATCGTTGGTATCCACACAGACGAACTTACGCTTTTTCTCCACGTCGGTGATCACGTAGTTGATGGTGACCTCGGCGGCGGTGCCGGCGGTGGTGGGCACGGCGATGGTAAAGACGGCGTGCTTCTTGGTGGGGGCCACACCCTCCAGAGAGCGGACGTCGGCAAACTCAGGGTTATTGATGATGATGCCGATGGCCTTGGCGGTATCCATGGAGGAGCCGCCGCCGATGGTGACGATACAGTCGGCGCCGCTGGCC
>DXGA01000002.1 GCA_019114165.1 Candidatus Flavonifractor merdipullorum | reverse complement strand
CACGCCAAACACGATCCCCAGATACTTTCCCACTTCGTGGGGATTGCTCCGGTAATTCTCCACGCCGATGTAGATCATGATATTGCAGAAGATGGCCAGGATAAAAATAGACGGCAGACTGTCTCCCAGTTTGGTCTCACAAAGTCCCATTGCCCTTTCACTCAGCGCCGCCCCGATGCGGGTCGCCCGCACCAGAAGGCCAGTCAGCTCCGCGCCCACCAGATTGCCCAGCCACACCAGCGCCAGCCAGCCCACATAGGAAGCGCCCTTCCCCGGCAGATAGCATACCTTTCCGGTGAACAGATTCAGCCCAAAGGTGCACACCGTAAACAGTCCCACCGAAAAGAGCAGGGCGCCCACCATTTTGTTCTCCAAACTCAGATACACCACTCCGCCGATGGAAATGCTGATCCCGGCCAGCACCGCATACACAAAATCCCGCAATTTGGACATTGGAATAACCTCCCATCAAACATTCCGGAAAAAGAAGGGGCGGGTCCGCTGTAAGAGGGCACTTTCGTACTCGATCACAGCGGACCCGCGGTCTCACGTCATAAAAAACAGGTTCTTAACTCAGCACACGCCCTGCCAGGCCATGGCCTCGGCCACCTTCAGGAAACCGGCAATGTTGGCGCCGGCCACCAGGTTGCCCTCCATGCCGTACTCCTTGGCGGCAGCGGCGGCATTGGCGTAGATGCCCTTCATGATATTGTGCAGCTTCTCGTCCACCTCTTCGAAGGTCCAGAAGA
This sequence comes from Candidatus Flavonifractor merdipullorum, assembly GCA_019114165.1. GTDB lineage: Bacteria > Bacillota > Clostridia > Oscillospirales > Oscillospiraceae > Pseudoflavonifractor_A > Pseudoflavonifractor_A merdipullorum. Next base: position 4,169 of record DXGA01000002.1, on the reverse strand, counting down.
GACGGGCGGAGTTCTGGCTCATCTCCAGACCGGAGGTGGCCACGCCGCCGGCGTTGGCAGCCTTGGCGGGGCCAAACAGCATGCCGTTGGCCTGGAAGAAGCTGATGGCCTCCAGGGTGGAAGGCATATTGGCGCCCTCCGCCACGGCATAGCAGCCGTTGGCCTTCAGCGCCTTGGCGCCGTCCAGATCCAGCTCGTTCTGGGTGGCGCAGGGCAGAGCGATGTCACAGGGCACCGTCCAGATGCCGCGGCAGCCCTCCACATACTTGGCGGTGGGGACATAGTCCAGGTAGGTCTTGATGCGGGCACGCTTGACTTCCTTGATCTCCTGCATGATCTTGTAGTCGATGCCGTTCTCGTCCACGATATAGCCGTTGGAATCGCTCATGGCGATGACGGTGGCGCCCAGCTGGGTGGCCTTCTGGTTGGCGTAGATGGCCACGTTGCCGCTGCCGGAGATGACCACCTTCTGGCCCTCGAAAGACTTGCCGTTGGCGCGGAGCATCTCGTCGGCAAAGTAGCAAAGGCCGTAACCGGTGGCCTCGGTGCGGGCCAGAGAACCGCCGGCGCCCACCTTCTTGCCGGTCAGCACGCCGGTAAACTCGTTGCGCAGACGCTTATACTGGCCGAACATATAGCCGATCTCACGGCCGCCCACGCCGATGTCGCCGGCGGGCACGTCGGTGTCAGCGCCGATGTGGCGCTGCAGCTCGGTCATGAAGGACTGGCAGAAACGCATGACCTCGGCGTCGGACTTGCCCTTGGGGTCGAAGTCGGAGCCGCCCTTGCCGCCGCCCATGGGCAGGCCGGTCAGGCTGTTCTTGAAGATCTGCTCAAAGCCCAGGAACTTGATGATGGAGAGATTCACGCTGGGATGGAAGCGCAGACCGCCCTTGTAAGGACCAATGGCGGAGTTGAACTGCACGCGGAAGCCGCGGTTGACCTGCACCTTGCCGTTGTCGTCCACCCAGGGCACCCGGAACATCAGCACACGCTCGGGCTCCACGATCCGCTCGAACACGCCGGCCTCCACCAGGTCGGGGCGCTGCTCGGCCACAGGCTCCAGAGACTCCAGCACTTCGCGGACAGCCTGCAGGAACTCGGCCTGGTCGGGGTCCTTCTGGGCCACGCGCTCATACAGACCCTGGAGATACGCATTTTTGAAAGCCATAATAAAAACTCCTTTGCTGGGAAGCGCGTCGTCCTTGTTCCGACTTGGCGCTTCCTGATTTCTCTCCTACCCAAATGGCGGGTATTCAATTTCCTTCCCCATTATACTTTATCACGGTAAAATGTGCAAGTAAAAATTTTATTTAGGGGACAAAAAGATGTTTTTCCTGCATTTTTCCTAAGATTGCCTTGAAATAAATGCATACATCCTTTCATTTTTCGTCATTCCAGATAAATATGATTCCCAATCCGCGCTCATTTTTATTACACATGACACAAGCAAAACACCCCCGCTGCCAAAGCAGCGGGGGCAGGAATGCAGGTTCTTACTTACCCACGATCTCGGCGGTGTCGCGGGCGATCATCAGCTCTTCGTTGGTGGGGATGAGGAGCACCTTGACCTTGGAGTCGGCGGCGGAGATGACAGCCTCCTTGCCGCGGACGTTGTTGGCCTGGGCGTCCATCTTCACGCCCATGAACTCCAGACCGGAGGCGATGGCCATACGGGTGTTGCCGTCGTTCTCGCCCACGCCGGCGGTGAAGACGATGGCGTCCACGCCGCCCATGGCGGCGGCATAAGCGCCCACCAGCTTCTTCACGCTGTACTGGAAGGCCTCCAGCGCCAGAGCGGCACGCTGGTTGCCCTGCTCGGCGGCGGTCTCGATGTCGCGGAAGTCGGAGGACACGCCGGAGATGCCCAGAACGCCGGACTCCTTGTTGAGGACGTTCATCATCTTCTTCATGTCATAGCCGTACTTGTTCATCAGGTACTCCAGGATACCGGCGTCCAGGTCGCCGGAGCGGGTACCCATGGGCACGCCGGCCAGGGGAGTGAAGCCCATGGAGGTGTCCACGCTCTTGCCGCTGTCCACAGCGGAGACGGAAGAACCGTTGCCCAGGTGGCAGGTGATGATCTTCAGCTCCTCGATGGGACAGCCCAGCATAGCGGCGGCGCGGCCGGCGACATACTTGTGGGAGGTGCCGTGGAAGCCGTAGCGGCGGACCTTGTCGTTCTCGTAGTACTCGTAGGGCAGGGCGTAGATGTAGCTCTTGGCGGGCATGGTCTGATGGAAGGCGGTGTCGAACACGCCCACCATGGGCACGTTGGGCATCACGTTCTGGCAGGCGCGGATGCCGGTGATGTTGGCGGGGTTGTGGAGGGGAGCCAGGGGGATGCACTCCTCCAGAGCGTCCATGACAGCCTGGTCGATCTTGACGGAGCAGGCGAACTTCTCGCCGCCGTGGACCACGCGGTGACCCACCGCGTCGATCTCGTCCATGCTCTTGATGACGCCGTGCTCGGGGCTGGTCAGGGCGTCCAGCACAGCCTGGATGGCCTCGGCGTGGGTGGGCATGGCGATTTCGAACTCATACTTGCCGTCGGTGGCGGGCACCTTATGGGTGAGACGGCCGTCGATGCCGATGCGCTCACACAGGCCCTTGGCAAAGACCTCCTCGGTGTCGGGGTCCATGAGCTGATACTTCAGGGAAGAACTGCCAGCGTTGATGACGAGAACTTTCATGATACATTACGCTCCTTTAAGAAGTTTGGATATTCCCGGCTTGCGGGCCGGGCCGCCGTATCGTATAATGAGAAAAAACAGGCGTTGTGTCTTATTGTATCCCATTTTGCCCCAAAGGACAACCCGCATTTTGGGGTAATTTCTTGATTTTCTTCTGTAAAAAGGTGGTCAACTTCATGACAGCAGCCGGAATCGTGGCGGAATACAACCCCTTTCACACGGGACACGCCCACCATGTGAAACGCACAAGAGAACTGCTCGGCCCGGACTGCGCCGTGGTATGCGTCATGAGCGGCCACTGGGTCCAGCGGGGAGAGTGCGCTCTCACCGACAAATGGACCCGCGCCGCCGCCGCGCTGAGGGGCGGCGTGGATCTGGTGCTGGAGCTGCCCACGGTCTGGGCCTGCGCGTCGGCGGAATCCTTCGCCCGGGGCGCGGTGGAACTCCTCCATGCCACCGGTGTGGTGGATACCCTCTCTTTCGGCAGCGAGTGCGCCGACCTCTCCGCCCTGCGCCGGGCTGCGTCCTGTCTGGATGAGGCGCGCTATACGCAGCTCCTCCGGGACGGGGTGAGCGCCGGTCTTCCCTTTCCTGTGGCCCGTCAAAAGGCGGTGGAGCGGTTGGTTGGGCCTGAAATTGCTTCCTGTCTGAGCCGTGCCAATGACAATCTGGGCATTGAATACCTCCGCGCTCTGCCCAACGATATGGACGCCGTCACCATCCCCCGCATCGGGGTGGGGCACGACGGCGGAACGGCCGGCGGTTTTGCCTCGGCGTCCCATCTCCGCGGACTGCTGCGGGATGGAAACACCGGTGAAGCGGCTCCCTATCTGACCCAATCCTGGACGGGTCCCTTTGCCGATCTCTCCCGGATAGAGCGGGCCATTCTGGCCAGAGTGCGCGCCATGGACCGGGCGGACTGGGCCGCCCTCCCCGACAGCGGAGGGGCCGAAGGGCTGCCCGACCGGATGAAAAACGCCGCTGCTTCCGCCCGCTCGCTGGCCCAGCTGTTGGAGGAAGCCAAAACCAAGCGCTACACCCTGGCCCGGCTGCGGCGGCTGGTGACCTGGGCCTTTCTGGGGCTTCGCGCGGCGGACCGCCCTGCACATCCCCCCTATCTGCGGGTTTTGGGCTGTTCCCTTCGGGGGCGGAGCCTGTTGGCCCAAATGCGCGCCTCCGCTTCCCTGCCCGTCCTCACCAAGCCCGCCCACGCCCGTGTGCTCCCCCGGGAAGCCCGGCGTCTTTTTGAACTGGAAAGCCGCTGTACCGACCTCTACGGTCTCTGCTTCCCCCAGATCCAGCCCTGCGGCCTGGAATGGACCACAGGCCCGGTCGTCCTGAGGGATGCACGCTGAATTGAATTCTTCCCTGTTTCTCCGCCCTGTTTTTCCGGATATGTGCCGTCTGCCGGAAAAACAGGGCTCTTTTTTGAAACCTTTCCTCCGTTCTCTGTGATATGATAGCTGAAAGCAGCTT
>DXGA01000145.1 GCA_019114165.1 Candidatus Flavonifractor merdipullorum | reverse complement strand
GGAGATCGAGCTGATCAAGAAGTACGCCTTTGCCGTCAACGACCTGCTCAAGGGCTTCATGAAGGAGATCGGCATCGACCTGGTGGACTTCAAGCTGGAGTTCGGTAAGACCGCCGACGGTCAGATCGTCCTGGCCGACGAGATCTCCCCCGACACCTGCCGCCTGTGGGACGAGACCACCCACGAGAAGCTGGACAAGGACCGCTTCCGCCGCGATCTGGGCGGCGCCGAGGAGGCCTATGAAGAGGTCATGCGCCGTCTGATGGGGGACAAGTAAGCAATGGGCGGTTTCTTCGGCACGATTTCCAAGCGCGACTGCGTGATGGACCTCTTTTTCGGCACCGACTACCACTCCCATCTGGGCACCAAGCGGGGCGGTATGGCTGTCTACGACGAAAAGGACGGTTTCCAGCGGCAGATCCATAACATTGAAAACACCCCCTTCCGCACCAAGTTCGACAAGGACCTGGCGGAATTCCACGGCTGCTCCGGCATCGGCTGCATCAGCGACACCGACCCCCAGCCCCTGCTGGTCCGCTCCCACCTGGGCCTCTTTGCCATCACCACCGTGGGCATCATCCGCAACGCCGACGACCTGGTGGCCCGTTACTTCTCCGAGCACGGCCATCAGTTCATGGCCATGAGCTCCGGCAAGGTCAACTCCACCGAGCTGACCGCCGCCCTCATCAATCAGGAGGACGACCTGGTCTCCGGCATCCGCCGGGCCCAGGAGGAGATCGACGGCTCCATCACCATCCTCATTCTGGATCAGAAGGGCATCATCGCCGCCCGCGACCGGCTGGGCCGTCTGCCCGTGCTGGTGGGGCAGAGTGAGGACGGCTGCTGCGTCTCCTTCGAGTCCTTCGCCTACCACAAGCTGGGCTATCACGACAGCTACGAGCTGGGTCCACGTGAGATCGTCCGCGTCACCGCCGACGGGGTGGAGCAGCTCTCCCCCGCCGGTGAGGAGATGAAGATCTGCGCCTTCCTGTGGACTTACTACGGCTACCCCAACTCCAATTATGAAGGAGTCAACGTGGAGGTCATGCGCTACCGCAACGGCGAGATCATGGCCCGGGACGAGATCCAGAAGGGTCAGCTCCCCAAGGTGGACTATGTGGCCGGCGTGCCCGACTCGGGTCTCCCCCACGCCATCGGCTTTGCCAACCGCAGCGGCAAGCCCTTTGCCCGTCCCTTCGTCAAGTACACCCCCACCTGGCCCCGCTCCTTCATGCCCGCCAATCAGGAGGCCCGCAATCAGGTGGCCAAGATGAAGCAGATCCCCGTCCCCGAGCTCATCGAGGGCAAGAAGCTTCTCTTTGTGGATGACTCCATCGTCCGGGGCACCCAGCTCCGGGAGACGGTGGACTTCCTCTATGAGTCGGGCGCGCAGGAAGTGCATATGCGCTCTGCCTGCCCCCCCATCATGTACGGCTGTAAGTACCTCAACTTCTCCCGCAGCAACTCCGACATGGAATTGCTGGCCCGCCGCACCATCCAGAACCTGGAGGGCGACGAGGGTCAGCAGCACCTGGAAGAGTACGCCGACGCCTCCACCGAGCGCGGCCAGTGTATGCTCAAGGCCATCTGCGAGGAGATGGGTTTTGACTCCCTGGGCTATCAGTCCCTGGACGGTCTGCTGGAAGCCATCGGCATTGACCGCGACAAGATCTGCACCTACTGCTGGAACGGCAAGGAGTAATCCCGTTCCCCCCTGTTTCCTGAAAGACGAGGTCTTCCCCATGTCCCAACTTCATGAAGAATGCGGCGTCTTCGGGCTCTACACCCACGAGCCCGAGGCGGCCGCCATCCATACCTATCACGCCCTGTATGCCCTCCAGCACCGCGGCCAGGAGAGCGCCGGTATCGCCATCAATGACGACGGCGTCATCTCCAGCCACAAAGACGTGGGGCTGGTCAGCGAGGTCTTTCCTCCCGACGTGCTCCAGAATCTGGGCAGCGGCACCATCACCGTGGGCCATGTGCGCTACGCCACCACCGGCAACAAAAGCCGCACCAACGCCCAGCCCCTGGTCATCAACCATGTGAAGGGCTCCATGGTACTGGCCCACAACGGCAACCTCACCAACGCCGCCGAGCTGCGGGAGAAGCTGGAGCTTTCCGGCGCCATCTTCCACACCACCAGCGACACCGAGGTCATTGCCTACACCATCACTGCCCAGCGCCTCACCGCCCCCTCCATTGAGGAAGCGGTGGACGCTGCCATGGACATCATCCAGGGCGCGTATTCCCTGGTGCTCATGTCGTCCACCAAGCTCATCGCCGCCCGGGACCCCAACGGGTTCCGCCCCCTGTGCATCGGCACCATGGAGGACGGCGGCTACGTCTTCGCGTCGGAGAGCTGCGCGCTGGACGCCATCGGGGCTCACTTCCTCCGGGACGTGGAGCCGGGCGAGATCGTCATCGCCGACGGCAACGGCCTGCGCTCTATCCGCACCCACTGCAACGGGCGCAAGTCCAGCCTGTGCGTCTTTGAATTTATCTACTTTGCCCGGCCCGATTCGGTCATCGACGGGGCCAGCGTCCACGAAGCCCGGCTCCGCGCCGGCGCCTTCCTAGCGCTGGAGCACCCCGTGCAGGCCGACATCGTCATCGGCGTGCCCGACTCCGGTCTGGACGCCGCCGTGGGCTACGCCCGCCAGTCCGGCATTCCCTACGGCATCGGCTTCATTAAAAATAAGTACATCGCCCGCACCTTTATCGCCCCCGGGCAGAAGTCCAGAGAGGATAAAGTGCGCATCAAGCTCAATCCCATCGCCTCGGTGGTGAAGGGCAAACGGGTGGTCATGATCGACGACTCCATCGTCCGGGGCACCACCTCCCAGCGCATCGTCAAGCTCCTGCGGGACGCCGGCGCGAAAGAGGTCCATGTGCGTGTCTCCGCGCCCCCCTTCCTCCACCCCTGCTACTTCGGCACCGATATCGACTCCCGCGATCACCTCATCGCCTGCAACCACACCACCGAGGAGATCGCGGAAATCATCGGCGCGGACAGCCTGGGCTATCTGAGCGTGGACAGCGTCCACAAGCTGGCCGTGGGGTGCGGCTGCACTTTCTGTGACGGCTGCTTTACCGGCAACTATCCGGTGGCGGTGCCCGAAACCAGAGAAAAATTCCGTTTTGAGACCAAATTGAGCCAAAGAAAAGACTGAGGAGGTCCCTCCTATGAAAAATTCTCACTCCGCTTCCTACGCCGCCGCCGGTGTGGACGTCACCGCCGGTTATGAGGCCGTCAAGCGCATCAAGCCCATGGTGGAGTCCACCTATATCCCCGGCGTGATGGGCACGCTGGGCGGCTTCGGCGGTATGTTCGCCCCCGACATGGCGGGCATGAAAAAGCCCGTCCTGGTCAGCGGCACCGACGGCGTGGGCACCAAGCTGCGCCTGGCTCTGCTGATGAACAAGCACGACACCATCGGCATCGACTGCGTGGCCATGTGCGTCAACGACATCATCTGCGGCGGCGCTTCTCCCCTCTTCTTCCTGGATTACATCGCCTGCGGCAAGAACGACCCGGTGCGCATCGCCGAGATCGTGGCCGGTATCGCCGAGGGCTGCCGCCAGTCCGAGTGCGCCCTGGTGGGCGGCGAGACCGCCGAGCACCCCGGCGTCATGCCCGACGAGGATTACGACGTGGCCGGTTTCTCCGTTGGCATCGTGGACGAGGAGAAGATCATCGACGGCAAGAAGCTGGCCGAGGGCGATGTGCTCATCGGTCTGGGCTCCACCGGCGTCCACTCCAACGGCTTCTCCCTGGTCCGCAAGGTCTTTGACGTGGAGCACGCCGACCTCACCTCCCCCATGGCCGAACTGGGCGGCAAGAGCCTGGGCGAGACCCTCCTCACCCCCACCCGCATCTATGTGAAGGCCATCAAGGCCCTCCTCAAGGCCGGTGTGGACATCCACGCCATCAGCCACATCACCGGCGGCGGCTTCTACGAGAATGTGCCCCGCATGATGATCGACGGCCTCACCGCTTCCATCGACCTCAAGACCTTCCCCAAGCTGCCCATTTTCGACCTCATCCAGAAAAAGGGCAATATCCCCGAGCGGGATATGTACAACACCTTTAATATGGGCATCGGCATGATCCTGGCCCTCCCCGCCGCGCAGGCCGACCAGGCCCTGGAGCTGCTCCAGGCCGCCGGCGAGCAGGCCTACCGGATCGGCGAAGTGGTGGCCGGCGACGAAGGCGTTGTATTAGAGTGAAGCGTTAAGAGTGGAGAGTGGAGATGATGGATTCGCCTGCGGCGAATGATTTCAAATCGTCCGGCGGAGCCGGACACCATATCTTCACTCTTCACTCTCCTATCTCCACTCTCCATTTGAAAGGGGACTTGTTTTCTTATGGCAAAGCGTATTGCCGTGCTGGTTTCCGGCGGCGGCACCAATTTGCAGGCCCTCATTGACACCCAGCAGAAAGAAGGGCTGGGCGGCGGCTCCATTGTGGCCGTCATCTCCTCCAAAGAGGGGGCTTACGCCCTGGAACGGGCCAAAAAAGCCAACATTCCCGGTTATGTGGTGGCCCGGAAGGGCTTTCCCTCCAACCAGGCCATGACCCAGGCCCTGGTGGAGCTGCTCCGGGAGCTGAACATCGATCTGGTGGTGCTGGCTGGATTTATGCACATCCTCACCGACGAGATCATTCGCGCTTATCCCAACGCGATCCTCAACATCCATCCCGCCCTCATCCCCTCCTTCTGCGGACCGGGGGCCTATGGGCTTCATGTCCACGAGCAGGCCCTGGCCTACGGCGTCAAGCTCACCGGCGCCACCGTCCACTTCGTCAATGAAGAGGCCGATGGCGGGCCCATCGTCCTCCAGAAGGCGGTGGAAGTGCTGCCCGACGACACGCCCGAGGTGCTCCAGCGCCGGGTGATGGAGGAGGCCGAGTGGCACATCCTGCCGCTGGCGGTGTCTCTCTTCTGTCAGGACCGCCTGCGGGTGGAAGGCCGGATGGTGCGTATTCCGGACGCTTCTTCCCTTTGATACTTGGATTCGGAGGTTTTCTCACATGAACACTTATGAACTGTCCGCGCTGCTGCGCGGCAATCCCTATCCCGGCCGCGGCATCGTGATGGGCCGTACCACCGACGGCAAGCACGCCGCCATTGCCTACTTCATCATGGGCCGCAGTGAAAATTCCCGCAACCGGGTCTTTGTGGAGACCCCCGACGGAATCCGCACCCAGGCCTTTGACCCCGCCAAGCTCAGCGACCCCTCCCTCATCATCTACGCCCCCGTCCGCCGGCTGGGCAGCTATACCATCGTCACCAACGGCGACCAGACCGACACCATCCGGGAGGGCCTCGCCGCCGGCAAGACCCTGGAGCAGTCCCTGGTCTCCCGCACCTTTGAGCCGGACAAGCCCAACTACACCCCCCGGATCTCCGGCCTGATGGATGGGTTCGGCAATTACGTCCTCTCCATCCTCAAGAGCGCCGAGGGCGATCCCATGTCCTGCCGCCGGTGCTTCTACCACTACGAGAATCCCAAGGCCGGTCAGGGTCACTTCATCCACACCTACATGAGCGACGGCGATCCCCTGCCCTCCTTCGAGGGGGAGCCGGAGCAGGTCCACATCTCCGCTCCCGACGCCGAGACCTTCGCCAACGAGATCTGGTCCAACCTCAACGAGGACAACAAGATCTCCCTCTTTGTGCGCTACATCGACCTGTCCAACGGCTCTTGCTCCGACGTGATCCTCAACAAGCATCAGTAAGCGGAAAGGATGGTTTCTCTCAATGACCGAACTGGAACTGAAATACGGCTGTAACCCCAACCAGAAGCCCGCCCGCATCTTCATGCAGGAAGGCGAGCTGCCCATCCGCGTCCTCAACGGTAAGCCCGGCTACATCAACTTTCTGGACGCCCTCAACTCCTGGCAGCTGGTCAAGGAGCTGAAAGAGGCCACCGGCCTCCCCGCCGCCGCCTCCTTCAAGCACGTCTCCCCCGCCGGCGCCGCTGTGGGCACCCCCCTCACCGACGTGGAGCGCCAGATCTACTTCGCCCCCGAGGGTGAGCTGTCCCCCATCGCCTGCGCCTACATCCGCGCCCGGGGCGCTGACCGCCTTTGCTCCTACGGCGACTGGGCCGCCCTCTCCGACGTGTGCGACGCCGACACCGCCCGTTATCTGGCCCTGGAGGTGTCCGACGGCGTCATCGCCCCCGGCTACACCGACGAGGCACTCCAGATCCTCAAGACCAAGCGCAAGGGCGGCTACAATGTGGTGGAGATCGACCCCAACTACGTCCCCCGCGCTGTGGAGCGCAAGGACGTGTTCGGCATCACCTTTGAGCAGGGCCGCAACAACTTCGAGATCAATGAAGCGCTGCTGAATAACATCGTGACGGACAACAAGGACCTGCCCGAAAACGCCAAGCGGGACATGATCCTCTCCCTCATCACCCTCAAGTACACCCAGTCCAACTCGGTCTGCTATGTGAAGGACGGCC
>DXGA01000144.1 GCA_019114165.1 Candidatus Flavonifractor merdipullorum | reverse complement strand
GGGGTCCACCAGTCTGCCTTGGTGAATCAGCAGTTTCACATACTCACTCCTTCCTGATGGCACCAGAAACGGGCTTTGCTGCCTGCCAAGTCCGTTCTGTATGATATCATTTGCAACTTTTATTCCGTTTTCCGCAGGCATGGAAAAAGGGACCGGGTTCTTCCCCCGCCCCTTCCCATTGCGAACCGTTCCGGTCCATCCTGCTGTACAGCTTCATTATAGCTTGAAACGCAAATTTTAGCAACGTATTTTTCCCGCGAAACGGGAAGAATAAAGCCAGACACCTGGTGAAGGGAGGAAAGAACCAATGAATGGACATCCGTTTCTGGGCGGCATGGGTCTGGGCATCATGGCAGGCGCGGTGCTGGGCATGATGGCCGCGCCTCACAGCAAGGACCTCAAACGCACCGCAAAACGGGCCATGCGCTCCATGGAGCATATGGCCGGTGAGCTGAGCAGCAATATGGGTCTTTGAGTCTCTCCCCGCAAAAAGCGCGCTTGCAGATCTTGCAGGCGCGCTTTTCCATACCAAACTGTAAAAATTTCCTCTCACATTTCTGTGGGCCCCGCCGCCCTCGGCGGGGCAATGGCGCACACAACCCCGCATGGCCGCCCGCGTCCATAGAAACGCTACCGCAGCGTACCCCAACGGCGCAGGCCCTTCCACAGCGTACGCGCCACCCAGCCGGGGGTGACGAACCGATACGCGCCCCGGGCCCTCCCCAGCAGCGCCAGACGGACCAGCAGCCAGGCATAGCGCAGCCGGAAGGCTGTTTTGCTCATGTGGGCAGGCTCCAGCACCAGATGGGCCAGGTCAAATTTCCGGAAATCGTCTGTCAAAAGATCCTTCCGTCTGGCTTCATAGAACGGCGTGGCGGGCAGCGGGGTCAGAACCTGCACCGACACACAGCGCACCGGCCTGGTTTTGGCCCAGCGGTAGAGGGCGCGGAAATCTGCCTTTGTAAAGGACGGGTCGGCGATGGTCAGCGCCACGCACTCCGCCCCCAACCGGTGGAGCAGCTCCACGCAGGTGTCGTTCACCGCTGTGCTGGTGCCCTTGTTCCAGCGGTCCAGCCGCCCGTCCTGAGCTGCTTCGATGCCCACCAGGAACATCACAAACCCCGCCTTGCACAGCTCTTCCATCAGCGCCGGATGACCGGAAATAAAATCCGCCCGGGCGTAGCAGATGAATTTTTTGCGGATGCCCCGCGCTTCCAGTCCCGCCAGAAAGGCCCGGACCCGTTCCTCTTCAATGAGAAAATCCGAGTCCACCAGAAAGACCGTCTCGCCGGGCACGGCTTCCAGCTCGTCCAGCACGGACGAGAGATCTCTGGCCTGGTACACCCCGCCGTGGAGGTTGCGGCCATAGCAGAAGGTGCAGGAAAAGGGGCAGGATACCGCTGTCTTCACCGTAGAAATGGGTGAAAAATCCGTATAGCGGTACCAGCGGGCCTTTTCCTTCCAGCTGCTCCGGTCGGGCGGCGGCAAGTCGTTGATGTCACAGGGCACATAAGGCGCACTCTGCCAGCCCCATTCCGTCGGGCGGCAGAGGCCGGGCAGCTCGGGCGGCTCCCCTCCCCGGTCCAGAGATTGGAGCAAGGTGACGAAATCGTCCACCGACTCGCCGCGGCAAATATAATCCACCCCCGGGAAGGTGAGCCGCTCCCAGCAGAGCTGGGCATGGACGCCGCCCAAAATCACCCGGCACCGGGGACAGACCTTTTTCGCAAGGCGTACATACGCCGCCATCTCCCGCTCCTGGGTGAGATAGCCGGTGAGGGCCACCACGTCGGGCCGGACCGCTTTGACCACCTTGGAGAAGGGGCGGTACTCGGTGACGCCGTCGTAAAGAACCGCTTCTATTCCGGCTTTCCTGCAGCCCGCCGCCAGATATTCCAGCTCCAGCGGCTCGCACACGATGGCCCCGAACACCGTCATTGCGTTCAGCACCCGGGGCCGGACCAGCAGCACCCGCATCTTCTCTTACAGCGCCGCCAGAGAAGCCCGCACCGCCTCGACGGTCCGTTCCACGTCCTCCTCGGTGTGGGCGTTGGAGAGGAACATGGCCTCAAACTGGGCGGGAGCCAGATAAATGCCCTTTTCCAGCATATTGGCAAAATAACGGGCGTACTTGCCCACGTCGCTGCCCTTGGCGTCCACGAAGGTGCTTACGGCATCGGGGGTGAAGAAGGGAGCCAGCAGAGAACCGATCTGGTTCACCGTCACCGGCGCGCCGGTCTCCGCCGCCGCCTTGCGCATCCCCTCCGCCAGACGGGTGGCCAGGGCGTCAATGTGGGTGTACACCTCGGGATGCTCCTTCAAATAGTGGAGCTGGGCAAGACCCGCCGCCATGGCCACCGGGTTGCCGCTGAGGGTGCCCGCCTGATAGACCGGGCCGCAGGGGGCCACTTCCTCCATGAGGGCGCGGCTGGCGCAGTAAGCGCCCACCGGCATACCGCCGCCGATGATCTTGCCAAAGGTAACGATGTCCGCCTTCACGCCGAAATAGGCCTGCGCGCCGCCGATGCCCAGGCGGAAACCGGTAATCACCTCGTCAAAAATCAGGAGCGCGCCGTATTTGTCGCACAGGGCGCGCAGACCGGCCAAGAAGCCGGGCTTGGGACCCACCACGCCCATATTGGCCGCCACCGGCTCCACGATGACGCAGGCCACCTGGTTTTCGTTGGCTTGCAGCAGGGTCTCCACGCTGGCAAGGTCGTTGAACTGGGCCGTCAGGGTGTGGCGCACCACGTCCTGGGGCACGCCCGCCGAGGTGGGATGTCCCCCCGCCAGGGCAGACGAACCGGCCCCCACCAGCAGACAGTCGCTGTGGCCGTGATAGCAGCCCTCAAACTTGATGATCTTGTCCCGGCCGGTGGCCCCTCTGGCCAGTCGGATAGCAGACATGACCGCCTCGGTGCCCGAGTTCACCATGCGCACCATTTCAATATTGGGCACCAGCTCCACCATGAGCTGGGCGATCTCCACTTCCCGGGCAGTGGGCGCGCCGAAAGAGAGACCGTCCTTCACCGCCCGCTCCACCGCCTCCCGGATGACCGGATGGTTGTGGCCCAGAATCATGGGTCCCCAGGAACAGACATAGTCCAGATATTCGTTGCCCTCCACATCGTAGATGTGTGCGCCGTCCGCCCGCTGGATGAAGCGAGGGGCCATATTCACCGCCCGGAAGGCACGCACCGGCGAGTTGACGCCGCCGGGCAGCACCTTTACCGCTTCGTCAAAGAGTTCCTGTGAGGTTTTCATCCGATCTCTCCCTTTCTCATGGCGTCGGCCAGTTCCTTGGCAAAATAGGTGATGAGCATATTGGCCCCCGCCCGGTAGATGGACACGGCGCTCTCACACATGACCCGGTGTTCGTCGATGAGCCCGGCGGCGCCCGCGGCCTTGATCATGGCGTACTCGCCCGACACCTGATAGGCGCACATGGGCAGCTCGAAGGCGTCGGAGCACTCCCGCAGCACGTCCAGATAGGGCATGGCGGGCTTGACCATCAGGATGTCCGCCCCTTCTTCCACGTCCAGGGCGCACTCCTTCAGCGCTTCCCGGCGGTTGTGGGGGTCCATCTGATATCCTTTCCGGTCGCCAAAAGAGGGCGCGGAACCGGCCGCCGCCCGGAAGGGACCGTAAAAGGCCGAGGCGTACTTGGCCGAATAGGACATGATGGGCACATTCTGATAGCCCGCGCCGTCCAGCGCCGCCCGGATGGCCGCCACCCGGCCGTCCATCATGTCGGAAGGGGCCACCATATCGGCCCCCGCCCGGGCGTGGGACAGGGCCGTTTTGGACAGCACTTCCAGGGTCTGGTCGTTGTCCACCTCGTGATCGTGGAGAATGCCGCAGTGGCCGTGGTCGGTATACTCGCACATACAGACGTCGGTGATGACGTAGAAGTCGGGGTACTTGGCCTTGATGGCCCGGATGGCCTCCTGCACCACGCCGTGTTCCTCCCAGGCGGAGGAGCCGCAGGCGTCCTTACGGGCGGGCAGGCCGAAGAGAATGCAGCGGCCCACGCCGTGCTCCAAACACTCGGCCACCGCGTCGGTGACGCAGTCCAGGCCATAGTGATACTGCCCCTCCAGAGAGGGAATGGGACGCCGGCCCTTCAGCTCCTCATCCACGAAGATGGGATAGATCAGGCTGTCGGGGGACAGGCGGGTCTCCCGGCACAGGCGGCGGATACTGTCATTGCCCCGCAGACGGCGGGGACGGTTGATAAGCTCCATGATTGAGCACCTCCAAGGTCAAAGTACCTCTGCCGCCAACGCGGTCAGCGCGTCGATGGTGGCGGCGGAAGCAACTTCCACGGCAATGCCGTATTTCTTTGCTTCGGCGGCGGTCTGCTCCCCGATGCACAGCCCCGTGATATGGGAGAAATCGGCGTCCTCCCCCACCGTGGCCACAAATCCCTTGACCGTGGAGGCCGAGGTGAAGGTCACAGCGGAAAGGGTCCCCTCCGCCAGGGCCTGACGGAGTTCCTCCGAGCGGGGATTTTCATATCGGGTGGAATAGACCGCTACGTCGTTATACGTTATGCTACGCCCCGCAAGGGCCGCTGTCAAGTCGGCGGAGCCCAGTTCCGCCCGCAGAATGAGGACCTTCTCCCCGGCTTGGGCGGGCAGTCCCGCGCCCAGATGGCGGGCGTCGTACACCTCGGGCACATAGTCGGCCTTTAAGCCCAGGGTTTTGAGCGCTTTGGCGGTACCGCTTCCAATGGCCGCCAGCTTCACGCCGGACAGGGCGCGGGCGTCCTTGCCCTGCCGGTCCAGCTCGTCCCGGAAGGCCCACACCCCGGCGGGACTGGTGAAGACCAGCCAGCGGTACGCTTCCAGATGGGCCAGCGCTTCCTCCATGGCGGGACAGGGCACCATGGGCACCGTCTCGATGCAGGGATACTCCCACACCTCCGCGCCCAGCGCCCGCAGCTTTTCGGAGAGCGTCCCCGCCCGGTCCTTGGGACGGGTCACTAAAATGGTCTTCTCCTTCAGGGGCAGATGGTCGAACCAGTCGAACCGCTCCGCCAGCGCGCACACCTTGCCCACGATGCTGATGGCCGGGCTGGTGATGTGGTGTTCCCTGGCCAGTTCCGGCAGGGTGGAAACCGTGCCGTCCACCCGCCGCTGGGCGGAGGTGGTGCCCTTCTCCACGATGGAAGCGGGGGTGTCTCCGTCCATCCCCGCCGCCATCAGGCCGGCGCAGATATCGGGCAGGCTGCTCACGCCCATCAGGAAAACCAACGTGCCCTTGGTGCGCACCAGGGCCTCAAAGTCGATATCCAGTTTCTTGCCCGCCCGCTGGTGTCCGGTGACGATGTGGAGCGACGAGCAGAAATCCCGGTGGGTCACCGGGATACCGCCGTAAGCGGGCACCGCGATGGCCGAGGTGATGCCCGGCACCTCCTGGAAGGGAATGTGGTGCTCCTCCAGCAGCTCCAGTTCCTCGCCGCCCCGGCCAAAGAGGAAGGGGTCGCCGCCCTTGAGCCGCACCACCACTTTCCCCTCCTGGGCTTTGCGCAGCAGGATGTGGTTGATCTCCTCCTGAGGCACCTTGTGGTGGGCCGCTTCCTTGCCCACGTCGATCTTTTCCGCGCACTCCGGGATGAGGGCCAGAATGGCCGGGCTCACCAGCCGGTCATAGACCACCACCTGAGCGTCCAGAATGGCCTTTTTTCCCTTTACCGTCAAAAGGCCCGGGTCGCCGGGACCCGCGCCCACCAGAATTACCCTTCCGCTCATACCTCTCTCCTCCTGATCTGCTGTGCCAGCGCCCGGCCCAGCGCTTCGCCCTCCGTCCGGGGGCCTTCGATCTGCCCAATGATGGGGCGGTCATGCTCGTCCACGTCCATGCCGGTGAGATGGATGGTCTCCCCCGCCACGGTGGCATAGGCCGCCACCGGCGACGAACACCCGCCGTCCAGCTCCTTCACAAAGGCCCGCTCGGCCAGCATACAATCGGTACCGTCCCGGTCGGCAAAGGCGGAGAGGAAACCGCTGTCCTCCCCGGCCCGCATCTGGGCGGCTAAAATGCCCTGCCCGGCGGCGGGAATCATCTCGTCGGTGGTGAAATAGCGGCTGATCCGATGGGTGAGGCCCAGGCGCTCCAGACCGGCGGCCGCCAGCACCAGGGCGGAATACTGCCCCTCGTCCAGCTTGCGGAGCCGGGTCTGCACGTTGCCCCGCACCGGCTGAATGTCCATTTCCGGAAAAAGGGCCGCCAGCTGCACTGCCCGGCGGCGGGAAGCGCAGCCGATGGGCAGACTTTTATCCAGCTCGGTCACCCCTTCGGGGAGGACCAGCACGTCCCGGGGATCGGCCCGGCGGGAAAAGGCCACCAGCGGCAGCCTGGGGTCAATGTCCATGGGCAGGTCCTTGCCGCTGTGGACGGTGACGTCCACCCGATGGTCCAGCAGCGCCGCGTCCAGTTCCTTGACGAAAAGGCCTTTGCCGCCCACTTTGTCCAGCGTCCGGTCCAGAATCTTGTCGCCGGTGGTTTTCATGGTCACCAGCTCCACCGCCGCTTCCGGGTCGCCCTGACGGATGGCCGCGATGGCGATCTCCGCCTGAATGACAGCCAGCTTGCTCTCCCGGCTGCCCACACGGATACACTTCATTCCAATTCCTCCAGTACCGCCCGGATGGCCTTGGCCGCGGCGGCTGTTTTATGATGGTCGGTCCCGTCGGAAACCACACCGGCGATCATCCCTTTTCCGGTGCACAGCGCCGGAAAGAAAAAGGTGCACTCCTCCGCCCGGTCGGCCACGCTCACCGGGATGGACTGTGCCCTGGCTTCTTCGCCCACGGCCCGGTTGATGTCCCGGTCATTGGTGGCCGCCACCGCCAGAAAGGCCCCGGTCAGGTCGCCGGGTTCATAGGAGCGGCACAGGTGGGTGATGCCCTCCATGGGCTGGGCCAGATGGGGGGCGATCACCGTCACATCCGCGCCGAAATCCCGCAGGCCTTTGACGCGGCGCAGGGCGATCTTACCGCCCCCCACCACCACGGCTTTCTTGCCGTGGAGGTCAACGAACAGCGGAAAGCGCAGGTTTTCTTCCATGGGGCTCCTCCTCGTCCAGCCGTCCGCCGTTGTGGGTACGGATCTTTCGGTCACAGCGCAGAATATCCTCCACGCTCAAGTTTTTCTCTTTTAATCCGCCTGCGATCAGGTCCACCGCCCGGCCCACTGCAAACTCGGTCAGCTCCCGCGGGTCCAGTTCCCCCCACTCGGGGCTTTCCAGCACCCGCTGGGCGATGTCCCGCTTGAGCTGCTCCAGCGCCGAAAGGCTCTCCCGGTAATCCCCCCACTGGCGGAACCGCTGGAGATGGTGGGTCAGAATCGTTTCCACCTCCGGCGGTGCCACGGGGTGGAGCTCCGCTCCCAGCGTGTCTACATTATAAAGGATCACGCCGGGCACCTGGTCCACTTCCGGCTGGATATCCCGGGGAATGGCCAGATCGACGGCCCAGCGGGGCGGCTTCTGCATACCCTCCAGGTCTGCCCGGCTGACGGTATAGTGGGGGCTTGTGGTAGCGGAGAGCAGAATATCCGCTCCGTCCAGCGCCGCGAAGCGTTCCTCATAGGGTACCACCGCGCAGCCCGCAGGCACCACCGTCTCGCCGTGGTGGTAGGAACGGAGGGTCACCGTCACCTGACAACCGGCTTCCCGCAATAAACCGGCCGCCAGACGGCCCATTTCCCCGTTGCCGATGACGATGGCCTTTTGGCCGTGCAGGTCCCCGCTCTCCCGCTGCAAAACCTCCACCGCACGGCTGGCGGCGGAGGTGGGGATCTGATTGAGATGCACCTTGGTTTTGACCGCCTTGGCGGCCGAGACGGCGGTGCGGAACAGGGTCTCCAGCACCGGGTCGGCGGCATCCTGCTCCCGGGCAATGGTGATGGCCGCCTTGACCTGAGAGACGATCTGGTCTTCCCCCCAGATCTGGGATTGCAGCCCCGCCGCCACTTCGGTCAGGTGCCGGGCCGCGTCCATGCCCGAGCGGGTGAGGAAGGCCCCGGCAAAGGGGGCGTACTCCTGCCCGGCGGCGCGGCACAGCACCTCTCCCGGGTTGGGCATTTCGCCCAGTTGACAGGAGAGGTACAGCTCCGTCCGGTTACAGGTGGAGATGAGCACGCAGCCCTCCACCCGGGGCTCCGTCCGCCGGATGAGGCTGACCAGCTCCCCCACGCCGTTTTTGGTGAAGGACAGCTTTTCCCGCAGGGCAATGGGGGCCAGCTGGTAGTCCAGCCCCGACATGATGATATTCAATCCTCGACCCCCGCTTTCACCAGCACCACCGAGAAATAGCCTTCCCCGTTGTCCAGCTCCCGCAGGTCGCGGCACACCCGCTCCCCTTCCATACCGCAGTTGGACACCAGTTCCGCTTTCTCCAGAAGGCCACGCTCCGCCAGCTTGTCCCGCAGGGCGGGCAGGGATTTGCCCGATTTCATGAACACATAGTTGGCCTTGAACTCCAGGCAGTCGTCCACCCCTTCGTAGGAGCCGGGCACCACCAGCAGCCGCTCGCCGCCCTCACAGAGAGAGGTTCCCAGCCTGGCCGCCACCGCGCAGAAAGAGGGTACGCCGGGGATGAGCTCGGTCTCATAGCCCCGGGCAGTTACCTTTTTGTGGACGTAGAGATAGGTGGAGTACACCGCCGGGTCGCCCAGGGTGATGAAGGCCACCGTCTTGCCCTCGTCCAGCAGGGCGCAGATCCGGTCGGCGATTTCGGTATAACAGCCGTCCAGCCGGACCTTATCCCGCACCATCGGGGTGGGACAGGAGAGAAGGGGCTTGCCCTCCACATGGGCGCGGACGATGTTCAGCGCCGTCTTTTCACCGCTGCCCTTATCCGGTACCGCGATCACGTCCGCCTCCCGCAGGATGCGGGCTCCCTTCAGCGTCAGCAGCTCCGGGTCGCCCGGGCCTACGCCCACCCCGTACAGTTTTCCTTTCATCCCTGGTTCCTCCTATTGTTCCTCATTCGGTATCGGTCGGGCGCGACGCTGCGCTGGCGCCCTCGCCTTTTTGCCGCGGCGCTGCGCGTCCGCCGGTATCCTTCTTTCTTTCGAGAAAGAAAGAAGCAAAGAAAGCTTTATACCGCTATTCCGTGCCTAAAATGCGTTTGATCTCCCGTCGGGCGGCGCTGATGGTGGCCGCGGAGCGGTCGGCATCCAGCCCGTCCACATCCCGCAGGATCTCCATCAGATGGGCAATCCGCGGGAGACGCAGATGGTTTTCCCGTAAAAGTTCCGGTTGGGTCAATAGTTCTTCCACGGTGCCCTCTCCCGTCACCCTGCCCCCGCTGAGGAGGTAGGCCCGGTCACAGTAGAGGGGCACGATGTCCATATCGTGGGTGGCGATGAGGAAGGTGATGCCCAATCCATCCCGCAGCTCCGCGATGAGGCGCATGATCTCTCCCACCCCCTGCGGGTCCAGCCCGGCGGTGGGTTCGTCCAGAATCACCACCTGGGGCTCCATGGCCAGTACACCGGCGATGGCCACCCGCTTTTTCTGGCCGTAGGACAGGGCGTGGGTGGGTTTATCCCGGAGGGCCGTCACGCCGGTGCGCTCCATGGCCCACTCCACCCGGCGGCGCACCTCTTCCGTCCCAAGGCCCAGATTCACCGGACCAAAGGAGATATCACGGTATACGTCCGCCGAGAAGAGCTGATCGTCCGGGTCCTGGAAGACGATGCCCACCCGGCGGCGCAGGTCCATCAGGCCCTTTTTGTCGTAGCGCACCGGGGTATCGTCCACCAGCACCGTGCCGCTCTTGGGGCGGAGGACCCCGTTCAGGTTGAGAAACAGCGTGGATTTGCCCGCGCCGTTGCCTCCTAAAATGCCGGTGACCTTGCCCCGGCGGGCTTTCAGATTCACCCCGTCCAGCGCCAGCGTCCCGTCTTCATAGGCGTAGGTCAAATTCCTTGCCTCAATGGCGTATTCCGAACCTTCCATCAGAACAACCACCTTTCCAGTGCGAACATCCCCAGCTGGGCCGCGCATACCCCCGCCGCCGCCAGAAAGCAGGGTCTGCCGCTCTCATAGTCCCGGGACAGGGTCGCCAGCGTACCGGTATAGCCCCGGGACTCCAGCGCGGCATACACCCGGTTTCCCTGCCGCCAGGCCCGCAGGAAGACCATGGAGGCCAAAACTCCCGCGTCGTCGATGGTCCTCCGGGCACTGCCGTAGCCCAGGCGGGATTTCTGCGCCACCCGGATGCGGTCGGCCCCGTCGGTGAGGGTGAAGATAAAGCGGTAGATGAGCTCCATCAGCTCCACCATCAGGGCGGGGACGTGGAGCCGCCGCAGACCCTGGGTCAGGTCCACCACCGGGGTGGTGAGGGCCAGAAAATACATACTGGCCACCACACCCAGCGCCCGGCAGAACATGGACGCTCCTTCCCAAAGGCCCGCCCGGTCCACGCCCCACAGCATATCCCCCACCGGAATGCCCACCAGCAGCGCCGACTCCGGCGGGTAGGCCTGCACCACCATGGTGAGACTGCCGATGGCCAGAAAGGCAAGGGGGATTTTCATAAAGTGGCCAAAGGTCCGCAGCTTCTGCCCGCCCCACAAAATGGTGAGCCCGCCCATGAGCAGCATGGTGAACAGTCCCACCGCCGCCGTACCGCAGCAGAGACAGACCACCGACGCCAGCAAGGACACAAATCCCTTGCCCAGCGGGTCCATCCGCCGCAGCGGCGAGCAGTAGGCATACCGGTCGGTGCCCATTACGCCTGGGACTCCTTGGCCTTGGGGGAAGTTTCTTCCTTGGTCTTGCTCCCCTTGGCGGTGAGACGGCCGATGATAAAGCACACCACGCCGGAGCCGATGGCCGCCTGCACGGCAAAGAGCATGGACTCCACCTCGCCGCTGGCCGGCTCCAGCACCGGCTCGAACCAGGTCTCATAGGTGGGGTTCAGTTCCCCCACCAGCTCCTCGGCCTGACCGTCGGCCCCGCCGAATTCCGCGTCCTGACGCAGCCACAGGGGCACCGCCGCCAGAATCACCACCAGAAGGAGCAAAAGCGCGTTTTTCTGCCAGAGTTTCATGTTCTTTCCTCCTTACAGCACGGCGAGCTCGTGAAGCTCATTTTCACTGTACTTGACCAGCACGTTGAACACCACCACCGTCAGCAGGCCCTCTGCAATGGCCAGGGGGATCTGGGTAAGGGCAAACACCGTGAGGAATTTGGCGATCCCGCCGTGGACCACGCCCATCTGAACGGAGGTCACCACATAGGTAAAGAGATCGCCCAGGGCGGCGGCGCAGAACACGCCCACCGTGGGGGAGACTTTGGCCTTTTTCAGCAGCTGATAGACCGCCCAGGAGACCAGCGGACCGGCCACCGCCATGGAGAAGACGTTAGCCCCCAGGGTGGTGAGACCGCCGTGGCCCAGCAGCAGAGCCTGGAAAATGAGGACGATGAGGCCCAGAACCGCCGTGGCGGTCGGCCCAAAGAGGACCGCGCCCAATCCCACGCCGGTGGGATGGGAGCAGGAACCGGTGATGGAGGGGATCTTCAGCGCCGAGAGCACAAAGGCGAACGCGCCGCACATGGCCAGCAGGATCTTGGCCCGGGGGGCCAGTTCCACCCGCTTTTTGATGGAGAAAAAGCCCACCACCACAAAGGGGACAGACACCAGGCCCCACAGGATGCACCAGGTGGGGGGCAGCTGACCTTCGGCGATGTGCATGGCCGAGGCCGGCTGGAGCAAGACGCCCAGCAATGCGGCCGTCATGGCCGCCATCCGGGCCCAGCGGGGTACAGAAATGTGATTCATACGTTTTCCTTCCTTTCCTATCGTTCGTAGGTTGTTGGAACCGGACAGGGCAGGTCTTCCGGCTTGGGTTTCGCTGCGGCGCACGCCTTCCCGGGTCTCCCCAGTGGCTCTTTGCACGCCGCTCCCCCCTTACGGCAGCGGGACTGCGCGGGAGTTGCACCCGTCTTCCCTGTTGGGCTTTCGCACCCTGTCCTTCTTACCATATATATCAACGGGTCGCCCCGGAATCACCCTTCCGCCGCGCGCTTGGCGTGGTCGGCAAAAATCGCCCGGATGGCCGGGTATTCTCCCAGCCCCCGCAGCACCGGCTCCACCTGATAGCCCGCCTGCTCCATGCGGTTCTTCCACGAATCCGGCTCCGGGCCCGCCATGTCGTTCTGGGCGTGGTCGCCCGCCACCACCATGAAGGGATAGAGCCGCACCTTTTTCACCTCCGGATGCTCCGCCAGGCGGCGCATCACCTCGTCGGTGCCCGGGTAGCCCTCCACCGTGCCGAAAAAGGCCCGTTTCCACCCCAGATCGTGGAGCAGATACTCCATCTGGAGATAGGCCGGGTTGGCGTAGTGCTCGGTGCCGTGGCCCATGAACACCACCGCCTCGTCCTCCGCCGGAGGGGCGATGGAGGTTTGCAGCGCTTCCGCCACCGCCTGATAGTCCTCCAGCTCGGTGAGAAGCGGGGTTCCCATCCGCAATTCCATCCGCCCGGTAAAGGGCTGGGCCTGGGCGGTGAGTTTATCGTATTCGTCACCGTTCATGATGTGGGTGGGCTGGAGGATGACGCGCACCACCCCTTCCGCCTCCAGCTTGCGCAGGGCGGCGGGAACGTCGTCCATCTCCACCCCCCGGCTGGCCCACCGCCGGAGGATCATTCCGCTGGTAAAGGCCCGGCGGAGGGGCAGGTTGGGAAAAAGACGGCCGATATCCCCTTCAATGGCCGCGATATTCTTTTCCAGCGTCTCCGGATAACTGGTGCCGAAGGACACCACCAAAATCGCTTCTTTCATCTTCTCACTCCCGCTCGTTATGGGACGCGGTATACAAAAGGGCGTTGCAGATGGCCGCCGCCACGTTGCTCCCTCCCTTGCGCCCTCTGGCCACGATGTGCTCCCCCGGCATGGTGAGGAGCAGCTCCTTGGACTCCACCACGTTCACAAAGCCCACCGGTACGCCGATGACCAGCGCCGGACGGAGCTTGCCCGCTTCCATCAGCTCACAGGCCCGCACCAGCGCCGTGGGCGCGTTGCCCAGCGCCAGAATGAGGGGACGGTCCAGCGCCGCCGCCCGCTCCATGGACACTGTGGCCCGGGTTACCCCCCGCGCCTTGGCCTCTTGGGCCACGTCCTCGTCGCTCATAAAGCACAACGCTTCTCCGCCGAATTTGCCCAGCACCCCTTTGTTGATGCCAGACCGGGCCATTTGGGTATCGGTGACGATGACGCACCCTGACCGGATGGCGGACAGTCCCGCCTCCACCGCGTTGGCGCTGAACACCAGATTGTCGGCATAGTCAAAATCCGCCGTGGTGTGGATGACCCGCTTGACGATGGGGGCCTGCTCCGCCGGGAAAGTCCGCTCCCCCAGTTCGGCGGTGAT
>DXGA01000143.1 GCA_019114165.1 Candidatus Flavonifractor merdipullorum | reverse complement strand
CAGCATCTCCTGAATGGAGCGCAGATCCGCCCCGTTCTCCAGCAAGTGGGCCGCAAAGGAATGACGCAGGGTATGGGGGGTCACATCCTTCTGAATGCCCGCCTTCTCCTGATACTGCTTGATGATCTTCCAAAAGCCCTGCCGGCTCATCCGTTCGCCGCTCATGTTGACAAAGAGGGCCGTCTCATCGGGACGCTCAATGACCAGTGGGCGCACTTCCTCCAGATAGCGGCGCAGCGCCTTCACCGCCGCCGGATAGAGGGGGATCACCCGCGCCCCGTTCCGCCCCGTGCAGCGCACCGTCCCCCGCTCCAAATTGACGTCGGCCACATTCAACCCAATGATCTCGCTGACCCGGATGCCCGTGGCATAGAGCAGCTCCAGCATGGCCTTGTCCCGGCAGCCCTTGGGCTCCCCCACGTCGGGCTGGGCCAGAAAGAGCGCCGCCTCCTGACTGGTCAGGATCTGGGGCAGCTTCCGCTCCACCCGCACATGGTCCAAACGGTTGGCCGGATTCTCCGCCACCACCCCCTCCCGGAGCAGATAGCGGTAAAAGGACTTGAGAGAGGCCAGACACCGGGTCACCGTGGCCGCCGATTTCCCCTGTGAAAAGAGCGCACCCGTATAAGCCTCCAGCTCACCGCGGGACGCCGCCTCCGCCGGAATGCCGCGCCCCTCCAGCCACTGGAGATACTGCCGTACATCCCGCAGATAGGAGCTGGACGTATTGGGTGAGGCCTTCTTCTCCTCCACCAGATACCGCTCATACGCTCCATAGCAGTCCATCCTGCCACATCCTCTCTACACCGTTTATGGAATTTTTATGGGATGCGGAGCAGCCCCGCCGCTCCCGACACCAAAGACGGCACTGCCGCCCATTCCAGCAACACACAAAAGGCAAGACAGCCGGCGCTCAACCCACAGCGGAACCAATAGCCCTTGTCATAGGGGAGCATCCTGCGCCGTTCCTCCAAAAGACGCACCGCCAGCGCCCGGGAGGCGCCCAATCCCTGCACCCCCAGCACAAACAGCACCGGCACCGAAAGAATTCCGGACGTACCAAAGAGCAGCGCCGCCAGCAAGCCGCCCGCACCGCCGTACACCCGCACGAAAGAAGCAATGGAAAAAGAAAGCAGGAAGCCCCGCACCCCAAAGGCCACCGGTATCCCCACCAGCCCCACCGCGCTGAACCCCAATAATACCACCAGACCCGGCCAGCGGACCACTGTCCACACCTGGGCCAGCAGAGAAGGGGCGCGCAGTCCGCCGCTCCGGGCCTGAGCCAGAAAGGCGCTGAGATAGGCGTCCAGCCCTTCCGCGCCGCGCCCAGATGCGCCGCCCGCCGCCAGCGTCCCCAGCAGTCCCCCCGCCAGAAAACACGCCGCCAGCACCAGCAGCGCCGGTAATCTTCCTTCTCCCAGCCGACGCCAGACCTTGGCCTCCTGCATCCGCCTCACCTCCGGAGTATTCTATGCCGCCGCATCCGGACCTAGAAGCGAATGATTCCCTTTGGTAATACTATAACCCACGGCGCATCATTATGCAAGTCCTTCCTCTTCCGATTCCCACTTTTCTCCATTCTGTATATGTATTATGTATACCTAATTATGTAAATCCTATAAACCACATGGGCGGCATTTTTCTTTCGGATTCGACATAAACACAAAATATGGCGGTATACCATCGGTATACCGCCATATCTGGTATCGGTTTTCCGTTGTGTGTTAGTCGGCCATGCCCGCGTCGATGGCCTTGATGGCGATGGCGCACTCCAGGCGCTTGCGCTCCAGCTCGCAGCCCACCTTGTGGGGGTGCTGGATGTTGCCATTCACCAGCAGGTTGGAGGCAGAGCAGCCGCCGGAGCAGTAGAAGCGGGCCCAGCAGTTGCGGCACTCCTCACGGGTGTAGATGTTCAGGCCGGCAAACTGGCTGGACAGCTCCTTGTTGAAGGTGCCGTCGTACACCGAGCCCAGCTTGTACTCTTCGTTGCCCACGAACTGGTGGCAGGGGTAGATGTCGCCGTCGGGGGTGATGGCCACATACTCACAGCCCGCGCCGCAGCCGCGCAGACGCTTGATGACGCAGGGACCCTGGGACAGGTCCACGTTGAAGTGGAAGAAGTTTACATCCCGGCGGTCCTTCAGGTACTCGGCCAGACGCTCGTACTCCGCCTTCAGCTCCTCCAGGTCGCTCTCCTGGATGGCGTAGGGGTCGCTCTCCTTCCCTACCACCGGCTCCACGGAGACATACTTGCCGATCTCGGTCAGGGCCTTCACGTCCTCGGCAAAGTCCTTGTGGAAGCGAGTGAAGGTACCACGCAGGTGATATTCCTTGTCACCACGTTCGGCAATGAGCTTCTTGAACTTGGGCACGATGACGTCGTAGCTGCCCTGTCCGCCGGCGGTGGGACGGAGATCGTCGTTGACCTCCTTGCGGCCGTCGATGGACAGCACCGCGTTGGACATTTCGCGGTTGATGTACGCGATGTTCTCATCGTTGAGGAGCATACCGTTGGTGGTGATGGTGAAGCGGAAGTTCTTATTGTACTTCTCCTCCAGGGAGCGGGCGTACGCCACGGTCTCCTTCACGGTGTCCATGGCCATGAGAGGCTCGCCGCCGAAGAAGTCCACCTCGATGTTGCGCCGGGGGCCGGACTTGGCCACCACGAAATCAATGGCCTTTTTGGCGGTCTCCACGCTCATGGTCATGCGGTGACCGGTGCCGAAATCGCCGGTACCGGCAAAGCAGTACTTGCACCGCAGGTTGCAGTCGTGGGACACATGGAGGCACAGGGCCTTCACCAGGGCCTGCTGCTGCATGGAAGCGGCCTTTTCCCGGTCGATGTAGTCGTCCTCCTCAAAGAGCAGACCCTGCTCGGCCAGTCCACGCAGCTCCTGCCACGCCTCTTCCAGATCCGCCGGGGCGTACTGAGGGAGTTTCGCCGCGATCTCCGCCGGGCAGTGCTCCGCCATGGGGGGAACCACCTGCTCCAGCAGATGATAGGTCAGCTCGTCCAGCACATGGACCGCGCCGCTGTTCACGTCCACCGCGATGTTCACCCCAAGGGCCTGAAAAGTATGTACCATGTTATTTTCTTCCTCCAAATTGTGTTGTCATGGGTGTTCTATTTATATATAGAGTGGGAATGCCTCATCCCATCTTCCCGGGCGCACACTGTGCGCCCCTACGGCCAGCTTCCCCTATCTCTTATCTTTTATCTCATATCTCTTATCTCATAAAAAGAGGCGGGATCTCTCCCGCCCCTTTTCTCTGCCAAAGGTCAAGCAATTACCGGTTCTCGCACTTCTGGTTGGCAACGGTGCAAGAGGTCTTACAGGCGGACTGGCAGGAGGTCTGGCACTCGCCGCAGCCACCGTGAGCGGCGCTCTGCTTCAGAGTCGCGCCGTTGAGCGTCTTGATATGCTTCATTTCTGTTTTCCCTCCCATGTCGTAGGATATCGTGGTTATTATACCATAGCTTCCGAAGGATTTCAATTCATTTTCGCCTTTTTTTCCGTCCGCCGAAGGCGCGGCTCAGCAGTCCCGCCACGCCGCCGCCGCACAAACTGCCCAGCAGCAGCCCAAGGCCGCCCTTTTCCAGCGGCAGCGCCTGGAAGAAAAGGGCGCCCACCGTCAGCAGCAGGAGGAACAGCACCATCCCCACCGCCAGGCCCACCGGCAGCGACCGGCGCTCACACCGTCCGGCCCCCACCAGTCCGCCCACCAGCGCCCCGATCACGCAGGCGCTCACCGCCACCTGCTGGCCCATACTTTCGGGCACCCTGCCCAGCGAAACCAGCCACGCGCCCAACAGCACCACCAGCAAACTCACCACAAAGGCCACTCCGCCCCCCGTCAGCACCCCCGCCGCATAGCGGAGCAGACGCTTCCCCTGATCTTCTTCCGGCTTTCCCATAAAAAAACGCCCTCCCTTCACAGGCCCATTCATCAGAACCTATGAGGGGAGAGCATTTCCTATGCGTTTTTTACTTGGTAGTCTCGCTGGTCTGGGCGCCCTTGCCGGAAATGGCCCACTTGGTGAACTCCATACGCACACGGTCAGCGCCGGTCTCGATGACGATGGTGTCCTCCTTCACCGCGCAGATGGTGCCCACCACGCCGCCGATGGTGGTGATGACATCGCCCACCGCCAGCTCGGAACGCATCTTGGCCGCTTCCTTCTTCCGCTTGTTCTCCGGACGGATCAGCATGAAGTAGAACACGGCGATGAGTACCACCAGAGAGATGCCCATGGAAAGCCAGCTGTTGGTGCTGGCGGCAGCGTCGGCGGCCAGTACCGCCTGAAACAGTTCAGTCGTCAAGGTGAATCTCCTCCAAAAATCAATTCTCGTTTATTATAAAACAGACCTTGTCGTTTGGCAAGTCCTTTTCTTACAGCCGCCGCTCCAGCTTGGGAGAATATTCCGCACGGAATTCCTCAAAGGTGCCGTTGTCCAGGTGCTCCCGGATACGGGCCATGAGGGTATTATAGAAGTGCAGGTTGTGGAGCACCGCCAGACGCATGGCCAGCATCTCCCCTGCCGCGAAGAGGTGGCGGAGATAGGCCCGGGAGAAGTGCTGACACGCCGGACAGTCACAGGTGGGGTCGATGGGGCTTTCGTCCAGCTTGTACTTCTCGTTTTTGATGTTGATGGTCCCTTCCCAGGTGTAGAGCTTGCCGTGGCGGGCGTTGCGGGCGGGCATGACGCAGTCGAAGAAATCCACGCCCCGGTGGACTGCCTCGATGATGTTGGACGGGGTGCCCACGCCCATGAGATACCGGGGCTTATCCTTGGGCATATGGGGCTCCACGGCGTCGATGATGTCGTACATCACCTGGGTGGGTTCGCCCACCGCCAGACCGCCGATGGCGTAGCCGTCGCAGTCGATCTTGGCCGTCTCCTTCATGTGCCACACCCGGAGGTCGGGGAAGGTGGCGCCCTGGTTGATGCCGAAGAGCATCTGCTGGGGGTTCACCGTGTCGGGCAGGGTGTTGAGCCGGTCGTGCTCCACCTTGCACCGCTCCAGCCAGCGCAGCGTCCGCTCGCAGGAGTTTTTGGCGTAGTCATAGGTGGCCGGGTTTTCCACGCACTCGTCAAAGGCCATGGCGATATCGCTGCCCAGATTGGACTGGATCTGCATGGACTCCTCGGGGCCCATGAAGATCTTACGGCCGTCGATGTGGG
The DNA here is from genome assembly GCA_019114165.1 of Candidatus Flavonifractor merdipullorum. GTDB lineage: Bacteria > Bacillota > Clostridia > Oscillospirales > Oscillospiraceae > Pseudoflavonifractor_A > Pseudoflavonifractor_A merdipullorum. The sequence continues at coordinate 97 of DXGA01000143.1, read as the reverse complement.
AGGAGAAATAGACCCCCTCCTCCCTGATCTTCCGCAGGGAGGCCAGGGAAAAGACCTGAAAGCCCCCGCTGTCGGTGAGCATGGGGCCGTCCCAGCC
>DXGA01000142.1 GCA_019114165.1 Candidatus Flavonifractor merdipullorum | reverse complement strand
CGGTGATCCCGGCCCTTGTACACCACAGCCATGCCGCCGATGCCCACCCGCTCCATGATCTCGTATCTGTTGTCGAGTAATTTCCCTATGTACTGATCCATAGTCATTACCCTCCTTATTTCAACTGGATGAGGACGCAGGTCACATTATCCGGTGCGCCTCTGGAAAGTGCGATGTCCAGAAGACGCCGGCAGCAATCCGACTGGTCGCCTCCGTGGACCACCTCATAGAGCATCTCCTGATCGCTGACCACGTTGGACAGGCCGTCCGAGCAGAGCAGCAGATGGTCGCCCGGCTCCAGATGCTGACGGTAAAAGTCCGGCCGCGCGTGCTCCTCAGTGCCCAATGCCCGGGTGATGAGGTTTTTCTGGGGATGGTTGCGTGCCTCCTCCGGCGTCAGGTTGCCGTGGCGGACCATGTCCTCCACCAGAGAGTGGTCCCGGGTGATCTGGGCGATGCCGTTGCTGGTGACGGCATAGGCCCGGCTGTCTCCCACGTTGATGAGATAGGCCGTCTCCCCCAGCACCAGCGCCCCCACCATGGTGGTGCCCATGCCCCAGCAGTCCGGATCGCTGTGGGACCGCTGGTAGACCGCCGCGTTGGCCGCCTCCACGCCCTGGGCCAGAATGGCCTCCGGCTCCTCCCGCAGCTCCCCGGGCATCCGGTTCACCGTCTCGATGAACGCCGCCACTGCCATGGTGCTGGCCACGTTGCCCGCACGGGCCCCGCCCATGCCGTCGCACACCAGGCCCAGCGCCAAATCTTCCGCCTGTATGTCCAGATAATAGGCGTCCTGATTCTGTTGTCGCACCTTTCCCTGATCGGTGATGCCCCATGCTCTGATCATAACTCTATGTCCTTTTCTCCGCGCGGATTTTCTCCGGCCTCCGCCGCGCGGATGGCGCGGAGGTCATTTCTCTGCTAGTGCTGCTGCTCCAGCTCCCGCTTGCGCCGCAGCTGGCCGCAGGAGGCGTCGATGTCGCCCCCCAGTTTGCGCCGTACCGTCACCGTGACGCCGTGGGACTCCAGCCGTTTCTGGAACTGGGCCACCCGCCGGCTGGGTTTCAGCGGGCTCTCCTTCACCTCGTTGAGGGGGATGAGGTTCACATGGCCCGGCATCCCCTTGAGATGGCTGGCCAGCAAATCGGCCTGCCGGTCGCTGTCGTTGACGCCGTCGATCATGGCGTACTCGTAGGAGATGCGCCGCCCCGTCTTTTCAAAGTACCGGCGGCAGCTCTGGAAGAGCCGCTCCACCCCCACGCTCTTATTGACCGGCATGATGGAGCTGCGGGTCTCGTCGTCCGGCGCGTGGAGGGAGACCGACAAGGTCAATTGTAACTGAAGATCGGCCAGTTTGTCAATTTTTTCAACCAGTCCGCAGGTGGACAGGGAGATGTGACGCATCCCGATATTCAGGCCGTCCGGGTGGTTGACCAGCTCCAGAAAGCGCATGACGGTGTCGAAATTGTCCAGCGGCTCGCCGATGCCCATGAGGACGATGTTGGAAATGGGCTTGCCCGAATCCAGCTGGGTGAAGAGCACCTGGTCGATCATTTCCGACGGACGCAGGTCCCGCACCTTGCCCCCCAGGGTGGACGCGCAGAAGGCGCAGCCCATGCGGCAGCCTACCTGAGAGGAGATACACACAGTATTCCCATGTTTATACTGCATCAAAACCGTTTCGATGCAGTTTCCGTCGGACAGCTTCCAGAGGTATTTGATGGTGCCGTCCAGGGCGGAGACCTGCTTGCGCTCCACGGTGGGGGCGGTGAGCAGGCAGGTCTCGCTCAATTTCTGGCGCAGGTCCTTGGAGAGGTTGGTCATCTCGTCAAAGGACCGGGCGCCCCGGTGCATCCAACTGAAAATCTGCTTGGCACGGAAGGCGGGCTGACCCATCTCCTTCAAAAAGGCGGTCAGCTCGGGGATATTCATGGATTTGATATCAGTCATTTTATTCTCTCCCAATATTGGGTGGTTCCAATCCGTATTTCCGGGTGAGGTATGCCAGCTGCTCCGGCGTGGGCGGCGGAGACGGAGGCGCGGAATGGAGCTCTCTGGTATAGGGCGCGGGCCACGTCTCCAGCGGAAAATTGGCCCTTGGGTCGTCGGTCTGCACCCACACCTGGTTAAAGTACCAAAACCGCTGCTCCTCCGCCAAAAGTTCCGGATCGTGCCCCAGCTCTTCCATAAAGCAGGGATTTTCCAGCAGTTTGGGGTGATAGGCCCACTCCCGCCACAGCTCCAGCCCCAGCGCGGGAAAGCGGTAGGTACTGGCCAGCTCCGGGTCGGCGCAGTCACAGAGAAAGGTCTCCTGCTCCGCCAGCGCGCCGATGATCTCCTCGGCGTGGGTGTGGAAGAGGTCCAGTTCCCGATAAACCGCCGCTTCTCCGCTGAACGCGTCCAGCCCGATGCGGGCCAGTTTATGGTCCAGATACTCCAGATAAAAGGACTCGGGCGGCTCCCGCAGGTCCAATGTCTTGCGCAGGTCCTCCGCTTCCCCTTCCGTCATGCCCAGGCGGAAGGGTCCAAACCCTTCCCCGGGCCGGACTTCATAGCGCTCCATCGGTCTTTCTCCGCAGCCTGGCCATGAAGAATCCGTCGGTATCGTGGCGGTGGGGCCAGCAGGTGACCATCCCTTCCTCCGCCCCCGCAAATGCGCCGGGCAGAGAGAAGGGTTCTAATGTAAAGTCTTTTCGCTTTGCAAGGAAATCCCGCACCACGTCTTCGTTCTCCCGCTGGAGCAGGGTGCAGGTGGCATAGAGCAGCGCGCCCCCCGGCTTCACATAGCGGGCCACGTTGGCCAGAATCTCCCGCTGGATCTCGGGCAGACGGGCCAGCGGTTTGGGATCTTTATACCGGATGTCCGGTTTCTTGCGGATGATGCCCAGTCCCGAACAGGGCACGTCGGCCATGACCAGATCAAAGCTGTCAAGCCATTCCTCTTTACAGCTTTTGCCGTCCTGAATCTGGGCCGTGACGCAGTCCAGACCCAGCCGCTCGGCTCCGGCCTGGAGCAGGGCTATTTTATGGGGGTGGATATCACAGGAGACCACCTTTCCTTTATTCCCCATGGCGATGGCGGCGGCAAAGCTCTTGCCCCCTGGCGCGGCGCAGGCGTCCAGCACCTGCATCCCCGGCTTGGGGTCCGCCGCCCACACCGCCAGACGGGCCGCCGCGTCCTGGATGTAGAACCGGCCCTCCTGAAAGGGTTTCAACTGTTCCAGGTCGCCGGTCTCCTCCAGCAGCAGGCAGTCGGGCAGCCACGGGTGGGGCTGTACCTCCACCCCCGCCGTCCGCAGCTCCTCCATAAGGGAAAGGGTATCCCCTTTACAGGTGTTCACCTGAGCGCAGGTGGGGGGCTGGCCGTTGTCCGCCGCCAGAAGGGCTTCGGTCTCCTCCCCCAGACGCTCCGTGAAAGCCTCCACCAGCCAGTCCGGATGGCTGTACCGGACGCCCAGATCTGCCGGCGGGGTCAGCTCCTCTTTCCGGCGGGACAGGTTGCGCAAAATGCCGTTGACCATCCCGGAAGCCCGGGGATTGCGGGCCCGTCTCCGGGTCTCCTCCACTGCCTCGTTGACGGCGGCGCGGTCAGGCACCCGGTCCAGAAACAAAATCTGATAGGCCCCCAGCCGTAAAATCTCCAGCACCGGCAGCTCCAGTTTTTCCAGCGGCGTTTTGGAAAGGCCGGAGAGATAACAGTCCAGCAGCCGCCGGTTTTGCAGCACCCCGAACACCAGACGGGTACAGAGCGCTCCATCCCGGCTGTCCAGTCCGGCGCTCCGGATGGCCTTTTTCAAAAAGCCGTCCGGCCACGCCCCCTGCTTCTCACCGGCCAACAGAGCCTGAAAGGCTACGGTCCGTGCTCCCATCAGTCTCTCCTCCGTCCGGCAAAGGCCAGCAAAAACCGGGCCAGCTGGGCCAGCGACACCAGCAGCGCCGCCACATAGGTCATAGCCGCCGCCGACAGCACCTTGCGTGCCCCGGTCAACTCCTCACCCGCCAGAAGGCCGGTGCTGCCCAGGGTCTCCATAGCCCGGCGGGAGGCGTTGAACTCCACCGGCAGGGTGACGATCTGGGCCACCACCGCCAGGGAAAAGAGCACGATGCCCACCGCAAAGAGGGGTTCCACATAGAGAAAGAGACCCAGCAAAATGAAAATCAGCGAGAGCTGAGAGCCCACGTTGCACACCGGAATGATGGCGCTGCGCAGCCGGATGGGCCCGTAGCCCACCGCGTACTGCACCGCGTGTCCCGCCTCGTGGGCGGCCACTCCCACCGCCGCGACGGTGGCGGCGTCATACACGCTGTCCGAAAGGCGGATGGTATTGGTGCGGGGGTCATAGTGGTCGGTGAGATGGCCCCGCACCCGCTCGATGCGCACATCCATCACGCCGTGGGCCCGGAGCACTTCCTGGGCCGCCTGGGCGCCCGTCATCCCCCGCCGCACCGGCACCCGGGACCAGCGACGGAAGGAGGAACTCACCTTCCACTGGGCCGCCGCCGCGATGAGCATGGCAGGCACCAACAGCATCCAATAATAAGGGTCGAATCCGTAGAAAAAGTAGGGCATACTTGCCTCCTTACTTCAGTTCTTACATGATCTGCGCCCAGTTGAGATAACCGGCCAGATTGATGGCAAAGAGCGCCGCCATGACTGCCGCCGCTGCCGCCGTCAGGCGGGGCTTTTCCCGGGTGAGGCAGGCCGTAAACCAAAAAAAGGGCAGCGCGCAGGAGAGATAGCGCCCGGCGCTTAAAAGCCACGAGAGGGAGAAATCCAGCACCAGCGCCGCAAAGGCATATAACGTGTACATACTGCGGTGGCGTCCCGCGGCCTGCCACATGAGGGCGAAAAACACCACAAAGAGCAGGATTTCCGGAATCCAGATCTCCAGCCGGGCGGAACTATCCGAGTAGAAAATGGCGTTGTGCGCCAGATACTCTACCACCCGGGAGATCCACAAAAATCCCTGGCTCCAGTGCTGCTGATGGGTGGTGAAGGCAAATGGGTCGCCGTCCACCTGCCAGTTGAGAAGCAGATAGACCGCCGTGCCCAGCAGCGGGAGCAGGATGGCCGGTAAGGTGCGCAGAACGTGGGAAAGCTTCTCTTTCCAGTTCCTGTCCGGGGCAAAAATTTTCTGACTCTGACCGTACTCCGCCAGCGCCGCGCCGATGAGGAGGACGCCGTGCATCCGGGTC
>DXGA01000141.1 GCA_019114165.1 Candidatus Flavonifractor merdipullorum | reverse complement strand
AACTTCAACTATAACCGATGAGGCCTTATCCTTCATCCTTTTTTATTCTTCTGTCCAAGATGTATTGTACTCCTACACAATCAGAATTAGGATAACCAGTAAGAATGATTGAAATTTACCCTGCGGCGCGGTATAATAAATACCGTATGACTTATCATCTCAGTCTGAAAAGACGGGAAGGAGCGGGTTTTATGGACTCCATGATACAACAATATTTGGACGACCTCCACGGCAAGCGTGTGGCCGTCATCGGCATCGGCGTTTCCAATACGCCCCTCATCAAGCTTTTGGTCCGGGCGGGCATCGACGTCACCGCCTGTGATAAACGTCCCCGGGAGGCCTTCGGCGGTCAGGCCGAGGCGCTGGAAAGTCTGGGCGTCACCCTCCATCTGGGGGAGGATTACCTGGACGGCCTGGATCAGGACGTGATTTTCCGCACCCCTGGTATGCGGCCCGACGTCCCCCAGCTGCTGGCCGCCCGTGACCGCGGCGCGGTCATCACCTCCGAGATGGAGGTCTTCTTCCAGGTCTGCCCCTGCAAGACCATCGCCGTCACCGGCAGCGACGGTAAGACCACCACCACCACCATCATCGCCGAGCTGCTCAAGGCGGCGGGCTACACCACCTATGTGGGAGGCAACATCGGCCGGCCCCTCCTCTCCGACGTGGAGGGCATGGAAGGGGACGACATCGCCGTTTTGGAGCTGTCCTCCTTCCAGCTCATGACCATGGACCAGAGCCCCGACATTGCGGTGGTGACCAATCTGGCCCCCAACCATCTGGACGTGCACCGGGATATGGACGAGTATGTGGCGGCCAAAGAAAATATCTACCTCCACCAGAGCGAGGAGGGACTGGTGGTCCTCAACGCCGACAACGAGATCACCCGCTCCTTTGCCCCCAAGGCCAAGGGAAAAGTCACCATGTTCAGCCGTCAGAAGGAGCTGGAGAAGGGTGTTTTTGTGCGGAACGGGGCCATCTGGGTGGCCGACGAGAAGGGGAGCCGTCCGGTTTTGGAGCTGGACGGGATTTTGCTCCCCGGCGTCCACAACGTGGAGAACTACATGGCGGCCATCGGCGCCCTCAACGGCATCGTCCCCGACGAGGTGATCCGGGAGTTCGCCGCCAAGTTCCAGGGGGTGGAGCACCGCATCGAGCTGGTGCGCACCCTGGACGGGGTGCGGTACTATAACGACTCCATCGCCTCCAGTCCCTCCCGGACGGCGGCGGGTCTGCGGTGCTTCCCCGAAAAGGTCATCCTCATTGCCGGCGGCTATGATAAGCACATCCCCTTTGAACCGCTGGGCCCCGAGATCACCGCCCATGTCAAAACGCTGGTCCTCACCGGCGCTACCTCCGCGAAAATCCGCGCCGCCGTGGAGCGTACCCCCGACTATACCCCCGGCCATCCGGAGATCCTGGAGTACAGCGACTTCACCGCTGCTGTGCTGGCCGCCAGCCGGGCCGCCAAACCGGGGGACGTGGTGATCCTCTCGCCGGCCTGCGCTTCGTTTGACAAGTTCAAGAACTTTGCCGAGCGGGGGGCCGCCTTTAAGAAAATCATCTATGAATTGGAATCGACAGGGAAGTGAATGAATTTGGATATGAGAAACGCGCTGGAGCGGCTTTGCAGTCAGAACGCCCCCTCCGGCTTTGAAGGACCGGCCGCCGCTGTGGCCGCCGAGCTGCTGGCTCCGCTGGTGGACGAGATCACGGTGGACCGGATGGGCAACGTGATCGGCGTGCGCCGCTGCGGCAAGCCCGACGCAAAAAAACTGCTGCTGGACGCCCATCTGGACGAGATCGGCCTGATGGTCACCGGCATTGAGGACGGATTTCTCCGTTTCCGCACCATCGGCGGGGTAGACCCCCGGATGCTCCCCGACCGGGAGCTCACCGTCCTCACCGAGCCTCCCATGCTGGGCGTGGTGGCCTGTCTGCCTCCCCATGTGCTCAAGCCGGAGGACGCGGACAAGGCCTCTCCCATCAGTGAGCTCTATGTGGACGTGGGCCTTTCCCAGGAAGAGGCGGAACGCTTGATTCCCATCGGCACCCCCATGGTGTTCCGCGGGAGCTGTTTCCCTCTGGGTAAGAAGGAAGTGTGCGGCAAGTCCATGGACGACCGGTCCTGTTTTGTGACTCTCCTCCGCTGCGCCGAGCTGTTGAAAGACAAGAAGCTGGATGTGGACCTCTATATCATGGGTTCTACCCGGGAGGAGATCTCCGGCACCGGCGCCCAGTGCGCCACCTTCACCATCGCCCCCGACTACTGCGTGGCGGTGGACGTGACCCACGGCCGCACGCCGGACGGCCCGGCCGACCGAAGCTGCACCCTGAGCAAGGGACCGGCCATTGGCGTCGGCCCCAACATGACCCGCTGGATGACCGAGCGGATGATCGAGAAGGCCAAAGGGAACGGCATTCCCTATCAGCTGGAGGTAATGGCGGGCCACACCGGCACCAACGGCTGGCATATGCAGATCTGCCGGGAGGGTATCGCCACTTCTGTGGTGAGCCTGCCGCTCAAATATATGCACAGCCCCATTGAGGTGCTGCACCTGAAGGATATGGAGAACGTGGCCCGGCTGCTGGCCGCCTTTACGGAGAACCTTGGAAAGGAGGAGGGGAGCCTGTGCTGAACCTGGTGAAAGAACTTTGCGCCCTGCCCGGCGTATCCAGCTTTGAGGAGGAGGTCCGCGCCTTTCTGATGGACCGCGCCGCCCCCTTTGCCGACGATATGCGGGTGGACGCCATGGGCAACCTGATCGTCTTCAAGAAGGGCAAAAAATCCACCGGCAACAAGCTGATGCTCTGCGCCCACATGGACGAAGTGGGCCTCATCATCCGCTCCATCACCGAGGAGGGCTATCTGAAATTCGACGCCATCGGCGGCATCAACCGCCGGGTCCTGCTGGGCAAGCAGGTAGAGGTGGGCCCCAACAAGGTCAAGGGCGTGATCGGCCTGAAAGCCTACCATCTGGTGAGCCGGGAAGAGGAGAAGGTGGTCCCCAAGCTGGAGACCTTCTATATTGACATCGGCGCAAAGAACAAGGCAAAAGCGGAAAAACTGGTCTCGGTGGGCGACTGCGGCGTTTTTGTAAGCGACTGCGTGGAGTTCGGCGCCGGTATGCTCAAGGCCAAGGCGCTGGATGATCGCATCGGCTGCGCAGTGATGCTCAAGCTGCTGGAAGAGGAGCTGCCCCTGGACTGCACCTTTGTGTTCACGGTGCAGGAGGAGGTGGGCACCCGGGGCGCGTTCGGCGCGGCCTTCTCGGTGACCCCTGAACTGGCCCTCATTCTGGAGACCACCACCGCCGCCGATCTGCCCGGGGTGGAGGGCCACCAGAAGGTGTGCGCCCCCGGCAAAGGCCCGGTGATCCCCTTTATGGATAACGGCTCCATTGCCGACCGGGGTCTTTTTGAGCTTCTGCGGGACACGGCGGAGGCGCACGGCATCCCCTGGCAGACCAAGCACTATATCGCCGGCGGCAACGACGCCTCGGCGGTGCAGCGCAGCAAGGCGGGTGTCCGTACCGTCACCCTGTCGGCGGCGGTGCGCTATCTCCACGCCCCTGCCAGCGTGGCGAGCATCCAGGACATGGAACACATTTTGCAGCTGACCCGGCACTTCCTGAATGCCGTGGCGGAGCGGGTATAAGCGTACAAAAAAGGAGAGAAGAACATGGATATTTTGACCACACTCCAGGCCCTCAACGCCTGTCATGGTCCCTCCGGCGACGAGGGCGGCGTGGCGGACATGATCCGCACCCTGGCCGCGCCCTATGCCGACAACATCACCACCGACGCCATGGGCAACCTGATCGTCCACAAGAAGGGCATCGGCCCCAAGGTGATGCTGGCCGCCCACATGGATTCCATCGGCTGCATCGCCACCTTTGTGGAGGAGAAGGGCTTCGTTCGCTTCGGCCGTCTGGGCGGCCTGGACGTGCCCGAGCTGCTGGCCACCCCGGTGCGCTTCAAAAACGGCGTCCGGGGCGTCATCCGTGCTGACGAGCACACCGACCACAAGGACCTGAATCTGGACAAGCTCTTTATCGACATCGGCGCGGAGAACGAAGAAGAGGCCAAGGCTCAGGTCTGCCCCGGCGATACCGCCGTGTTTGACACCCCCGTGCAGGGGGTGGGCCGCCGCATCCTGTCCCCCTATCTGGATAACCGCATCGCCTGCGTGATCCTCCTCATGGTGCTGGAGCAGCTCCGCGACCGGTCCAACGACCTCTACTTTGTCTTCACCGTCCAGGAAGAGGTGGGCCTGCGGGGCGCCCGTACCGCCGCTTACGCCATCGACCCGGATTACGCCATTGCAGTGGACGTGACCGACTCGGACGACACCCCCGGCGCCAAGCATGACGGTACCGCCGTGCTGGGCAAGGGCGCGGCCATCAAGGTGATGGACGGCTCCGTCCTGTGCCATCCCTCCATGGTGTCCAAGCTCCGCGCCCTGGCGGAGGAGAAGGGGATCCAGGCCCAGACCGACATCATCCGCTCGGGCGGCACCGATGCCGGGGCCATCCATCAGATCCGGGGCGGCGTGGTCACCGGCGGCGTGTCGGTGCCCTGCCGCTATATCCACTCTCCCCAGGAGATGGTGGACACCGTGGACGTGGAAGCCTGCGCCGCGCTGATCGCCGCCTTTGTGCAGAGCAAGCTGGACTGAGCAAAGCCTAGTGTTTCAAGATGTGAAAAGCAAATAAACTTTACAGAGAATAAAAAAGATTGGAATGGATAAAGCGAAATGCCTTTACAGATAAGCGAGCGGGTCAAGGCCCTTGCGGCCCAGGCCCAGGCAGACGTAAAAGAACAATTTGACCGCATCGACGCCATCGCCGAGGAGAACACCCACAAGGTGCTCTCGGCCTTCCAGAAGCACCGGGTGGCGGAGGCCTATTTTGCGGGCACCACC
>DXGA01000140.1 GCA_019114165.1 Candidatus Flavonifractor merdipullorum | reverse complement strand
TTCATCCGCAAGGTGGCGGGCTTCATGCTCTTCAAGCCCCGGGTCATCATCTGCGTGCCCTCCGGCATCACCGAGGTCGAGGAGCGTGCTGTGGTGGACGCGGGCATTCAGGCCGGCTGCCGCCGGGTGTTCCTCATTGAGGAGCCGGTAGCCGCCGCCATCGGCGCCGGCATCGACATCACCAAGCCCGACGGCCACATGGTGGTGGATATCGGCGGCGGTACCGCCGACATCGCCGTCATCTCCCTCAGCGGCGTGGTGGAGTCCGCCTCCATCAAGGTGGCCGGCGACCAGTTCAACGAGGCTGTCATCAAGTATATGCGCCGCAAGCACAACATTCTGGTGGGTGAGAGCACTGCTGAGAAGATGAAGATCGCCATCGGCTGCGTGTACCCCAAGGAGGAGGAGACCTTCATGGATGTGAAGGGCCGCTGCCTCCTGACCGGTCTGCCCAAGACCATCACCGTCAGCTCCGCCGAGATGCTGGAGGCCTTTGAGGAGCCCGCCGAGCGGATCCTGGAGAGCATTCACTCCGTCCTGGAGCGCACGCCCCCGGAGCTGGTGGCGGACGTGTCCACCAACGGCATTGTCATGACCGGCGGCGGCAGCCTGGTGGAGGGCTTCGACAAGCTCATCACCTCCCGCACCGGCATCGCCACCACTGTGGCGGAGAACGCCATCGCCTGCGTGGCGGAAGGCACCGGCCGCAGCCTTGACATGATCGGCAACATGCAGGAGGGCACCATTAACCTCTCCCGCCGCCGCCAGATCAACTAGGTTTTCCCTGCTTTCAGCAGGGCCGGCGGACCGGATTTGCCGGTTCCGCCGGCTCTTTTCCCCAATAAATCTCTTTTTCTCTTGCAAAACCGCAGGAAAGCTGGTAAAATAGATTCGCCTTTTGCGCCGGAGGGGTATTTTGCCCCGTTTCCGGCGGATTCCTTATGCGCCAAACTGCGCCAACATCCTTCCGGAGGTTTTTATACATGGCTAAGAAACCAATCAGTCAAAAGCGGGCGGAACGTGAAAAGCAGGAGAACTTAACCCTGCAGCGGGTGTTCAACGTATTTCTGCTGGGCATCGCCGCCGAGTGTTATCTGTTCGTCGTATACCGCAACTACGTTATGGGCACGGCAGCCTCCCTGCTGGTCTGGTACAACATTCTGCGCTGGGCCGCTATTGCCGGCGTGGTGGCGCTGGTGGGCGGAGCCGCGACAGCCTATGTCAAACGCAATCAGCCGAAACTCCGCATAGCTATGACGCTGGTCTCTGTGGTGGGACTGTTCCTGGCGGTATCGGGCTGGGTGATGATGCGCTTCTTTGATCAGGGTGTCACCACCATGTGCATCCTGGTGCCGGTGCTCACACTGCTGGGCCTTGTGTACTTCCTGTTCCAGCATGAGTGCTTCCTCAGCACCGTGGCCATGGCCGGCTCCTTCTTCGCGGTGTGGGTCTGCAGCAGCGGTCTGGAGTCCTCCTGGCGCGTGCCGGTGATGATCGGTGCTGTGGCCGCTATTGTGATTCTGGCGGTTCTGGCAGCTCTGGTCCGGCAGGCCCAGAAGAGCGAAGGGAAGCTCCGGGGGATCCGGGTCCTCTCTGCGGAGTGCGACTACCGCGTGGTGTACGCTGTGCTGGCCATCTGCATCGTGGCCATTGCGGCAGCCCTGGTGGTACCCATGATCAGCTATTATCTGCTGTGGGTCCTGGGTATTCTTCTCTTTGCCGAGATGGTCTACTACACCACCAAGCTGATGTAATATGCAACAAAGAGCCCCGCGGCAATGCCGCGGGGCTCTTTTTGTCGTTGTGCCGGTTTATCCGGCGGAGACTTTTTTAACGCCTTGCCAGGCGGCGTGGGAATCTTGTCAGAGGAGGGGTCCTCTAAATGTCTCTTTATCAGCCGTTCAAAATGATTGGGTTGTTCCGCGCTCCGGCGCGGGTTACTTTGCCCTCGGCGGCAAAGTAACCAAATCGCCGCCGGGGACACCCCGGGCCCCCTTTATTTGTCCAATCGGTCGCCTACAAAGGGGATGCCCGGTTGCCACTGAAATACCGCTGGGCCGCCGGCCCCCTCGTAATCGGTGCGGTGGATATCCAACTTCGGCTGTCGCCCCTCGGGCTGAGGGGTACTTCTTTTTTGCTGGCGAGAATCTGCGCAGTTTCAAGAAAGGCGCAGGAAGTTCCACAGAGAACCCCAGCTTCGCCTGTCCCTTCAAAAGGCCGTCAGGCAAAGTCGGACAAGATACCCGCCGGAGATCAGATGCCAGCGGCAGAATTTCAGCGGCTGCGCACTGTCAAAACCTGATACAGACCGATTGGACAACAGCGGGGGTCCAGCCCGAAGGGGGCTGGCGTGTTTTTGGGTACTTTTTGCACGAGCAAAAAGTACCCCGGGGTACGGGGGCAGAGCCCCCGTCGACAAGCGCCGCCGCTACAGAATGAACCCGCCGTCGGCGGTGAGGACCTGTCCGGTGACAAAGGCCGACTCCTCCCGGCAGAAGAAGGCTACCGCCGCCGCTATGTCCTCCGGCTTTCCCAGTCGGCCCATGGGGGTCTCCTCCGCCAGGGA
>DXGA01000139.1 GCA_019114165.1 Candidatus Flavonifractor merdipullorum | reverse complement strand
TCCCCGATGACGGTAACCGGCAGGCGGGTATAGCCCCGCTGGTTCATGAACTTCTGCCCTTCCCGGTCGGTGGTCAGGTCAATGTCCGTATAGGCCACGCCGTGCTCGGTGAGATATTCCTTGGTGCGCTTGCAGTAGGAACACCCCGGCTGGCTGTACACCCGCACCGGCGGCGCATCGGTCACCTGTACGGCCTGGCTGTGATCCTCCAGATCCTCGGGATGGAGGTTATCTTCTCCCGGCTGCCAGCCCGCCGCGCACAGTCCGCCGGATTGAAGGGCGCGCAGCACCCGCAAAATCTCTTCCGGATTGCGGCCGATGTCGTTATCGTGGATGACGCTGTACCGCACCATCCCCTCCGGGTCGATGAGGAAAAGACCCCGCAGAGCGACCCCCTCCTCTTCCAGCAGCACGCCATAGGCCTGGCTGGTCCGCAGGTTCTGGTCCGCCGCCATGGGATAGCCCAGCTTGCCCAGTCCGTCCTTGGTCCAAGCCAGATGGGAATATTTGCTGTCGGTGCTCACCGCCAGCAGCTCCGCGCCCGCAGCGGCAAACCGGGGCAAATGCTCCGAAAAGGCCGTCAGCTCCGTGGGACACACAAAGGTAAAATCCATGGGATAGAAAAAGAGGACGAGCCATTTCCCTGCGTAATCGTCCAGCGACACATGGGTAAAATGCGCTCCGTCAGCACTCAACGCCTCCATCGCGAAGTGGGGCGCTTTTTTTCCAACCAGTCGTTCCATACTCGTCCTCCTTTTCCGGTATCATGACTTACTCTTCCGGCTTCTCCGGCGTGTAGAAGCACTGGGGGCACTCTTCATTCTGAGGCTCGGCAGGGCTCTGGTAGAAGCACTGGGCGCAGTTTTCGCTGTCCGTATCGTCCGGGTTGCTGGGATGATACAGGCTGCCGGGTGCTTTCGTACCGGGCTTCTCACGTTCGGGAATGGGGTAATGGCAGTTGGGGCACTTCTGATCGCTCATGGCCATGGGCCTCCTTTCGATGCGGCTTGCCGGTCCATGCCCGGCAGGCCGGGTGTGAGGATGTGGTATACTGCCCGCTTCCACAGACAGTATACCACATTTTCCGCATTTACATCAACTGTTTTACCAGGTCCGCATGGGGCGAGGGGATCACGCAGTGGCTGATGATCTCTCCGCTTTCGCCCAGGGTATTGACACAGGCCTTCACGGCCGAGCGGACCGAGGATACCTCACCGGTAAAGATCAGGAATCCCTTGCCGCCCAGACCGCGGGCGATGCGGATCTCCATCAGGGTGATGTTGGAGGCCTTGGCCGCGATGTCGCCCGCCTGTACCGCCGTCAGGGCGGAAATGGTCTCGATGACACCCAGCGAGGCCACCTTGGTCACCTCAGTGGTCCCCACCACCGCGGCGGGAATGGATTCGTGGACATTGTTGATGATGTGATGGCTCACCAGGAAGGTGCCGGCCACCTGGAGGCCGGTGTTCATGGAGCTCTTCACGGCACCCACATTGCCACTGACGATGATGACGTACTTGCCCGGACAGGTGGGAGACGCCACCAGCAGCTGCACGTTGGCAGCTTTGAGCATCTCATCGGCGGTCTCAATGCCAACCGGGATGCTTTTCAGTTCCAGCAATCCAATGGAAATTCCCATGTAAAGCCTCTTTTCTCAGGACAAAGGATAGATTAGGCGCCCAGCAGGGCGATGCGGATGAGGGAGACCACGATGGTCAGCAGGAAGATGGTGAAGGCAGGGGGGTCGATGTGGGAGTCGCAGTGGCTGTTGAAGGTGTTGCCAAAGAAGTCGCCCAGCAGGGAGCCCAGGATGCCGAACACCACGCCCAGGAAAGCGCCGTAGGGGCCCCAGGCACTGATGCCGACCACAGCAGCCAGGCCGGAGGGCAGGGCGATGTGGTGAGTACCAGGCATGGCGGAACCGGTCTGGGTAAAGACCAGGGTGATGGCCGCAAAGCCGAAGCACATAACAGCGAAGTTGCCGGAAATGGTGGCCGCCCAGGCTTCAGGCGCAGCGTTGGCAACGGCAGCCGCCACGAAGCTCACGGCGATACCGATGCCGCCGCCCAGCACCACATTGTAGACAAAGGTGGTGCCGGTGGAGAACCAGGTGCGGGGACCCTTGCCGGTGTACTTGCCGGTGAGACCGGTCTTACCGAAGAGCAGGCGGGCAACAATGCCGGAGATGGTCACGGTGATGCCGGGCAGGTCGGTGAGGGGGCCCAGCGGGGTCATGCCGATGAGGGTAGCCACGATGTAGCCGAAGACACCGAAGATACCGCCGACCACCAGTACGTCAGGAGCGCCAAGGCCGTTCAGCGGAGAACCGATATCAGCGCCGCTGGACAGCTTGCCCTTACGGCCGGCATAGGCCGCAGCGGCCACGCCGCCGGCGAAGGCAATGTGGGGACCCACGAAGGAGCCGAAGGCCATATTGTTGATAATAAAGGAACCGTCGCCGCCGGCGATGGAAACCGCCGTGCCGACCAGGGCAAAAACACCCGTGAGAATAAACGCAGGAAGGGCGCCCATATAAGCGCCGATAATACCGCCGCCAAATGCCGCAATCAATGCCAGAATATCCATACTCTTACCTCTCCTATCTAGTAGATGTAGTGTGTGAATCATCTGCGAGTAGGACGGTCCCCTTGGGGACCGCCCCCGGGGAATTGGGATACTGGATCAAGCCTGGATCACGATGGACGTCTCGGTCACCGCCTGCACCGTACCGGCGATGCTGGCGTGGAGATTGGCGCCCAGCTTGCCTTCCGGAATACGGGCAATGAGGGCGCCCACTTCCACCGTGTCGCCCACCTGCACCACCGGCTCGGCCGGTGCGCCCACGTTCTGCCGCAGAGGCAGCTCCACCCGGGCGGCGGGGCGCAGGGTCTCGTCCATGGGAGCGGGGACGTCGTAGTCCCGCAGACCCAGCTGGCCGATGAGTTTATGTACCGGATACCGCTTGGTCTCCCGGAAGGGAGCGGGATGCTCAGGCTTGGCGTTGAGGGTATTGCGGATACCGTTTTTGCCCAGGATACCCTTGAGATTGCCGTTGAGCTTCCAGGGCTGGAGTCCCATGACGCAGGCATACTCGCACAGGCGGCAGCCGCAGCAGAGGAACGCGTTCATGGGAGTGTCCTTTTCATCGCACAGCGAACCGTAGGCCGCAATGCGCATGAGCTTATGGGGATGGATGCGGTGGCCCAGATTGGCCCGGGGACAGACCTCGGTACACAGCGAGCACTGCATACAGGCGATGGCCGCGTCCCGCAGACTCCGGTCCAGGGGCTTATTGAGACTCACCAGCAGGGGATGACCTTCGGGAATGACGATCAGACCCTTGGTGGTCTTGGTGATGGTGCTCTCCGGAGAGACCACCCGGCCCATCATGGGGCCGCCGTTGATGACGGCATAGGCCTCCACGGTGGGACCGCCGGCCAGCGCCAGCGTCTCCCGCACGGTGACGCCCAGAGGGACTTTCACCGTCATGGGGGTGCGCACCGCGCCGGTCAGCGTCACATACTTTTCGGTGACGGGCTTGCCGGTGGTGACGGCCTCATAGAGCTGAAGGGCCGTCTCCACGTTGCTCACCACCACGCCCACCTGGATGGGAATGCCGCCCTCCGGTACCACCCGGCCTGTGACCTCACAGACCAGAACCTGCTCGTCGCCGGCGGGATAAAACCCGCCCAGCTGGTGGATGCTCAGCCGGGGATGGGCAGGCAGCGCGGCCTTCAGGGCCGACACCGCCTCGTGATAGTGCTCTTTCAGCGCCACCACGCCCCGCTGGGCGCCCACCTGATCTACCATCAGGTCCAGCGCGGACAGAAGCTGCTCGGCCTTCCGGGCCATCAGCTGCTGATCCACCCGGAGCAGCGGCTCACACTCCGCGCCGTTGATGATGACGGTGTCGGCCTTGGCGTTGAGCTTGACGTGAGTGGGAAAACCCGCTCCGCCGGCGCCCACGATGCCGGCCGCCTGCACCGCGGCGATCAAATCGATGGACATAAGCTTCGATCCTTTCCTGGGCGGGGTCTAGTCAGCGGACGTCCATGCCGCCGACCAGGACGCACTTTCTCTTTCTGGCGAAGGACTTGGCAGAGGTCAGGCCCTCGCCGGTGGGACCGGCAATGGTGAAGGTGGTGTAGCCCATGCCGCCCACGCCGATGCCGGCATAGGAGGGGCCGTTCTTGACGAAAATGGTGGTCTGGATGAGCTTGGCCATCTTGGTCAGCTTATCCACGTTGCGGGAGTGCATCATGGCGGTATGGCGGTTGCCATGTTCCACCCGGATGGCCATGTCAATGGCCTCGTCCACGTCGCGCACCCGCACCACCGGCAGGATGGGCATCATCAGCTCCACCTGCACGAAGGGATGCTGCTCGTCGGCTTCCATCAGGATGACCTTGACGTCAGAGCCCACCTGGATGCCCACCTTCTCCAAAATGTACTGAGCGCTCTTGCCTACGAACTCGGTCTTGGGCTTCTTGCCGTTCTCGGTGACCAGCTCCACCAGCTGATCGATGACGGCCTTGTCCTTGATCTCGTAAGCGCCGCTCTTCTTCATGTTGAAGATCAGGTAGTCGGCGATGGAATCCACCGCGATGACTTCCTTCTCCGCGATGCAGGGGAGGTTATTGTCGAAGGAACAGCCGTTGACGATATCCACGGCGGCCTTCTCGATGTCGGCCGTCTCGTCCACCACCACGGGCGGGTTGCCCGCGCCGGCGCCGATGGCCTTCTTGCCGCTGGAAAGCACCGTCTTGACGATGCCGGGGCCGCCGGTGGCCACCAGCATGCGCACCTTGGGGTGCTTCATCATGGCGTTGGTGTTCTCAATGGAGGGCTCCGCCACGGTCACCACCAGGTTGTCGGGCGCGCCCGCCTCCTTCAGGGCCCGGTTGATGGCCTTGATGAGGTAGAGGGTCACGTTCTTGGCGCGGGGATGGGGGCTGAACACCACGGCGTTGCCGGCTGCCAGCATGCCGATGGAGTTACAGATCACCGTCTCGGTGGGGTTGGTGGTGGGGGTGATGGAACCGATGACGCCGAAGGGAGAGTACTCCACCAGGGTCAGGCCGTCGTCGCCCGAGAGAGCCTCGGTGGTGAGGTCTTCCACGCCGGGCGTCTTGGTGGCGGCCAGGGTGTTTTTGATGACCTTATACTCATAGCCGCCCATGCCGGTCTCTTCCACGGCCTGGCGGGAGATGTACTCCATGACATCCTTTCTGAGCACCACGTCCCGGATGGTCTGGACGTACTTGGCGCGGTCGGCCATGGAACATTTCAGATACTGGCGCTGTCCGGCCTCGGCGGCGTTGATGGCGTCGTCCATGGTCTCGAACACACCGCAATCTCCGGCAGTGGTCAGCAGGTCGCCGGCCCCTTCCACCTGGTCCAGAACCTTTTTCACCAGCTGTTCTACCAGATTCACATCTACATTCATTGTGATTCCTCCTGTTGTGCCGCGGGAGCCGCGGTCTTGGTCACAAAATGCTCACAAGTCGCCCAGCGCGGCCTGCGCAATGGTCATATCCTCTTCCACGCTGCCGCCCGAAACGCCGATGGCGCCCACGACCTTCCCCTCGTATTCGTAGGGATAGCCTCCGCCGAAGAGCACGATCCGTCCGCCGTTGCTGCTCTCGATGCCGTAGAGCGGCGCGCCCGGCTGGGCGGCCTTGCCCAGCACGTCGGTGGGCATATGGAAGGCGTTGGCCGTATAGGCCTTGTTCAGCGCCACGTCGATACTGCCCTGGAAAGAACCGGGCATCCGCTGGAGAAAGAAGGTGTTGCCTCCCTCGTCCACCGCGGCAAATACCACCGGCACGCCCATCTCAGCCGCCTTCTTTCGGGCACGCACCGCCATAGCTTCCACCGTCTCCAGTGTGAACGGCGGGCGGCGATGGGTGGCGTTGAGCTGACGGCGCACCTCTTCTTCCACCTTGGCCTTCAGCTCTTCCTGCTGGGCCAGGGTTTCCTCCAGTCGGGCCAGTGCGTAGGTGGCGTCGGAAAGCCGGTTGACAAAGCGCAGGAGCACTTCCCGTACCTCGCTCTCCTGAGAGAGGTGGATCATGCACCGCTCACACCGCCGCACCACCGTCCGGGCCACATGAAGGGCGCCGGAGGGCGGGTTCTCGCCGGGAATGACGAAGGCGGTCTGGGGACCGTTGGTCTCGGTGCACTTGTCCACCACAGCCTCCAGATAGGCCACGTCTTCCTCGTCGATGACATGTTTGAGCTTCTTGCGTCCTTCCGCGTCGCTGGCGATCTCCGCGCCCAGGGCGAAGAGCCGCCCCTGGATGTGGTGGACCGTCTTGCGGACGTACTCCCGCTGGCTCAGGGAGCGGGCAAACCCCAGGGCGGAACCCATCTCATCCACGGTGCCGTAGCACTCCACCCGAAGGTCGCCTTTGCTGATCCGGCTGCCGCCCACGAGACTGGTCTGGCCCTTATCCCCTGTTTTGGTATACAGATTGGCCACTTACAAGCCCCCTGTCTGTCATTTGGTCTGGTTTGGGAGACCTTACATGGTCTCCACCGTGTCCACGATACCGACGATGGATTTATCCACCGGGACGTTGCCGCCGAACACATAGCGGGCCGCGCTGCCGCCGCAGACGATGACGATCTCGCCGTTGCCGGCACCCACGGAATCCACCGCGATCTCGGTCTCTCCGCTGCGTTGGAGATGCTCATCCAGCCGTTCCACGATCAGGAGCTTCATGCCGATCAGATCTTCATTCTTGCTGGTAGACACCACCGTGCCGATGACTCTTCCCAGGTACATATCCACACCTCGTTCTCGTGATGATTTATCCTTCCCGGATCACTTTGATGCGCCGCACCTGCAATACTTCGGCGGCCAACTGGGTGATCTGGCAGTTTTGCTTGACACGCAGGGTGCATGCCGCCGGCAGGGCGGACACATCGCCCCGGCCCAGCACCCGTTTCTCCACCCGGTACTCCCCCGGGACGGCCACGGGAGCCGGCGCTGCCTTTTGCTCCGGAGCCGCCTCCGCGGAAACGGCGGGACCCTGGATGGTCCGGATCACCCGGCTGGCAAAGCGGTCGGCCGTGGTGAGGGACGCGCCGTAGGCCTGGAGCTGTTCCAGATGGCGCCGCAGCTGGGCTTTGAGCCCATCGGTCATCCGGTAGCCCATGGCGGGGCGGTCGGAATTGTCGGGACAGCACCCGTCCACCGACACCACCACGTTCTTGCCCCGCATCATGGAATTGGAGATCATCCGGGTGGCCGGCGTGTCAGAAATGCAGTGGGCCAGCTTGGCGGCGCTGTTCACCGTCAGAGCCGGCACCAGAATGGTGGGGTAAGAAGCGGCCAGTTTTTCCGGCGCTTCTTCCAGTCTCCCCTTCCACACCTTTCCGAAGGGTACCGCCGCGCAAAGCGCCTCGGTGTCCAGGACCTGGCAGGCGCTCTCCGAAAGATAGAGATCCATCCGGAATCCGGCCTCGGCCAGCTGCTGGAGTCCCACCAGCCAGGTGGAAAAGGAGAGGGCGGAACCGGTACATATCACCAGCGCCTTCTTTTGAAGCTGCTGGAGCTTCTCGGCTACGCGTCGGGCGATCTCTTCCGTCAGGGCCTCCAGAATGGCGTCCCGCAGCTGATCTTCCGTCACGATATCCGCTCCTTTCTGCGCCCCTGATATGGGGGGCGGTTTTATGCGTTCATGGCGATCCCCAGCGGCGTCACCAACAGGGGGACCTCCGGTTTATAGGTGGGGATGCCGATGTTTTTTTCAAATACCGTCTCGAACTGGCTGAAACAGCAGGCGCCGCCCACCACATAAACGGCATCCGTGGGATGGCTTTGCAGGTACCGGGCCACAATGGCCGCCATCTTCTCCACCACCGGCCGGACCACGGGGAAGACGTTGGACTCCTGCTTGGGGTCCTTCTTCATCTCCTCGGCCTCTTCGGTGGTACAGTGGTGGAAGCCCGCCAGCACCAGCGTCATGTGGGTGCCGCCGGTGGGCTCGTCGCCGGTAAACTCCACCGTGCCGTTCTTCAGCACGCTGATGCCGGTGGTGCCGCCGCCCACGTCCACCACCGCGCCGGAGTCGATCCCCAGCACCGTGGCCGCGGCGGTGGGCTCGTCGATGACGTTGGACACCTCAAAGCCCGCCCCTTCGATGACGTTGGCGATGCACCGCACATTGCCCGCGATGATCCCCGGCGGAATGGCGGTGGCCGCACGGTCCAGCGTGCAGCCCAGCCGCTCTTCCAGTTCCCGCTTCATGCGTGTGACCGCGGACACCGCCCCCACATAGTCCACGACGATGCCGTCGCGTACCACGCGGGACGGGGTGGTCATGCCGGCCACGGGCCGGTTTTCCTCGTCCACCACCGCCACCACGATGTTGGCGGTGCCCAGGTCCACGCCTACCTTCAGGTTCCCTGACCAAGGCGCGGTCTTCCCTTCCCGAACCAAGCGGTCAAACTCCAAAAGAGTCTCATTTGCCGCGCTCAAATCATAGGCCAAGGGGAACCCTCCTTTTTACTGTTTCACGTCCAGCTTACACGCCGGTGTTTGCTCACATTTACAGATGGTGACGAAATCGCCGTTTTTGGCGCCTACCGCGTTGGCTTCGTCCACGTCGATGTGCATCTCCAGCGCGTACTGGCCGGACACCCGCACATGGACGTTGGTCAGCTGCGCGCCGCGGATCTCGTCGCCGATGCGGACACAGACCACGTCTTTATCCTTGACGCCGAACTGCTCGGCGTCGGTGGGGGTCATATGGATGTGGCGCAGGGCCACGATGACGCCCCGGTCTTTCTTGATGGAGCCGCAGGGCCCGATGATCTCGATGCCCGGCGTTCCGCTCAGATAGCCCGACTCCCGCACCGGCGGTTTCACGCCCAGCACGTAGCCGTCGGCCACGGAGATCTCTACCTGAGTCTCGGAGCGCAGGGGGCCAAGGACCCGCACCTTTTTCAGCGTACCCTTGGGTCCCCGCAGCGTCACGGTCTCCTCGGCGGCATACTGCCCGGGCTGGCCCAGATCCTTCTTGTGGGTCAGCTCGCTGCCCGGACCAAAGAGGATATCCATATCCGCCCGATCCAGATGAATGTGCCGGTTGGAGACGCCGAGGGGAATGGGACGCCCACCCTGGAGCGCCTCGATCACCTTGCGGGTGATCAACCGGACCAGTTCTTCTCTGGTCATACTTCTCGTCGTACTCATGCCGCCGACCTATTCTTACAGAGCCTTGGGCAGGATCTTCTCCACGTCGGTGTGAGGACGGGGGATGACGTGCTGGGAAACGACCTCGCCCACCTTCTCGGCGGCGCAGGCGCCAGCGTCCACAGCGGCCTTGACCGCGCCCACGTCGCCGCGGACCATCACGGTCACCAGGCCGGAGCCGATCTTCTCATAGCCGACCAGAGTCACGTTGGCGGACTTGGTCATGGCATCGGCGGCCTCGATGGCGCCAACCAGACCACGGGTCTCGATCATACCTAATGCTTCACTCATGGTTTGATTCCTCCTAATTCAGGGATGGATTTCATGGTATCCGGCCGCCTGCACTCAGGCGTTGCCGCTTGCTTTTTTCGCGCTCCGTCCGGCGGCCTTGCGGCTGCTCCGGCGGGCGGCGCGGTTGGGTGCGGGGGGCGTTGGCTCCCCCTCCCCGCCGTCAGACTCCGGACCGTTTTCCTCCGATCCGTCCCCGCCCTCTCCGGCGGGACCTTCGGGCGTGGGGTCAGGCCCGGCAGGCGGTGCGGGAGGCTCCGGCTCCGGCGTTGGGGGCTGATAGCCCACGGTATCGCCGTTGCGCACCAGCATCTCGATGCCGGCGGCGGGACGGGCGATGACACGCACAGCGGCCACTTTGCCCACCTTTTCGGCGGCTACCTGGGCGGCCTGAATGGCGGCTTTCACCGCGCCCACGTCGCCCTCCACCTTGATGGTGGTCATACCGCTGCCCTTGGAGAGCTCATAGCCCACCAGCTCCACGTTGGCCGATTTGACGGCGGCGTCCGCCGCCTCCACACCGGCCAGCAGACCGTAAGTCTCGATGAGTCCAAGACTTTTCTGGCTCATCTATTCACCTCCTCTTGCCGCTCCAGGGGTTTGAAGGGAAGCTTCTTTACCAACCGGGCGGCATTGGCGCCGATGGCGCGCACCTGCTCCTCCGGGGACCGGGCGGAGATCACGAACAGGGGGTGATCCGCTTCCAGCTTCCCGAAATGCAGGGCCAGCTTGTCGTGGTCCAGTCCCAGACCCACTTCCAGGCGGGACTGGTGACTGGCCTCCCAGGCCAGCGCCACCGCGTCGCCTTTCTGCTCCTCCAGCACCTGGAAGGGAATGCTCTCTTCCTCGATGCCGTGGAGCAGCATGAGCAGCGTAGCCGGCCGGCCGTAGCCGCTGGCCACAAACACCTTGATGGTGGGCCGCTCCTGTTCCACTGGTCTCATGGCTCAGCCTCCTTCGGTCATGGACAGCACCAGGCCGGTGGCCACGGCGTTGCGCGGACCCTCGGTGCCCCGGATGTTGCCCCGGCCCGCCACCACACGGTACTGGCTCAGGGCGTCGGTGACCAGCTGGGGGACTTCAAAGTCCAGCGCCGATCCGCCCACCAGCACCACGAACTGGATGTCCCGCACATTGCCGGTGGGGCTGACCTTGGCCAGCGCCCGGACGGCGTTGGTGACGAACACCTTCTCCTTGGCCTGTCGCCGGATGAGCTTGATGCGCTCCATGGACTGGTCGCCCTCCAGAGGAAGCATCTGCCCCTCCTTCAGGATGACCACCTTGGCAAACAGGTTGGGGTTCAGCGGCTGGTCGAAAAACTCCGCCGTGCCGTTTTCGTGCCGGATGTGGAAGAGGCTTTCCACTTTGGCCAGGGGGTATTTCTTGATATCCTCAGCGGTATCGAAGTTATCCAGGCCCATCTCCGACTGGATGAGCAGCGTGACCATATTGCCCGCGCCCGCCAGATGGATGGAATGGATCTCCCCCGCCGAGTTGATGATGGACGCGTCGGTGGAACCGGCGCCCATATCCAGAATGGCCAGAGGTTTCGTGGTGCCCGGTGTGGTCAGCGCGCCGCGGATGGCCATGTCGGCCTCCACGCCGCCCACCTGGACGGGTACCCCGATCTTCTCGGAAAACTCCTTGGCGATGGCCACCATCTGAAGACGGTCGGCCTTGACCATGGCGGCGATGCCCACGGCGTTCTCCTGGGAGAACTCGTTGGCCAGACCGCCCCGGACTTTCTGGGGCGTAAAGGTATCCACCGCCAGCAGGTCCTGGATCTTGATGTCACGGGGGTGCTGGTTGGTCAGGTTGGCCATGACTTGCCGCACCTTCTCCAGCATACCGCCGGCGTTGGTCCCCGGCTCGCCCCGGACGTCGTCCACGTCCCGCACCGCCCCGACGGCGGTCATGATCTTTTCGGCGCCCTCGTCCACGTTGACCTTGACGGTGCGTCCGTTCCCCAGGATCTCAATGGAGCCTGCGGGGATCTTACGCTCCTTCACGTCGCCCGCCGGCGTCTTGATGACCACGGCGGAGCGGTTGCCGATGAGGGCACGGGCGATGGGTACCACCTGCTTGGTCTCGTCCGAAGAGAGGCCGAACAGCGTCGCGATGCCGTAGGGGTTGGACAAAACCTCCACCACACCGCCGGGACCGGCCACCTCTACGGCGGCCCGCATGCCCAGAGGCACCTTGTCAATGAGTCCCACTTCGTCCACGATGGGGATCTTCCGGTCCAGACGGTTGCTGATGAGCACGCCGTCGTCCCGCTGCACAATGGCGGCGGTCACCTGGCGGCCGTTCTGCGCGCCCCGGTTGATGAGGGCCGCGGCCACTTCAAAGTCCACATCCCGGGGAATGACCACGATGTAGTCCTGATTGGCCTTGGCGTTGGCCAGCGCGTCGATGCGCACCGTCTCGCCCACACCCACACCCACGCCGCCCGGCGTGGCGGGATTGTGCCCGATCATGGTGGATTCGGTGATGATGGTCTCGGTGATGGTCTCCATGGCCACGTCGCCGATGACGGGGGCGGCCTCGTTGAGCCGCACTTCACTCAAATCCTTCAGGGTCAATCCCGCCGCTTCCAGAGCGTTGGTGAGAGAATGGAAGATGCCGTTGATGTTCTGATGGGTACCCTTGATGCCGGTGGTGGGCACGATCCCGCTGGAGAGGAACTCCGCCCTTCCGTTCTCGATCCGGGCCAGCGCCGTCTCTGTGGTTGCGTTGCCGATGTCGATACCTGCGACGATCTTCATGGCGTGGCCTCCTACCTTAATAATCTCTTAGAACTTCTTCAGACGGTCGCGCTTCTCGTACACTTCGGCGGCCTCACGGACCAGGCTCGCGGCCACGGTGGCCTTGTAGCCATCCAGCTCGGCGGCGATGTCCAGCAGCTCCTGCTTGGTGGAGCGGTAGGGACGCAGGGCGTTGTAGATCTCCAGCAGACGGTCGTCGGGCACGGCGATGAGCTCGGCGGCGCGGCGGAGGTTGCCGGCGAAGGCCTCGCGGCCCACGCTCTCAGCCACCTGAGCCTGCATCTCCAGGGTCTCGGGGGCGATGCGCATGTCCTCGGCGGAAATCTGGCCGTTGATGACCTGCTCATAGCTCAGAGAGGAGAAGGGCTTGCCGGTGGGAGTGGCAATCTTGTCGGCCATGTTCTCGGCCAGAGGATAGTTGGCGGCGGTAACCTTGGAGCCGCAGGCCTTGGGGGCAGCGGCGGGAGCGGCGGCGCCCTTGTTCATGGCGGCCATGACCTGCTCCACGATCTGTTTCATCAAAAGTTCCTGATCCATAAACTTGTTAGCCTCCCTTACTGAAAACTGACCGTGACGGCCTGGGGCCGCTTGTTGTTGTCCACCAGCTCGGTCTCCTTGATGTGGAGCAGAGCGGACAGAGCCTGATAGGTGGGGCGGGCCATCTGGTCGTTCTTGGTGGGGACGGGGGTGGGAGCCTCGCCCTTGGCGTACTTGGCGGCGTTCTTGCCGATCTTACGATAGGTGTCCAGGTCGATCAGAGGCGCCTGGGAGAAGAGCTCCAGGTTGGACAGGGGGGGCAGGTCCTTCTGATGGATGACCGTGGTGCCCTTGGACTGAATGCCGATGCCGATGCCGGAGCCGGAATACTCGGCGGCGTCATGGGCGATAAAGGAAACGTCGGAAGTGCGGTACACCTTGATGATGCGCCACTTCATGCCCTCTTCCTCGATGCCGGCGATGATCTCGCGGAGCACCTTGTCGTGGGGCAGATCGATGATGGTCTTGGTCTGCTTGGTGCCGAAGGCGGGCGCCAGGCCGATGACCACTTCATCGGGAGCGCTGCCCTTCTGAGCCTCGCCGGTCTCAGTCAGGGTCAGCTTGCTGGTCTCAGGAATGGTAGCAGTAACGGCAGCGGGAGCGGCCTGGGGGGCGGCGACGGCCTCGTCCAGGTTCATCTCCTTCATGACCTCTTCGATCACGCTGCGCAGCATATTAGCATCAAACGTCATCTCGTATTCACCCCTCTTAGATGTCTTCCGGCCGAATGGCGTTGGGGATATCCTTGATCTGGTTCCAACGCTCCTCGCTCATCTGATAGCCGGTCATGGGACCGTGATACTGGTTGGGCATGTTCACCGCGGAGAGAACATGGAAGTTGGAGTCAAAGATGGAGGCGGTGTGCAGGTAGTCGCCGGCCACCTTCTGACGGAGCATGTTGTACACGCTGTGGGCCACGTCGGGGAAGCCGGCCTTGTCCAGCGCCTTGACGAAGTCAACGCCGGTGACCTTGCGGGCCATCATCTCTTCGATCGCCTTCAGATCCTCGTTGACGTTACGCGGCGGCATATCGTTGGAGCCGTTGGCGTAGGTAGCGGCCTCGACCTCGGCGTCGGTGATCTCGGGCAGGCCCAGCTCACGGAACATACCCTGGAGGGCGCGGGCGGCCTTGTTGCGGGCCTTGAGGACTTCTTCCTCGCGGACGGGCTGCAGGCCGCCGTCCACCTTCATGTCGCGCTGGATGATGTTCCAGTCGTCATAGTCCTCGGCGTCCCAGTTGGAGCCGGCGAACATGTTATCATAGTTGGGGGTGGCGGAGTAGCCGGAGCAGATGTAGTCGGTGCCGGAGAAGAACTGAGGCACGCTGCGGGCCACACGACGCAGGTCGGAGTGGGTGAAGGTCTGGTCGTTGGAGGTGGTGGACTCCAGATCCAGCAGCATGGAGATCAGGTTCTCAGCGGCAACGGCGCGGATACCGCCGGGCACGCCGGCAGGCACGCCGATACAGGAAACGGAACCGTTCTGGGTGCCCTGCACGCCGGCGCCCTTGGTGACGGCCAGGCAGCGGGCTTCCAGGTACAGCATGGACTTGCCTTCGGCGTAGCCCATCTGGACCTCGGAACCGGTACCGGAAGTAAAGCGCATCTTCAGGCCGCGGGAAGCGTAGCAGCTGGCCAGGAACGCCTTGGAGTAGGGAGTGTCGTCACCGTCCATGAAGACGGGCTCGGTGCCGTAGACGGAAATGGTCTCGGCGTAGGTGGTGAAGCCGCGCATACCCAGCATCAGCTCGGTGGCCTCTTCCAGAGCACACTGGGTCATGACGCCGGGACGGCCCACCTGGGCGCCCACGAACAGAGCCATGGCGTTGAAGGGAGCGTAACGGGCGACGGCGACGGTGGTCTCCATCTCGGCAAAGCCGCGGACACCGGCCTCGGCGGCGTCGGCCGCAATCTGCACGGGGTTATCGCGCACGTTGGTGACGTGGCACTGGTTGGCGGGCTGCATGCGGGCGCGCATCTTGGTCATGCCCATCATGATCTCCACGATGTTCAGCTTGCCCACCACTTCGGTCAGCTTGGCGGGGGTGAGGCACAGGGTGATGGCCAGGATCTCGTCGCGGCTGACGTTGATGTCAACGATCTTGCGGGCGATCTCCAGAGAGTCGATGGCCATGGCCGCCTCGGCGCCCTCGATGCGGATGGCGTGATCGGCGATGAAGGTGTCCAGCATATCGAACTCATCGCGGGTCTTGCCGTCCATTTCCACGATCCGGCCGTTCTCGACCTTGATGCTGGGCTTGGGATCGAAGGGGCTGTCCATGGCGATGAGGCCCACCTCAGGCCATTCCTTGACGTAACCGTCCTGATTGACCGGGCGAGCGGCCAGGACTTCAAAACGTTTAGACTTCATGTGAGACTGACTCCTTCCCGATGAGAATTAGATGATGTAGGGGGTAGTGGTGCTCTTGAGCTCCTCATCGGGAGCCATGACACCCAGGACCTGCATGCCCACGTCGCGGGCAGCGATGATGGCCTGCTTGACGGCGCCGGAGTCGCCGGAGAAGGTCAGGATCACCTCGTTGGAGTAGCTGGTGCCGCCGTTGCCGGGCGTGGAGCAGCCCACCACGTCAACAGTGGCGGCCTTCACGGCGGTATCGGCCAGCAGAACGCCGATGGCGGCGGGGGCGCCGACGGTGATGCCGAAGGCCTTGCCCAGAGGAGCGCCGAAAGCCTTGTTCAGCGCATGGCTGGCGCGGGCGGTATACTGGAACTCCAGGTGGCCGGCGCTGTTGCCGTACACGTCGCCGAAGGTGCGCTCCACTTCGCGCAGGCAGACCTCGACGGCCCGGCGGGCGTCGGAGACGTCCTCAGCGCCGAAGATGATCAGAGAGCCGTGACCGGCGCCGCCCTCGGTATCGCGGGGCAGCTCGATCTTCAGGATCTCACAGTTGGTGGCCTTCACGGCCTCGTCGGCGGCGAAGATCTGGGGACCGGCGCCGGTACGGTCGCCAATGATGCCGATGGAGCGGAACTTGGGATCGATGTCCAGTTTCTCATGGACCTGCCGGTCCACGTTGGCGATGACCAGGCCGATGGTGTGGCCGATGGCGGTGCCAACAAACTCCGTCAGGTTGCAAGTGTTGTTGCAGCACTTGGCGGCGGGAGCGGCGGGAGCAGGAGCGGCGGCAGGCGCCTCGGCGCCGACCTTCTTGAGAACCTCGTCCATGATCTTGCTGACCAGTTCGTCCTTCATTGCTTCATACCTCCATGATATTTAATATGTGGCTTATCAGGCGTTGGGAGTCTTGGGGAGGATCTTCTCCACGTCAGTGTGGGGGCGGGGAATGACATGCTGGGAAACCACTTCGCCCACCTTCTCGGCGGCGCAGGCACCGGCATCCACAGAGGCCTTGACCGCGCCCACGTCGCCGCGGACCATGACGGTCACCAGACCGGAGCCGATCTTCTCGTAGCCCACCAGAGTCACGTTGGCGGACTTGGTCATGGCATCGGCCGCCTCGATGGCGCCTACCAGACCGCGGGTCTCGATCATACCCAGTGCTTCTTGCTGCATAACCTTACCTCCTACTATAAAATCATGAATAAATTGATTCGGTTTTTAAGACCTCTCTTAGCTTATTATACTTTCATTCTCTCGGATTTTCTTGTTTGCTGCGGGTACTTTTTCGTCCAATCTCACCAAAAGCGTATTTCCATATACCGGTTTTTTCGGCGTCGTGTTGTCCTTTTTTGACGATAAAATCTTCCTCTTCTCCCATCCGTCTATCTATTTTTTATAATACACACCTCTTTTTGTCTCACCAGTGCAGTTTTTTACACTCTGCCGCAAAAAAGAAAAACGTCCTGCCCGGCGGGCAGGACGTTCTCGGAACAGATATGGATGTTTTCTCAGCCGGCCACGATGGACAGCAGATTCTTGACCTCCGCCTCGTTGGGGTGGCGGGGATTGGTGGCCGTGGTGGAATCGGCCAGCGCCGCGGCAATGATGGCCTTGCGCTCCTGTTCATACACGGTCATGTCACAGCCGGCGCTGCGCAGGTTGACCGGGATCTTCAGCGTCCGGTTGAGGTGCTCCACCCCGCGCACCAGCTGGCTCACGCCCACCGTCACGCTGGAGGAGGGCAGGTTGAGCAGTTTGGCGATGCGCTGATATTTGCGGGCCGCGGTCCCCGGTTCTCCCCGGCGGCTGCCGTCCAGATCGGCGTTGAAGCGCAGCACATGGGGCAGAATGATGGCGTTGGCGCGGCCATGGGGCAGGTGAAGCTTGCCGCCCACCGCGTGCGCCATGCCGTGGCACAGACCCAGACCCGCACAGTTGAAGGCCAGGCCCGCCATGCAGGAGGCGTTGTGCATCTTCTCCCGGGCCAGCAGGTCGCCGCCGTTCTTATAGGCCTCCGGCAGCCAGCGGAACACCAGAGAAATGGCCTTTTCCGCCAGTGCGTCGGAAAAATCGTTGGCGTTCACCGATACATAGGCCTCCAGCGCATGGGTCAGCACGTCCATGCCGCTGTCCGCCGTCACCGAAGGAGGCGCCGACGTGACCAAAGACGGGTCCAGAATGGCCGTGGGGGGACGGAGGGCACGGCTCACCAGGGGATATTTCAGCCCTTTTGCCTTGTCGGTGATGACCGAATACTCGGTGACCTCGGAACCGGTGCCGCTGGTGGTGGGAATGGCGAAACACTCCATGATTTCGGTCTCCACCGTGGAGATCCGGCCAGCCGTGGCGCGGATGGCCTTGGCCGCGTCGATGGACGAACCGCCGCCCACCGCCACCATGACCTCCGCACGGCACTCCTGGAGACACTTCACGCCGGCAGCCACCACCTCAATGGGGGGATCGGGCACCACATCGGAGAACACCGTCACCTCACAGTCGGTGAGATAGGACGCCACCCGGTCCGCTACTCCCGTCTTGGCCATGAACGGATCGGTCACGATCAGCACTCTTTTGTTTACCACCTTGTTCAGGCGTTCCAGGGCGCCCTCTCCGAAAAAGATCCGGGTACTGAAACTGAATTCCTGCACGGCTCACCGCTCCTCTCAATTTGGGACCGTCCGGCGGTTATTATCCTGCCGTGGTATGTCTGCCCTGTCCCGCCTCCCGGGCGCACCGCTCCCGGTATTCCACCGGCGTCATGCCCACTTTCTTCTTGAACGCCTTGCTGAAATAGTTGGTCTCGTTGTAGGAGAGCTCATAGGCAATGTTGATGACGGGCATATCGGTACTGCGCAGCATATCCTTGGCAAATTCGATCTTCCGGTCGGTCACATATGTAATAAAATTGATGCCGGTGGACTTCTTGAAGAATTTGCTGAAGTAGCTGGAGCTCATATTCACACATTCCGCCGCATCGTCCAGGGTGATGCCCCGCTTGATGTTGCGGTCAATGTAATTGAGCACCCGTTTCAAATCGTCGTCGGAGTAGAGCTGACGCCGGTCCAGATCGTTGAAAATGATGTCCACCATCTCTTCAATGACCAGAGAGACTTCAAAGGGATTGCCCTGCAGGTCGAACCGGGAGCGGAACCGTTCCAGACAGGCCCCCAGCTGGTTCTGGACCTCCTGGCTCTGGGTGTGACCCAGCTCGGCCAGTCCCGCGGCAAACTCCACCATCCGCGTACGAATGACATTTTTATTATCCCCCGTCTCGCAGAGGAATTCAATGTACTCTTTTGCCGTCTCGATGGATTTTTTATATTGGCACTCCTGGATGCTGGCCCGGATCCGCTCCAGATAGGCGCTCCGTTCGGCCTCTCCCGCCCGGGCCAGGTCCTCCTTCACCGCCTCCTCCAGCGGCCGCACCATGGCCACCAGATGCTCCCGCCGGAAGGGTTTCAACAGATAGCCCGCCGCATTGAGCCGGTTTGCGATCTGGGCGATCTCATCCTCCCGCTTGACGGTGGTGAGGATCACCCGGATACTGCTGTTGGTGCCGTAGGCCGTATAGACCAGATTTTTCACATAGGCCGCCCGGGGGGCGTCGGCAATGAGCAGGTCAATATTTTCCCGCTCCAAAATCGCCTTGGCCTGCTCGGCCCCCACCGCCATATGGATCTCTACCGGACCTTCCAGTCCCTCCGTCAAGGTGTCCCGTATCATTTCCCGGTCGATCACACCGCTGTCCACTACCAGAATCTTGAACATCCGTCTCTCCACGCTCCTTCATTCCGCTCTCCGTCCGGGTCCTGTCTGGGCGCCGTTTTTTCTATTCCAGGGTCTCCTCGTTGCGCAGCGGAATGCGTACCTGGATCTCCGTGCCGGGGAAACCGTCTTCCTTGCTGCGGATTACCAGACCGCATCCTTTTCCGAAAATATGCTTGAGCCGCTGGTTGATATTGGTCAGATAATTGCGGCTCTTCCCCCGTTTACCGTTGCGCTGACGGAGGATGGCGTCGATCTGTTCTCTGCTCATGCCGGTGCCGTTGTCGCTCACCGTCACCACCAGCAGTTCCCCTTCCTCATGGGCGCGGATGGAGATGCTTCCCCCCTCTTCGCTGGGTTCCACCGCGTAGCGCAGAGCGTTCTCCACCATGGGCTGGATCATCATGAACAGAGAAAGCACGCCATAGTATTTTTCCGGTACATGGATATCATATTGCAGCCGGCCTTCCAGCCGCCGCTTCTGGAGCTGGAGATAGCTGGTGATATAGCCCAGTTCCTCCCCCAGAGGGACGAAATTGCTGTCCGCGTTTTCCGTCACATAGCGCATCATGGACGCGAAATCACACACGGCCCGTTCGGTCTCCTCCGCCTTCTCCCGATAGGCCAGGCAGGAGAGCACGTTGAGCACATAGAAAAAGAAGTCGCCCCCCAGATAATCCTGGATGAGGCCGAATTGGCTGCCCGCCACCGTCTCCTGAAAGTTGGCCCGGGCCGCCCGCTCCTCCATCAGTTCCTGGATGCGGCGCTCCAGATTGGCCTGCACCGCGCTCCGGCGGGAATCCTGCAAAAGCCCCTGCATCATGTCCCGCACCAGCAAAATGCTGGCCTTGAGCTTTTCGTAGGAAATACGGTGCACCCGTTTCGATGCCTCCACCAGCGCGGGGTCATCCTTCCACTGGGTGTTCTGCGGCAGAATGGGCTGGAGATCATGGCCCTGGTCGGTCAGCTCCAGCTGTCCGCCCAGCAAAGACCCCAGATATTGACCGTCCAAAATCAGCGGTACGGCGAAATCCACCAGTCCCGCATGGCACCGGTAGATATAGGGCTCTCCGGTAATGGTGGCGTGCAGTCCGCCGTGGGCGTCGCACTGAAAACACAGGTCCCGGCTGCATCCGCCCTGGCGCATCCGCTGGCAGAAATCTGTGAAGCCGCTGTATTCCACCACCGGCCGCCCCCGATAATCCACGGCAATAAACGCCATATCCAGCGCTTCCGCCATGGTATCCTGAAGTCTTTGCAGCTTTTCCTTGTCAATGATATCTGACAGCAGGGAAAGCTCCTCTTTTTCTCTTTCTGTTCCCGCCATATCGCATTCGCGCCCCTTTTTCCATCTCTTGCCCTGCGCGTTTCGGCCCGCTCTGGCAACCATCTTCTTTTTAGTATATCAAAAAATTGCACTTTTGCAATACACTTCTTTGTCCGTCGGGTGTTTTTTTGTGCATTATCACCGCTTCTCTTTGCTTTTGTTCCACGTTCCCGGAAGATAATTTTGATAGATGCAGCTATTTTTTATTGTTTTGGTCACTTTTTTACATATTTCAACAATTTGACCGCTGAGCGCGGACACAGAAAAGCCGCCGGTCCCATATCAGGACCGGCGGCACATAACCTTTTTGTCAGGCGCTCAACGCACCCCGGGCATATCCCATCCGAAGTGATCGGTATGGAGGAGGTGTTCCGCAGTTTCGCTCAGAGGCGCGCCCAGATACTCCCGGTACAGCGTCTGCACATCCTGGTTCTCATGGCTGAACCGGACCTCCATCTTCTGGTCCAGTCCGTAGAGGACCTGACCGCGGGTAAAGGCCCGCTCCTTGTCGTCGCAGTGGATGGGCTGACCGCCGCCGCCGGCGCAGCCGCCGGGACAGGCCATCACTTCCACAAAGTCATACTGTACCTGTCCGCTGACAATGGCCTTGCACAGCGCCCTGGCATTGCCCAGACCGCTGACCACCGCCGCGCGGACGGGCGTACCCTGGATCTCAAAGGTGGCTTCCCGCCACTGACGCTCTCCCGCCGTACCGGTGTCCCGCACACCCCGGAAGGCGTCGGGCGCGGGATTCTCCCCGGTCACCAGGTAATAGGCGCTGCGCAGCGCCGCCTCCATCACGCCGCCGGTGGCGCCGAAGATGACGCCCGCGCCGGTGTAATCGGCCATAAAGCGGTCGAAGGGGGTCTCGGGGATGTGGGCCACGTCGATGTGCTCGGCCCGAATCATGCGCACCACTTCCCGGGTGGTGAGGGCAAAGTCCACATCCTGACAGCCGGTGGAGCGCATGGTGGGCAGGTCGCACTCGGCCTTCTTGGCCAGACAGGGCATCACCGAAATGCAGCAGATCTTCTCAGGCGGCACCCCGATCTTCTGGGCAAAGTAGCTCTTGATGACCGCGCCGAACATCTGCTGGGGGCTCTTGCTGGTGGAGAGCTGGCCCACCAGCTCGGGGAACTGGCTCTTGAGGAAGCGCACCCAGCCCGGACAGCAGCTGGTGAACATGGGGTATTGCTTCAAATCCCCCTTCTGGAGCCGCTGGAGGAACTCGCTGCCCTCCTCCATAATGGTCAGGTCGGCGGTAAAGCTGGTATCAAAGACGTAATCCACCCCCATCTGACGGAACGCCCCCGCCAGACGGTTGACCGTGGCCTGCTCAGGCGTCAGGCCCAGACTCTCGCCCCAGGCGGTACGCACCGCCGGCGCGATCTGCACCACGGTGACGGTCTCCGGGTCCTCGATGGCCCGCATGACCTTGGCGGTATCGTCCCGCTCCCGCAGCGCGCCCACCGGGCAATGGGTGATGCACTGGCCGCAGGCGCTGCAGTCCGCCTCGGAGATCACCCGGTTGTGGGACACGTCCACCCGGGTGCGTCCGCCGGTGGCCGCCAGGTCCCACACGTTCAGGCCCTGCACCTTGTCGCAGATCTGGATGCAGCGCATACACTTGATGCACTTGGCGGTGTCCCGGTACAGGGGGAAATGCTGGTCCCACTGGCACTGTTTTTCGCTGGGCAGGTCCTCGGGGAAGGGATTTTCCAGCACGCCGGCGTCGTTGGCCAGCTGCTGGAGCTGACAGTTTCCGTTGCGCACACAGAGGGCGCACTTGCAGTTATGCTGGCTGAGGATCAGGGCCAGATTGGTCCGCCGGGCCAGACGCACCCGGGGCGTATTGGTATAGACCTGCATACCCTCCCGTACCACGTTGTTGCAGCTGGTGATGAGGTTCTTCTCCCCCTCCACCTGGACGCAGCAGATGCGGCAGGCGCCGATCTCGTTGATGTTCTTGAGGTAGCACAGATGCGGGATGTGGATCCCCGCCGAGAGGGCAGCGTCCAGGATGGTGGTCCCTTCCGGCACGCAGATGGTCCGGCCGTCGAT
>DXGA01000138.1 GCA_019114165.1 Candidatus Flavonifractor merdipullorum | reverse complement strand
GCCCTGGGCAGCCTGCTTGATCGCGTCAAAATTCATAGTACCGTTCCTCCCTGCACAGTCTGTCGTAATAAGGTATGTAGCCGGTATTTTTGTCATATCACATCCGCGGGGTTTCCCCCGCTCTGTCTCTATCATACCATAGAAACCGCCGATGTCAAACAAAAATTTAGAAAACCTAAAAAATTTTTTATGCCCGTAGGAACAGGCGGATCAAGCGGGATCTCAGCGGCCGAAATGATTGCAAAAAAGGGCGGCTTGTGGTATATAAATATGGAGAGAAACATACGAAGGGCGAAACGGGGAGTGATTATGCCGATTCCATCCAATGTAGAAAATTTACAGCGGTTTTCTGCGAAAAACATAATCTACCAAACGGTGTGCGACTGGATCATCACCGGCGTACTGCGGCCGGGAGAAAAGATCGTCGACTCCGAGCTTGCCAAACGCTTCAACGTCAGCCGCACGCCGGTGCGGGAGGCCATTCAGATCCTGGAGGGGCAGAAGCTGGTCTATGTGGTGCCGGGCCGTGCCACTGTGGTGGCGGATATTGACACTACGGATATCGAGAAATGCTACCGCACCCTGGCGGAGCTGCAGGCTCTGGCGGCGGAGCTGGCCTGCGGCAGTATCACCGACCAGGAGCTGGAGCAGATGGAAAAGACCCACCGGGCTTTTGTGGACGCCTGTGACCGCAATGACGGCGCAGGCGCGATCGACCATGACAACCTGTTCCATGAGACGATCGTCCGCGCCGCCCGCAATGAGTATGTGGAGGAATTTTCCCGCACGATGATTCTCCACATCCAGCGGATCAAATACCACTACTTCCACTGTGACAGGATGCGGAAGATCTCCGTATCCCAGCACGGCGAGATCCTTCGGACGATCCAGGCCAGGGACGGCGCCAAAGCGAAAGAGCTGATGCGGAGCCACTGGATCTGCTCCATGGAGAACAGCCTCCGGGATATTGCCGGAAGTATGCAGGGTCACGGCGGGGAGCTCGGGGCGGATGTCCTCACAAAGTAATACAGCGGACAGGAGACGCCATGCGGAGAGGAGACTCTCCGCATTTTCTTTTGGCAGATCGCATAAAATGTGCGGTGCACTCTGGTGATATTTGTAGAAAATGTCATTTGCGACCGAGTTTATATTGACTTCTATTTCCACTGAGGTGCATAATGGAGTTGCGATATATTGCATATCGTACACGAAATATGGCAAAATTTGGAGAAGGGAGCGCAGGCATGGACAGAGATCAACGGTTGATCGAGTTTTGTCAGGAAGCCATCCGAATCCCCAGTCCTTCCGGGCAGGAGCAGGGGGTGGCCCAGCTGATGAAGCGCAAAATGGAGGAATATGGCTTCGATGAGGTGGTCATCGACCGGTACGGCAGCGTGTTGGGCCGTATGCGGGGCAAACGGCCGGGGAAGACGATTCTTCTGGATGGACACATCGACAATGTGGATGTAATCGACGCCGGCGAGTGGACCCACGATCCCTTTGGCGGCGAGATCGATCAAGGGCGGATCTACGGCCGCGGCACATCGGACATGAAGGGCAGCGTGACGGCCATGATCTCCGCCGTCGCTCACTTCGCGGAGGACACCGGCCGGGATTTTGCCGGGGAGATCTGCGTATCCTGTACTGTCCACGAGGAGTGCTTTGAGGGGGTCTCTTCCCGGGAGATCACCCGCCTGGCGCGGCCGGACTTCGTCATCATCGGTGAGGCGACCTCCACCACCGTCAAGATCGGCCAGAGGGGCCGGGCGGAGGTGGTCGTGGAGACAGAGGGGGTCAGCTGTCACTCCTCCAACCCTGATAAGGGCGTCAACGCGGTCTACCATATGATGGCCGTGATCGAGGAGATCCGCCGGATCGTGCCCAACGAGCACCCCATTCTGGGGAAGGGCATTCTGGAGCTGACGGACATCATCTCCTCCCCCTACCCCGGCGCCTCCGTTGTTCCCTCCCTCTGCCGGGCCACCTTTGACCGCCGGACCCTGGTGGGCGAGGACGAGTCCGTGATCCTGGGCCAAGTAGAGGACGCCATCGCCCGGGCCAAGGAGAAAATCCCCGGCCTGAAGGCCCGGACCTATCTGGCGGAGGGACAGGAGGTCTGCTGGACCGGCGAGACCATCTCCGCCAAGCGGTACTTCCCGGCGTGGCTCATTGACGAGGACAATGAATATGTGCAAAAGGCTCTGGCCGGGCTGAAGGAGGCGGGGATCGAAGCGCCGATCTCTCACTTTGCCTTCTGCACCAACGGCAGCCACTTCTGCGGCGAGGCGGGCATCCCCTGCATCGGCTATGGTCCCTCACTGGAGAGTCTGGCCCACGTGCGCGATGAATATATTGAGATCGGGCAGCTGACCAAGGCCTGCCGGGGCTTCGCCAGCATCCTCCGCGAGCTGACGCGGTAAAAAGGACAGAACCGGTATATAAGGAGAGCGTGTACGATTGGAACAATTCTAAAATCAATCATTGAAAAGGAGAATGGACCGTATGGAACAGATTTTAAATTCGATCTCCAGCTTCCTGTGGGGGGCCCCAGTCCTGATCCTCCTGGCCGCCGTTGGCCTGCTGTTTGGAATCAAAACAAAATTCTTCCAATGTCGCAAGTTTGGCTATATTCTGAAAAACACCGCCGGTGAGATGTTCAAAAAAGGCGGCGGGGCAAAGGGCAAGGAAGGTACTTTGACGCCTCTGCAGGCCGTCTGCTCCGCGCTGGCCGGCTGTGTCGGCACCGCGAACATCGCCGGCGTGGCCACCGCCATGGTGGTGGGCGGCCCCGGCGCCGTGTTCTGGATGTGGGTCGTCGCCCTGCTGGGTATGCTGACAAAGTGCGTTGAGGTCACCTTGGGCCAGTACTACCGGATCAAGGGCGAGGACGGCGTCTACTACGGCGGCCCCATGTACTACATAGAGCGGGGCATGGGAAAGAAATGGAAGCCCCTGGCGACCATCTTTGCCATCACCATCATCCTGGGCGGCTTGGGAACGGCAGCTTTCGCCCAGCCCTATACCATGTCCACCGCCGTGCAGAACACCTTCGGTGTCCCGACATGGGTCACCACCGTGGTCGCGGCAGTGATCTGCGGCGCGGTGCTCATCGGCGGCGTCAAGTCCGTCGGCAGCTTCTGCGAGAAGCTGACCCCCGCCATGTGTCTGATCTATGTGGTGGGCGCTCTGGGCGTGATCATCATGAATCTGGAATATGTACCCTCCGCGTTCGCCTCGATCTTCCGGTACGCCTTCGCTCCGATGCCCGCTGTGGGCGGCCTGGCAGGGTCCACTGTCGCGCTGGCTCTGCGGCAGGGCGCCGCCCGGGGGACCTTCTCCAATGAGGCGGGCTGCGGCTCCTCCCCCATCACCCACGCCACCGCCATCACGGACCACCCCTTTAAGGAAGGGCTGTACGGCTGCTTTGAGGTGTTCGTGGATACGCTGGTGGTGTGCACGATGACCGCCCTCGCCATTCTCTGCTCCGGTCCCGAGATCTGGCAGTCCGGCCTGGAGGCGGAGGCCCTGACCATGGCGGCCTTCTCCACGGCGTACGGGTCCATGCTGGGTAAGATCCTGGTCACGATTCCTCTGGCCCTGTTTGCGTTCTCCACCATGGTGGGCTGGGAGATCAACTATGAGTCCGCCTTCTTCTATATCTTCCCCAAGGGTAAGCAGTCCAAGGCCTTTAAGTATGCCATCCGCCTGCTGTGGCTGGTGCCCGGCTTCCTGGCCCTGGGCAAGACGCCCCAGGTCATCTGGACCGTGGTGGACATTGTCTCCGGCTTCTGGTGCATCCCCAACGCCATCGCCCTGCTGGCCCTGTCCGGCGTGTTCATGAAAATCTACCGGGACTACGAGAGCAAGTACATCAGCAAAACGAAACCTCTTTCCCAGCCCCTTGAGTACGTCGGAAAGGATTGATCGTCTCACAAACCTTTGAGTTTTCACGCTCCAGTCTGAGCTTGCGGCGCTTGCACACGGAGCGGCGGGCGGCGTCCGTGCTGTGCGCGGATGCCGCCCGTTTTCGGGATTCTACCAGAATCAAACATTTTTTATGAGAACCTAAAAAATATTTTGAAAAACCGTTGCAATCTTCGCCGGATGCTGGTATGATGATGCTGTAAGCGAGCGCGGCTCTGGAAATCATGGAGGTGATAACCCATTGGAGAGCAACCGGCTGGAGATGCTCAAGCAGATCGCGGA
>DXGA01000137.1 GCA_019114165.1 Candidatus Flavonifractor merdipullorum | reverse complement strand
AAATGTGCCACTGGCACATTTTCTTAACGCTGCGGGGGCCTGGCGCCGCCCGCGTAGGGCAAATCAAAAAATGATATTGCGAAAATCTGCATTCTTTTTCGCAGATCACAACAGACTTTTTTGACAAGCTGAAGAGCGCTGTGGGAAGGAAAAGTCCCACAGCGCTCTTTCAATCTGCGCAGTCGGTATTCAGGAGAAGGCGCGGCAGTTTTCCTGGAGCAGCTGGAAAAACTGTCCGGCGTGGTAGCCGTCGGCGGCGGCGTGGGAGATGGTAAGGGTGACGGGGAGGGTGCAGGTCTCGCCGTGCCGGGTGTACCTTCCGCAGGTGACGATGGGGAAGAGACTGGGGGTTCCGCCGGCGGTAAAGGTGGAAAAGCCGGTAAAGTCCAGCCAGGGGGCGCAGCTCACACAGAAGAAGTTGGCGGGCTGACCGGGACGGCCTTTGACGCCGTGGCAGTGGCCGAATTCCTCCACCGTCTGAGAAAAATTCTGATAAAAAGTGGAAAAATCAGCGTCATAGTGGCACCAGAGGTCGCTGAAGGTGTGGTCGTCCTCATGAAAGACGGTAAAATTGGGGTGGACTTTCGCCCAGATGCCGGGCGTGCCGTCGGGGGTGAGCATCAGCTTCATCTCGTCCATGGCGTTGACGGTGCGGGAGACGGCATAGATGAGACAGCCGTAAAAGCGCAGGCGGTGTTTGTGGGCAAAGTCCAGCAAAGGGGAAACGTCGATCTGACAGGTCAGAGAGTAGCCCACAGGCAGCGCGTCCCGGTAGTAGGCGAAGTGTTCACGCCGGGGCCAGGTCTCCAGATCGATGGCGCGATAAGACGGAAAAGCCATAAAAATACCCCCATCATCCGGCAACAGCCGAACAGATAAAACATATGAAAACTATTTTACCACAACCGGCGTCAGGGAACAAGGTGGGGCTTGCCAAAGGAAGCCGGGGGCATTATAGTATAAGAATATCAGGAAAGTACACGGTGATTACCCTATGTTGAGAAAATTATGCAGGCTGGTGCTGCGGCTTTTTTTGTTGGCGCTGCTCCTGTGCGCCCTTGGTGTGGGCGCGGTGGCGCTGCTGCGCTGGCAGGGACATCTTTTGCGCGCCGATGAGTCCAACCCGGAGGAGTGGGACGTGTTTGGGGTGGACGTGTCCACCTATCAGGGAAAGGTGGACTGGACGGCCCTTTCCAATCAGGGGGTGTCCTTTGCCTTCATCAAGGCCACCGAAGGCA
Organism: Candidatus Flavonifractor merdipullorum; assembly: GCA_019114165.1. Classification (GTDB taxonomy): domain Bacteria; phylum Bacillota; class Clostridia; order Oscillospirales; family Oscillospiraceae; genus Pseudoflavonifractor_A; species Pseudoflavonifractor_A merdipullorum. The sequence goes on along the minus strand of DXGA01000137.1, from coordinate 4,841 downwards.
GCTCTCTTCAGGATGTGCGCTTTGCGGAAAACTGGGAGGGGGCGCTGGCGGCGGGCGTCCGGCCGGGCGCTTACCACTTTTTCAGTTACGATAGCCCCGGTGAGCAGCAGGCGGAGAATTTTATCCGCACCGTGCCGGTGACCGAAGGGGCCCTTCCGCCGGTGGTGGATATCGAGTTTTACGGCCAATATCTGGAAGAACCTGCCGACCGGGAGACCGCCCGGGCCATTCTGGACCCGCTGCTGGCGGCGCTGGAAGAGCGGTATGGCGTGAAACCCATTTTGTATGCCACTTACCGCTCCTATCAGCTCTACCTGTCCGGGGGAAAGTACGACGATTACCCCCTCTGGATGAGCAGCCCCGGCATCAGTCCGCTGCTGTGGGACTGGGATTTCTGGCAGTACAGCCATTCCGGCCATCTGGACGGCTACGACGGTCACCAGCAGTGGATCGATTTCAACGTCTTCCGGGGGTCCAGGTCGGATTTTGAGGCCTTCGGTCTCAGATGAGAAGCTATTCTATCAAAAGCGGAATTATGCTATAATGAACAGAAGAAAATGTGATCCATTTCAGGAGGAACATCCATGGATATCTATATGAAACTCAAAGAAGATCTCCTGCACCGCTGCCCGTCTCTGGAAGTGCGGGAAGAGGAGCCCATGAGCCGCCACACGTCCTTCCGCATCGGCGGTCCCGCCCGGCTGATGGCCCTGCCCAAGTCGGAGGAGGAGGCCATTGCCGCGGTGGAATGCGCCGCCCGGCTGGGCATCCAGCCCTTTTTCATGGGCAACGGCTCCAACCTGCTGGTAGCCGATCAGGGCTATGAAGGCTTCATCGTAAAGGCGGCCGGGGGACTGGACGCCCTGGAACGGGTGGGAGAGACCGGCATCCGGGCGGGGAGCGGCGTGCTCCTCTCCCGTCTGGCGGTGTTTGCCCGGGAAAACGGTCTCACCGGTCTGGAATTTGCCCACGGCATCCCCGGCACGGTGGGCGGCGCGGTGACCATGAACGCCGGCGCCTACGGCGGCGAGATGAAGGATGTGGTGGTGTCCACCCGGGTGCTGAACGCCGACGGCACGGTGGAAGAGGTGCGGGGCGAGGCGCAGGATTTTTCCTACCGCCACAGCGCCTTTTCCGATGAAAAGCGGCTGATCCTGTCGGCGGAATATGCGCTCAAGCTTGGCGACCCCGCCGCCATCCAGGCCCAGATGGACGAACTGGCCCAGCGCCGCCGCTTCAAGCAGCCGCTGGATGTGCCCAGCGCAGGCAGCACCTTCAAGCGGCCCGAGGGCTACTACGCCGCCGCCCTCATCGACGAGTGCGGCCTGAAGGGCAAGAAAGTGGGGGGCGCGCAGGTGTCCATCCGCCACGCGGGCTTTGTGGTGAACCAGGGCGGAGCCACCTGTGCCGACGTGCTGGCGCTGGTGGAGCTGGTGAGAGAGACCGTGCTGCGGGAGGCCGGCGTGGCGCTGGAACTGGAGGTACGCACCCTGGGTGTGTAACGGGTGCGCATGGGAAAAAGAGGTGTTTGAGATGGAATTTTTGGTTGTTTCCGGCCTGTCCGGTGCGGGAAAGAGTAAGGCGGCCTCCTTTTTGGAGGACATGGGATTTTATGTGGTGGACAATATGCCCGCCCCTCTGATCCCCAAATTCGGGGAGCTGTGCATGGCCAGTCCCGGCCGGTATCAGCGGGTGGCGCTGGTGAGCGACATCCGGGGCGGACAGAGTTTTGAGGGCTTTTTCCAGGCGCTGGAGCAATTGGAGCAGCTGGGTGTGGCCTATGAGATCCTCTTTGTGGAGGCCAGCGACGAGACCATCATCAAGCGCTACAAGGAGACCCGCCGGATGCACCCGCTGCTGCGGGACGGGGAGAGTCTGGACCAGGCGGTGAACCGGGAGCGGGACGCCATGGCCCAGGTGCGCAACCGGGCCAAGTACATCGTGGACACCACCGCCCTCTCCACCGCCAAGCTCAGAGGAGAGATGCTCCGCCTTTTCGGCGACGGCAGGAACGACGAGGCCATGAATGTCAACGTGATCTCCTTCGGCTTCAAGTACGGCATTCCCATTGAGGCCGATCTGGTCTTTGATGTGCGCTTTCTGCCCAACCCCTACTATATTGCCGAACTGCGGCACCAGACCGGTCTTGACGAGCCGGTGCGGGATTTTGTCTTCCGCTATCAGCAGACCCAGGAATTTATGACCCATATGGAAAACCTGCTGGGTTTCCTCCTGCCCCAGTATGTGCAGGAGGGAAAGACCATGCTGGTCATCGCGGTGGGCTGCACCGGCGGTCAGCACCGGTCGGTGGCCATCACCCGGGCGCTGGCCGAGTTCGTGCGGCGCAAGGGCTACCATGCCAGCGAAAACCACCGGGATATGACCCGGGCCTGAGCAGGTTTGGACCAGAAGCACGATGGAGGTACAACCATGAGCTTATCCCACAGTCAATCCGCCGTCAGAAGGACGGGAGACGTGCGTATTGTCGCCATTGGCGGCGGCACCGGCCTTTCCACCATGCTGCGCGGCCTGAAATATCACACCAGAAACCTGACTGCCATCGTCACCGTGGCTGATGACGGCGGCGGCTCGGGGGCCTTGCGGGAGGATCTGGGTATGCCCCCGCCCGGCGATATCCGCCACTGCATGGAGGCGCTGGCCAACGCCGAACCGGTGATGGAAGAACTGTTGGCCTATCGCTTCCCGGCGGATTCCGGCCGACTGTCCGGCCAGTCCTTCGGCAATCTGATCTTAGCCGCCCTCAACGGTATTTCCCCCTCCTTCGATCAGGCGGTGGAGCGGATGAGCCAGGTTCTGGCCATCACCGGCCGGGTGCTGCCCGTCACCAATGAGGACGTACAGCTGGAGGCCACCTTTGAGAACGGTACGTCGGTGATCGGCGAGTCCAAGATCTTTCAGTTCAAGAAGGAGCAGGACTGCCGCATCCGTTCGGTGCGGCTCCTGCCCGAGCGGCCCGACGCCCTCCCCGCCGCGCTGGAGGCCATCGCCCAGGCGGAGCTTATTTTGCTGGGGCCGGGCAGTCTCTACACCAGCGTGATCCCCAATTTGCTGGTGGAGGGCATTTCGGAAGCGGTGTGCGCTTCCAAGGCCATGAAAATGTACATCTGCAATATTATGACCCAGGACGGCGAGACGGAGGGCATGACGGCGTCGGAGCATGTGGCGGCCCTCTTGCAGCACTCGGGACCGGGGCTGGTCCAGATGTGCCTTTGCAACTCCGCGCCGGTGCGCCCCGGACTGCTGGAGCGCTATAAAGAGGAGGACGCGGTGCCCATCGTGGTGGACAAGGAGAAGATCGAGGCCATGGGGGTGGAGGTCATCACCCGGCCGGTGTCGTCGGAGACCTCCAACTATGCCCGCCACTCCACCACCCGCCTGGCCCAGGCCATCATGGATATTTACCGTGAGCGGGCCAGTACCCGCATTTTCGACTGACAGAAAGGAGAGAGGACGCGTTGTCCTTTGCTTCCCAGACCAAAGAGGAGCTGTGCCGCGGCGGACTTTCCAAGCGGTGCTGCGCCCAGGCGGAGGCCTACGGGGCGCTGCTCTACTGTAACTCGTTTTCCGCCGCCGGGGTGCGTATCGTGACCGAGTCGGAGGCCTTCGCCGCCCGTCTGCCCGCCCTCTTTCAAAAAGCCTTCAAGGTGAGATTCGACCGCTGCCCGGCGGAAGGGGAGACGGGCAAGCTGGTCTTTCAGCTGGAGGACCGGGACAAGCTGGCCGTTTTGTTCCAGACCTTCGGATATGACCCCCGGGAGAGCGTGGCCCACCACATCAATTTCGGGGTGCTGGAAGAGGACCACTGCCGGTCGGCCTTTTTCCGCGGCGCCTTTCTGGCGGGGGGCGCGGTGACCGACCCGGCCAAGCGGTACCATCTGGAGCTGGCCACCTCCCATTATAATGTGAGCCGGGAGATGACGGTTCTTTTGCAGGAGGCGGGCTTTTCTCCCAAAGAGACCACCAGAAAATCCAATTACATGACGTATTTCAAGCAGAGCGAGGCCATAGAGGGCTTTTTGATCCAGATCGGCGCGCCGCTGGCGGCCATGGAGCTGATGAACGCCAAGGCGGAAAAGGCGCTGGTGGGCGGGGTGAACCGCCGGGTGAACTGTGAAGCGGCCAATCTGGACAAGGCGGTGGACGCGGCCATGGAACAGGTGATGGCCATCCGGACGCTGGAGCAGCGGGGGATGCTGGCCGAGCTGCCGGAAAAACTGCGCACCACGGCGGCGCTGCGGGTGGAAAACCCCGATTTGACCCTCTCCCAGCTGGCGGCCATCTGCGACCCGCCGGTGACCAAGTCCTGCCTCAACCACCGTCTGCGCAAGCTGCTGGAGCTGTCCCGCTCGTAAAGACTTGCCCGCAAGGAGGTGAACGGGATGACCCGGGTGATCCACAGTCCCCTGCCCCCGGCAGAGATTCGACGGAATCTCCGCGCCCGCACCGATTCGGCGCGGAGCCTGAGGGGAAACGCTTTTTACTGCCGGTGGAAAAAGAACGGGGATTTTATCCTCTTTGCCACCACCACCTGGGGAAAGGCGGCGGTGTGCGCCCTGTCCGGCCATTTGGAGCCGGAGGAAGCGGGCAGCCGGGTCACAGTGCAGCTGGGCCTGTGGCCCTGGATCACCGGCCTTTGTATTTACCTGACGCTGTTCACGGTGTTTCTCCTGATGATGGCGGCGGCGTCGGGGGATGGAACGGTGATTCTGATCTCCGCCATTGCCTGTACCGTATTGGCGATTACTGCGCTTTGCCTCCGGTACGGCATCCGGAAAGGAAGCCCCAAACTGCTGGACCTGCTCAAAACAGCCTGCGGAACC
>DXGA01000136.1 GCA_019114165.1 Candidatus Flavonifractor merdipullorum | reverse complement strand
GGCAAGGGAACGGTGTTTAAGATTTTTATAAAAAAGCTGCCTGGAGCACAAGTGTTCCAGGCAGCTTTTATGTAAAGTCTTATGAATCCAGCAGGATTACTTGTTCTTGAGCTGCTCGTCGATAGCCTTGGCAGCGGTCTTGCCGGCGCCCATGGCCAGAATAACGGTAGCAGCACCGGTGACGGCGTCGCCGCCGGCGTAGACGTGCTCGCGGCTGGTGAGGCCATCCTCGTTGACGATGATGCCGCCCTTCTTGTTGATCTCCAGGCCCTTGGTGGTGGACTTGATCAGGGGGTTGGGGCTGGTGCCCAGGGACATGATCACGCAGTCCATCTCCATCTCGAACTCGCTGCCCTCCTTGACGATAGGACGACGACGGCCGGAGGCGTCGGGCTCACCCAGCTCCATCTCCACGCACTTGATGCCGCAGACGGAACCGTTCTTGGGATCGCGGCGATCATCGGGGTTGTGGTAGCCCAGGATCTCCACGGGGTTGGTGAGGGTCTTGAAGATGATACCCTCCTCCTTGGCGTGCTCCACCTCCTCGCGGCGGGCGGGCAGCTCCGCCTCGCTGCGGCGGTAAATGACGTACACCTCGGCGCCCAGGCGCTTGGAGCAGCGAGCGGCATCCATAGCCACGTTGCCGCCGCCCACAACGGCCACCTTCTTGCCCTTGAGGTCCATGATGGGGGTGTCGGCACCCTCACGGTAGGCCTTCATGAGGTTGATACGGGTGAGGAACTCATTGGCGGAATACACGCCCTTGAGGTTCTCGCCGGGGATGTGCATGAACATGGGGAGACCGGCGCCGGAGCCGATGAACACGGCCTCAAAGCCCATCTCCTCCATCAGCTCGTCGATGGTGATGGAGCGGCCGATGACCACGTTGGTCTCGATCTTCACGCCCAGCTCCTTCAGGCCGTCCACTTCCTTCTGCACGATGCTCTTGGGCAGACGGAACTCGGGGATGCCGTAGACCAGCACGCCGCCGGCCAGGTGCAGGGCCTCAAACACGGTGACCTCGTAACCCTTCCGGGCCAGGTCGCCGGCGCAGGTCAGGCCGGAGGGGCCGGAACCGATGACAGCCACCTTGTGGCCGTTGGGAGCAGGAACCACCGCCTTCTCCGTGGCGTTGGCGTTGTGCCAGTCGGCCACGAAACGCTCCAGGCGGCCGATACCTACGGGCTCACCCTTGATGCCGCGGACACACTTGCTCTCGCACTGGGTCTCCTGGGGGCACACACGGCCACACACGGCAGGCAGGGCGCTGTCCTGAGCAATGATCTGATAGGCGGCCTCGAAATCACCCTCGGCTACCTTGGCGATAAACTCGGGGATGTGGATCATAACGGGGCAGCCGGACACGCAGGGCATGTTCTTGCAGTGGAGGCAGCGCTGGGCCTCGTCAATGGCCTGCTCCTTGGTGTAGCCCAGGGCTACTTCTTGAAAGTTGCCCGCGCGGACCACAGGGTCCTGATGGGGCATGGGGTTCTTCTTCAGGCTCATATTAGGCATCTTACTTTACCTCCTGCTTGAACAGATTACAGGTTTCTTCACGGGCATGGAGCTCGAAATCCCGGTACATGGCGCCGCGGCTCATGGCCTCGTCGAAGTCCACCTGGTGGCCGTCGAACTCAGGGCCATCCACGCAGGCAAACTTGGTCTCGCCGCCCACGGTCAGACGGCAGCCGCCGCACATGCCGGTACCATCAATCATGATGGGGTTCATGCTGACCACGGTAGGAATGTTGTACTTCTTGGTCAGCTCGCAGACAAATTTCATCATGATCACGGGGCCGATGGCGATGACACGGTCATACTTGGCGCCGGCATCGATCTGCTCCTGGAGCAGCTCGGTGACCAGGGCCTTCTTGCCGTAGGAGCCATCGTCGGTACCAATGATCAGGTTGGTGGAGGCAGCCTCGAACTCCTCCTTCAGAATGATGAGGTCCTTGTTGCGGAAGCCCACGATCAGGTCCACATGGCAACCCTCGTCGTGGAGCTTCTTGGCCACAGGGTAAGCAATGGCGGTACCCACACCGCCGCCCACCACGGCCACGCGCTTGAGGCCCTCGGTCTCGGTAGCGCGGCCCAGGGGACCGACGAAGTCCTGGATATACTCGCCCTCTTCCTTGTGGTTGAGCTTCTCCGTGGTAGCACCCACGATCTGATAGATGATACTGACCGTGCCGGCTTCACGATCATAAGCCGCGATAGTCAGGGGGATACGCTCGCCGTTCTCATCCACACGCAGGATGATGAACTGACCGGGCTCCGCCTTCCGCGCCACGATAGGAGCTTCGATCTCCATCATGGTAACTGTTGGATTCAATACTCTCTTCTTGACGATCCGATACATAGTGTTTCCTCTTTCCACCTAGATTCGGTTCTTTGTTAGCTGTATGCTCCTGCACATACGTTACTAGTTTAACATAGTCTTTCGCGTCCGTCAATTTCAATTCCCGAAATTATCTGGAATTCCCTGCCGTTTTCCCAGCTTCCGGTCCTCTTGTCCCAGCAAACTCACCCGGCGGCCGTCTATGGCCACCACGCCGTCCTGGCGCATTTTTTTCAGTTCCCGCATCATAGCGCTGCGGTCGGTGCTGATATAATCGGCCAGGGTGCTGAGACTGAAGGGTAATGTTAAGGTTTCCGTCCCGCTCTCCAGGCCGAGGATACGGAAATAGCACAGCAGCTTGTCCCGGATGGATCGCTGGCTGAGGACCTCCACCCGGCGGCTGAGCCTTCGGGCCTGCTCCGCCATAAGCCGGAACAGATTTTCCACCAGCAAGCTATGGTGGCGGCAGGCCTTCTCGCAGCGCTTCGTGATATGGGCATAATCCATAAAGAGCACCTCGCACTCCCCGGCAGCAATCACCTCCAGGCTGTCGCCCAGCTCCGCCGTAAAGGCCAGCAGCTCTCCGAAAATGCTCCCTGTCTCCATCCGCTCCAATATGGTTCGCGTCCCAGCGCTGTCAAAGCGGACCAGCTCCGCCGCACCGCGGACCACCACGCCCACGTCCCGGCTGCCGCCGTAGACCCGGATGGTGGCCCCGGGGGCGAACCGGGCCCGGCGCATGCGGAAGCACAGGATCATGGCCTCCACCTCGCTGTTGGAGATGTCCCGGAAAATATCAAACCGGGTATAATCCATGGCCTCTCCCCTTTCTCTGTTCCGCTCCAGGCAGACATAGCTGTTTTCCCGGCGGAATGCCGATTTTCTGTGTCCATTGTAGCTCTTTTGCCCTGTTTGTCAACGGGACTGCTTCCATCATTTCCCACAGGCAGATAAAAAGGACCGCCTGACGCGCAATGCGGCAGACGGCCCCTTTGTTTATGCTCTTTGCCTATTCCGAAAATGCGGACATCAGCCCTGTACTGTGAAGGTCAGCTTCTCACCGTCGCTGCCAACCGTGACGCTCTGTCCGTCGGACACCTCGCCCCGGATCAGCATGGCGGCCAGCTCCGTCTCCACGTATTTCTGGAGGTACCGCTTAACCGGCCGGGCGCCGTAGGAGGGCGTATAGCTGGCGTGAGCGATGAAGCGCTTGGCCTCGTCGGTGAGGGTAACGGTGATTTCACGATCCGCAAGGCGGGCGGCGATGGCGGCCATGGCGATATCGATGATACCGGTGATCTGGCCCTCCGTCAGGGGGGAGAACACCACGATGTCATCCACACGGTTGATGAACTCAGGCCGGAAGTACTTGTTCAGCTCCTGACGGACCTGCTCCTTCACAGCGGGATCGATGGAGCCGTCGGGATGGATATTCTCCGTCAGATAGGCGGAGCCGATGTTGCTGGTCATGATGATGATGGTGTTCTTGAAGTCCACCGTCCGGCCCTGGTTGTCGGTCAGGCGGCCGTCGTCCAGCAGCTGCA
>DXGA01000135.1 GCA_019114165.1 Candidatus Flavonifractor merdipullorum | reverse complement strand
GCAAACCGCACAAAAATCTGGATATCGTATCATGGCTGCAACGGAGTGCTTCTGCGCACGGGCTGATGGAATATGATCTGTCCTTCGGCAGCCCTGAGCCTGGCCGCTGAAGGAGATGCGTATTGGATGCGCGCTCCTTTTTTTATATGTTTTTCCATGTCTTTATTGTTTAAGGAGGAATTACCCATGCTGCTGGTTGGAAACGGAAAAGTCATCACCCGCGATCCCAAGCACCCCTACTTCCCCGACGGCGCCGTCGCCATTGACGGCGAGGTCATCAAGGAAGTGGGCGCTCTGGCCGACCTGAAGGCCAAGTATCCCGACGCTGAATTTGTGGACGCAAAGGGCGGCGTCATCATGCCCGGCCTCATCAACGTCCACACCCACATCTATTCCGGCCTGGCCCGCGGCCTGTCCATCAACGGCTTCAACCCCACCAATTTCTTTGAGGTGCTGGACGGCCAGTGGTGGTACATCGACCGCCACCTCACCCTGGACGGCACCCGCGCCTGCGCCTACGCCACCGTGCTGGACTGCATCCGGGACGGCGTGACCACCATCTTTGACCATCACGCCTCCTTCTGTGAGATCCCCGGCTCCCTCTTCGCCATCAAGGACGTGTGCAAGGAGCTGGGTATGCGCGCCAACCTCTGCTACGAGGTCAGCGAGCGCGACGGCCAGGAGAAGTGCGACCAGTCCATCCAGGAAAACGCCGACTTTGCAAAGTGGTGTAAGGAAGAGGACGACGACATGATCAAGGCCATGTTCGGCGGACATGCCCTCTTTACCATCTCCGACAAGACCTTTGAGAAGATGGTGAAGGCCAACGACGGCATGACCGGCTTCCACATCCATGTGGCCGAGGGCATGAACGACGTGTACGACTCCCTGCGCAACTATGGCTGCCGTCCGGTGAACCGTCTGCTCTATAACGGCATTCTGGGTGAGAAGACCATGCTGGGCCACTGCATCCACGTCTCCCCCGCCGAGCTGGACATCATCAAGGAGACCAACACCATGGTGTGCCACAACCCCGAGTCCAACATGGGCAACGCCGTGGGCTGCTCCCCCGTGCTCCAGATGTACGCCAAGGGCATCCTCATCGGCCTGGGCACCGACGCCTACACCCACGATATGCTGGAGAGCCTGAAGGTCCTGCTGCCCATGCAGCGCCACAACGTGGCCCAGCCCAACGTGGGCTGGTGCGAGGCCACCGGCATGCTCTTTGAGAACAACGCCAAGATCTGCGCCCGCTACTTCAAAAAGCCCCTGGGCATCCTGGCCGAAGGGGCCGCCGCCGACGTGATCGTCATGGATTATAAGCCCTTCACTCCCTTCTCCGACGCCAACATCGACGGCCATATGCTCTTCGGCATGATGGGCAAGAACTGCCGCACCACCATCATCAACGGCAAGGTGCTCTACAAGGACCGGGAGTTCGTGGGCATCGACGAGGACAAGATCAATGCCTGGTGCATGGAGCAGTCCAAGAAACTGTGGGGCGAGCTCAACCACTGCACTTACTGAGAACAACGCAAATTGAGCTTGTCCTCACCAAGCGTTTTGCCCCAGGCAAAACCTTGATGCCGGGGCGATTCATTCGCCCCGTGCAGATCAAATATGGGGTCCCCGCCCGGCCATGCCGGGCGGGCTCAAGAGCAATGCCTGGTGCATGGAGCAGTCCAAGAAACTGTGGGGCGAGCTCAACCACTGCACTTACTGATATTATTTATTTTTGATGGGATTTTTGGTTGGAAATACGGAACAATCAGGAGGTAAATCAACATGAGTGACATTATGCGTCCCATTCCCTTTGGACAGCTGATGAACTGGGTCCTCACCGAGCAGAAGACCCAGGGCACCGTCTTCGGCGTATCCAAGCTCACCCGCTACACCGACGGCCAGGCCCGTCCCATCTTCGGTGAGAAGATCGAATCCCCCTTCGGTCCCGCTGCCGGTCCTCACACCCAGCTGGCCCAGAACCTGATCGCCGCCTACGCCGGCGGTTCCCGGTTCTTCGAGGTCAAGACCGTTCAGATCATGGACGGCGAGGACCTGTCCAAGTGCGTCAACAAGCCCTGCATCACCGCCGCCGACGAGTGCTACAACTGCGAGTGGTCCACCGAGCTGTATGTGCCCCAGGCCTTCGCCGAGTATGTGAAAGCCTGGTTCGCCTGTAAGCTGATGGCCAAGGAGTACGGCCTGGGCGATCCCGACGGCTTCGTGTTCAACATGAGCGTGGGCTACGATCTGGCCGGTATCCAGAGCGAGAAGATCGACAAGTATCTCAATGAGATGCGGGACGCCTCCCAGACCGAAGTCTGGAAGGAGTGCATGGACTGGACCCTGGCCAATCTGGACCGCTTCCACAACGTGGACGAGGCCTATGTGAAGGCCATCACCCCCCAGGTGAGCAACTCCGTCACCATCTCCACCCTTCACGGCTGCCCCCCCGATGAGATCGAGCGCATCGCCAACCACCTCATCGTCAACAAGGGCTTCAACACCTTCATCAAGTGCAACCCCACCCTGCTGGGCTACGAATTCGCCCGCAAGACCCTGGACGCCCTGGGCTTTGACTACATCCAGTTTGACGACCATCACTTCAAGGAAGACCTCCAGATGGAGGACGCCATTCCCATGTTCCGCCGCCTCATCGCCCTGTGTGCCGAGAAGGGCGTGGAGTTCGGCGTCAAGCTGACCAACACCTTCCCCGTGGACGTAGCCGCCGGCGAGCTGCCCAGCGAGGAGATGTATATGTCCGGCCGCTCCCTCTATCCCCTCACCCTCTCTCTGGCGGGCAAGCTGTCCCACGAATTCGACGGCAAGCTGCGCATTTCCTACTCCGGCGGCGCCGATATCTTCAACATGAAGGCCCTCATCGGCTGCAATATCTGGCCGGTCACCATGGCCACCACCCTCCTCAAGTCGGGCGGCTATAACCGCCTCCATCAGATCGCCGGGGATCTGGCCCCCAGCAGCGAGGCCTTCACCGGTGTGGACGTGGCCAAGCTGGACGCTCTGCTGGATCAGCTCTTTGCCGATACCCACTACCAGAAGCCCATGAAGCCCATCCCCAGCCGCAAGATGGACAAGAAGGTCCCCCTCATCGACTGCTTCACCGCCCCCTGCCGGGAGGGCTGCCCCATCCATCAGGATATTCCCGCCTACCTCATGCGGGTCAAGGCCGGCAAGTACGACGAGGCGCTGGAGATCATCACCAAGCGCAACGCCCTGCCCTTCATCACCGGCACCATCTGCTCGCACCGCTGCCAGGATAAGTGTATGCGCAACGCCTACGAGGAGAGCGTCTACATCCGCTCCGCCAAGCTCAAGGCCGCCGAGGGCGGTTTCGCCGCGGTGCTGCCCACTCTGAAGCCCGGCGCACCCGTGGCCGGCGTAAAGGTCGCCGTCATCGGCGGTGGTCCCGCCGGTCTGTCCGCCGCCTTCTTCCTGGGCCGCGCCGGCGCCGACGTCACCGTCTTCGAGCGCAAAAATGAGCTGGGCGGCATCGTCCGCCATGTGATCCCCGCCTTCCGCATCAGCGACGAGGCCATCGAGAACGACGTGGCTCTGGCCAAGGCCGTGGGCGCCAAGTTTGAGCTGGGCGTGGAAGTGAAGGACGTGCAGTCCCTCTTTGCCCAGGGCTACACCCATGTGATCCTGGCCACCGGCGCGTGGATGCCCGGCCGTGCCGGTCTCTCCTACGGCGACGAGATGGACGTCATCGACTTCCTGGAGGCCGCCAAGAAGGCCCCCGAAACCCTCAAGCTGGGCGCCGACGTGGTGGTCATCGGCGGCGGCAACACCGCCATGGACGCCGCCCGTGCCGCCAAGCGCATCCCCGGCGTTGAGAATGTCCGCCTGGTCTACCGCCGCACCAAGCGCTACATGCCCGCCGATCAGGAGGAGCTGGAGTTTGCTCTGGAGGACGGCGTGGAGTTCATGGAGCTGCTGGCTCCCGTGGGCGTGAAGGACGGGGTCCTCACCTGCCATGTGATGGAGCTGGGCGCCCCCGACGCCTCCGGCCGCCGCTCTCCCGTGGATACCGGCCGCGTGGTGGAAGTGCCCGCCACCACCGTCATCGCCGCCGTGGGCGAGAAGGTGGACACCGGTCTTTACACCGCCAATGGTCTGGCTGTGGATAACCGCGGCAAGGCTGTGGTGGACGCCGAGACCCTGGAGTCCTCTGTGAAAAACGTCTACGTCATCGGCGACGGCCAGAAGGGCCCCGGCACCGTGGTGGAGGCCATTGCCGACGCCACCAAGGCCGCCAAGGCCATCGTGCCCTTCAACACCGAGAGCGAAGTGGAAAAGAACGTCAACGCCGACTATGACGCGCCGCTGGCCAAGCGGGGCGACCTGTGCACCGACTGCAAGAGCTGCGACGACCTGCGCTGCCTGGGCTGCGCCACCGTCTGCGAGACCTGTACCGAAGTGTGCCCCAACCGCGCCAACGTGGCCATCCGGGTGCCCGGCATGCGGATGCGTCAGATCGTCCACGTGGACGGCATGTGCAACGAGTGCGGCAACTGCACCACCTTCTGCCCCTATGATTCCCGTCCCTACAAGGACAAGTTCACCCTCTTCTGGAGCGAAGAGGACTTCAACAACAGCGAGAACGAGGGCTTCCTCCGTCTGGAGGGCAGCAAGACCCGGGTGCGCCTGGGCGGACAGGTCAAGGATTACGACGTGTCCGACGCTTCCTGCGGCCTCTATGAGCCTCTCCGCAAGCTGATTGCCACCGTGTACGCCGATTACGCCTATCTCCTGGGCTGATCGCTTCCGTTTCCAACTGAACAGGCAAGGCCCCGGACCGTTTGGTCCGGGGCCTTGTCCATTTTCTTTACTTCTGATCCAGCACCTGCATGAATTCCGCGCCGGTGATGGTCTCTTTCTCCAGCAGATAGGCCGCCAGGCGGTGGAGGGTCTCCTGATTGTCGGCCAGCAGCTGGGCCGCCTTCTGATGGGCGGCTTTCACCGTGGCCACCACCCGCTCATCCACTTCTGCGGCAGTGCGCTCCGAGCATTGCAGCGACGTGTCGCCCCCCAGATAGCGGTTATTCACCGTCTCCAGGGCCACCATGTCGAACTGATCGCTCATGCCGTACCGGGTCACCATGGCCCGGGCCAGCTTGGTGGCCTGCTCGATGTCGTTGGAAGCGCCGGTGGTCATGTTCTCCCGGCCAAAGATCAGCTCTTCGGCGGCACGTCCGCCGGTGAGGGTGGCCAGCCTGTTCTCCAGCTCCACCCGGCTCATCAGGTTCCGCTGCCCCTGATCCACCTGCATGGTATAGCCCAGCGCGCCGGAGGTGCGGGGCACAATGGTGATCTTGGTCACCGGAGCCGAGTGGTTTTGCAGCGCCGCCACCAGGGCGTGGCCGATCTCGTGGTAGGCCACGATCTTGCGCTCCTCGGGGGAGATGACCGCGCTCTTGCGCTGCGCACCGGCGATGACGGTCTCCACGCTCTCCTCCAGGTCGGACTGATTCACCAGATTGCGGCCCTGACGCACCGCCCGCAGGGCGGCTTCGTTGATGATGTTGGCCAGCTCCGCGCCCGACGCGCCCGCTGTCGCCCGGGCGATGGCGTCAAAATCCACGCTTTCATCCATACGCACATCCCTGGCGTGGACCCGCAGGATGGCCGCGCGGCCCGGAAGGTCGGGCAGCTCCACCGGCACCCGCCGGTCAAACCGTCCCGGACGGGTGAGGGCCGGGTCCAGGGTCTCGGGGCGGTTGGTGGCCGCCAGCAGCACGACGCCCTTGCTGGAATCAAAGCCGTCCATCTCGGCCAGCAGCTGGTTGAGGGTCTGTTCCCGCTCGTCGTTGCCGCCGATGCCGCCGCTGTCCCGCTTTTTGCCGATGGTGTCGATCTCGTCGATGAAGACGATACAGGGCGCTTTTTCGTTGGCCTGCTTGAAGAGGTCGCGCACCTTGGCCGCGCCCATGCCCACGAACATCTCCACAAATTCCGAACCGGAGATGGAGAAGAAGGGCACCTTGGCCTCACCGGCCACCGCCTTGGCCAGCAGCGTCTTGCCGGTACC
>DXGA01000134.1 GCA_019114165.1 Candidatus Flavonifractor merdipullorum | reverse complement strand
TCGGTGAAGTAAGCGGGGACGGTGATGACCGCCTCGGTGACGGTCTCGCCCAGATAGGCCTCAGCGTCCGCCTTCAGCTTCTGAAGGATCATGGCGCTGATCTCCTGGGGGGTGTACTTCTTGCCGTCGATGTCCACCTTATAATCGGTGCCCATCTCACGCTTGATGGAGATGACGGTGCGGTCGGGGTTGGTGATGGCCTGACGCTTGGCCACCTGGCCCACCATACGCTCGCCGTCCTTGGAGAAGGCCACGACAGAGGGGGTGGTGCGGTTACCTTCCGCGTTGGGGATAACGACGGCCTCGCCGCCCTCCATCACGGAAACACAAGAGTTGGTCGTACCGAGGTCGATACCGATAATCTTAGACATAACTGATTCCTCCAAATATATTGCAAATTCTTTTTTACAAGGGAATGGCGGGCGCACGATGTGCGCCCCTGTTCGGCGGCTCAGCGCTTCTTAGTTGGCCACCTTCACCATGGCAAAGCGGATGACCTTATCGCCGCTGCGGAAACCGGCCTGGAAGACATCCACAATGGTGTTTTCCCCGGCGGTCTCGTCGTCCACGTGCATGACCGCGTTGTGCAGGTTGGGGTCGAAGGTCTCGCCCAGAGCGGGGATCTCCTCCACGCCCAGCTTCTGGAGCACTTCCTTGAGCTGGGTCATGGTCATTTCCACGCCCTTTTTGTAAGCCTCGTCTGCGGTCTCCTGCTTGAGGGCCCGCTCCAGATTGTCGTACACCGGCAGGAAAGCGGTGACGGCGTCCGACTTGGCGTTGGTGTAGGCGTCGGTTTTTTCCTTCTGGGTGCGGCGGCGGTAGTTGTCATACTCAGCGGCCAGTCGGAGGTACTGATCCTCTTTCTGGGCCAGGGTGTCCTTGAGGGCTTCCAGCTCATTGAGAAGAGGATCGGGGGTTTCGGTCTCCTGCGCGGTCTCGCCGGCGGGGGAGACGGTTTCCTCGGTGGTCTCCTGTTCGACCTGGGGAGCGGTGTCAGTTTCATGTGTACTCAATGGGATACCTCCTCATGCTGTTCATCGTTGGGATCGGGGAGCTGACCGTGGTTGAAAAGGCGGGTCAGACCCTGGGCCAGGTAAGAGAGCCGGGCGGTGATCTTGGCGTAATCCATCCGGGTGGGACCGACCACGCCGATGACGCCCCGCATACCGTCGCCGATGTCGTAGCTGGCCACCACGACACTGCTGTTTTTCAGGGCATCGGCCACATTTTCAGGGCCGATGAGGATTCTCATGGGATCTCCGGTGGGAACGGGGAAGGTGTTGGCGTCCTGATCCTCGGAGAGATAGCTCATCAGGGGCTGGGCCCGATCCAGATCCCGGTATTCGGGCAGTTCCAGCAGATGGGCAAGGCCGGCGGTGTGGACCCGGCGATGTTCCAGGCTTTCCAGCACCTCCATGGCGAAGGACACCACCAGACTGATGAGTCCGTAGGCGTCTCCGGCGGCGTGCTGGGCCACCCGCATCAGCTCGGGGGTGATCTCTCCCAGCGTCAGGCCGGTAAAGGTGGTGTTGAGCAGGGTGTTGAGCATCTGGAGCTGGGCTTCGGTGAGATCGGTGGGAAGCTGCACCAGCTTGTTGCGCACCAGATTGGTGTCTGTCATCACCACAATAATGAAGGCGTTCCGTTCCACCATCAGAAGGTCGAAGCGGCGGATGGTCACCCGGTCGAAGCCGGAGGAGAGGGCGAAGGCGGGGTAATTGGTGAGCTGTGCCACCACCCGGCCTGCCTCAGACACCACCCGGTCCAGTTCCTGCATTTTGAGGCGCAGGGCCTGGTTGATGCGCTCGGTCTCCTGGAGGGAGAGCTTATGGGCTTCCATCAGCTCGTTGACGTACAGCCGGTAGCCCTGAGGGGAGGGAATGCGTCCGGCGGAGGTGTGGGGCTTTTCCAGCAGTCCCAGACCTTCCAAATCGGCCATTTCATTCCGGATGGTAGCCGAGGAGACCCGGCGTCCCAGTGCCTCAGCGATGGCTTTGGAGCCAACCGGCTCCGCCGACTGGATATAGCTTTCGATGATGGCACGGAGGATGGCCTTTTTCCGTTCGGTTAAATCCATGCACATCACTTCCTTCTCTGGTTTAGCACTCACTATTCCTGAGTGCTAAAGATAATGTACCACCACCACCTCAAAATGTCAATAGGTTGGATGTAAATTAAATATGAACGAAAAAAGGAAAAAAACGCCCCGCTCTTTTTTACAGAGCGGGGCGTAGACTGCTAATTCACGGGATCTGGGCCAGGTCCAGCAGGTCGGCGGTCATGGGGCCGTCATAGGGGTTGAGAAGCTGGTTGACCAGGCGAAGGGTCTCGTCCGGGTCCAGCTCATAGAGCCAGGTATAGCCCTGATAAGAGGCGGTCCCGTCGCCGGGGAGGGTGGCGGAGGAGAGGTCGGTCTCCGGGTCCATGCCGGCGGCGCTCTGGGCCAGCCACAGGCAGTCGGAGAGGGACAGATCGGTTTTGACGGATGCGTGGAAGAGCTCCACATAGTCCGGAAGCTTCTGGGGATTGGCCAGCACCTTCTGGGCGATGAGAGAGAGCACCGCCTGCTGGGTCTGGGTCCGCTCCACATCGGAGTAGGCCACCTGCCGCTCTCCGTAGTTGTTGTGGCGGAAGCGGCAGACCTCCATGGCGGCCTGACCGTCCAGGTGGGTCATACCGGCGGAAAAGTGGATGTGCAGATCCTGAACGGGGTCATCGTAGGACATATTGACCGGGATCTCAAAGTCGATCCCACCCACACAGTCCACCAGCTGGACAAATCCGGACACGTCCACCGTGATATAGTAGTCGATGGGGATGCCCAGCATCCGGGATACCGTATCCCGCAGGGCATCCACGCCGTTTTGATAGGAGGCGTTGATGCGGTAGGGGCGCTGGGCCACAAAGGTGTCCCGCGGGATGGAGACCAGCCCCACGGTCTGGGCATCGGCGTCGTAGCAGGCCACCATGATGGTGTCCGAGTTGCCGCTGACCTGGTCGCTGGCGGCCAG
>DXGA01000133.1 GCA_019114165.1 Candidatus Flavonifractor merdipullorum | reverse complement strand
CGGGTGACGCCGAACTGGTCCAGCGCCAGCAGGCTGCTCTTCACCACCGACAGGAAACCGGCGGAGGCGATGAGCGCCGTGGAAGCGGGGCGCAGGCCGTAGAACACGCCGTCCACCGTCTTACTGCTGCGGAACTTCTGCAAAAAGCGGGCGATGATGAGGATGACGATGATGGACGGGGTCACCAGTCCCAGCGTCGCCACCACGCAGCCCACCGGACCGGCGGTCTCAAAGCCCACATAGCTGGCCATGTTGACTCCCATGGGGCCGGGGGTGGACTCGGACACTGCGATCATATTGGCCAGTTCCGCCTGGGTGAACCAGGCCGTGCGGTTGCCCAGGTCGGTGAGAAAGGGAATGGTGGCCAGTCCGCCGCCCACCGAAAAAAGGCCCACCCGGAAAAATTCCAGGAAAAGCTGGAGCAGCATCATCACTTCCACCCCCTTACCCGGCGGACCAGATAGCCCGCAAGGCCCGCCAGAATGACCAGCACCACCGGCGAGGTGAAGAAGTTGAGCGCCGCGCCCAGCAGCGTCCCGGTCTCCAGCGTCACAAAGATGGACACCGCCGACAGCAGGAACACCACCAGGAAAAAGGCGAAGGTGGCGCCGTCCACCACGGTGGTCTTGCGCAGCTTGAGCACGCTGGAGAGAATGAGGGCGCACACACAGGCCCGGACACCGGCAAAGGCGTGGATCACATAGGGATTTTCCGCAAAGTTGGAGAGAAAAGCGGCGATGATGCCGATGATCAGGATACAGGGCGCAACCAGTCCCAGCGTGGCCACGATGCCGCCCAGGTTGCCCTTTTTATCATATCCCACAAAGGTGGCGGTGTTCACCGCGATGATGCCGGGGGTACACTGGCCCACGGCGTAGTAGTCGGCCAGCGCCTCCTCGGTGGTCCAGCCCTTTTTCTCCACCAGCTCCCGCTGGAGGATGGGCAGCATGGCATAGCCGCCGCCAAAGGTACAGACGCCGATCTTGGCAAAGGTCAAAAAGAGGTCCAGATAGAGGTTCATGTCCGATCCAGTTCCTCCAGTTCTTCCATCCAGAGCGCCGCCACCGCGTCAGAGGGCATCCGCCAGTCGCCCCGGGGGCTGAGGGCCACAGAGCCCACCTTGGGTCCGTCAGGCAGACAGGAGCGCTTGAACTGCTGGGAGAAGAAGCGGCGGTAGAAATTCTTCAGCCACTTGAGGATGGTGGCCCGGTCGTACCGCCGTCCCAGGGCCTGTTCCGCCAGGCGGAAGACCTTACGGGGCGGGAAGCCCCAGCGGATGGCATAGTAGAGGAAGAAGTCGTGCAGCTCATAGGGACCCACCAGATCCTCCGTCTTCTGGGCGATCTTGCCCTCGATGGCGGGGAGCAGCTCGGGAGAAACCGGCGTATCCAGAATGTCGTCCAGCACGGCGGAGAGACGGGGATCTTCCTCCCCCTTGTCGTCCGAGATGAAGCTTACCAGATGGCGCACCAGCGTCTTGGGGATGGAGGCGTTCACCGCATAGTTGCTCATATGGTCGCCGTTGTAGGTGCACCAGCCCAAGGCCAGCTCGGAGAGGTCGCCGGTGCCGATGACCATGCCGCCGGTCTGGTTGGCGATGTCCATCAGCACCTGGGTCCGCTCTCTGGCCTGGCCGTTTTCAAAGGTCACGTCGTGGTTTTCCATGGACTGGCCGATGTCCTTGAAGTGGACCTTCACCGCCTCGCCGATGTCGATGCGCTGGAGGGTGGCCCCCAGCCGCTCGGCCAGCTCCACGGCGTTGTCCCGGGTGCGGTCGGTGGTGCCGAAGCAGGGGATGGTGACGGCGATGATGTCGCTGGCCGGACGGTCCAGCAGCTTCATGGCCACGGCGGTGATGAGGATGGCCAGGGTGGAGTCCAGACCGCCGGAAAGGCCCACCACCGCCGTTCTGGCGTGGGTGTGCTCCAGCCGCTTTTTGAGACCCAGGGCGGCAATTTTTAAAATCTCATTGCACCGCTCGGCCCGGTCTTCCTCGTTCTCCGGCACAAAGGGCATGGGAGAGACATAACGGGTGAGATGGGTGTCCCGCAGATCCATGTCAAAGGAAACCCGCCAGATCTCCTTTTCCTTCCGAGGTCCATAGGTGTTCATCCGCTGCCGCTCGTAGGTCAGGCGGTCCACGTCGATCTCGCTGATGGTGAGGCCGGTGGCAAAGCGCCGCTCGGCGAGCAGGCTGCCGTTTTCGGCGATGATGTTATGGCCGGCAAAGACCAGATCGGTGGTGGATTCCCCCTCTCCGGCGTCGGCGTACACATAGCCGCACAGGAGCCGTCCCGACTGACCGGTCACCAGAGCGCGGCGGTAATTGGCCTTGCCCACCGTCTCGTTGGAGGCGGACAGGTTGAGGATGATGGTGGCGCCGCCCCGGGCCAGCGCGGCGGAAGGAGGCTCCGCCGCCCACAGGTCCTCGCAGATCTCCACGCCGATGACCAGATTGGGCATGGTGGTACAGGCAAAGACACCGTTGGCCTCCAGATTCACCTGCTGGCCGCACAGCTCGACGCAGTGATCCAGGCCGGCGCCGGAGGTGAACCACCGCTGCTCGTAGAATTCCCCGTAGTTGGGCAGGTAGGTCTTGGGCACCAGACCCAAAATCTCGCCCTGATGGATGACGGCGGCGCAGTTATAGAGCTTGCCGTCCCACTTGTTATGCACCGGCAGGCCAATGGCGGCGACCATGTCCAGATTCTTGGTGGCCTCCAGAATGGTGGCCAGCCCCTCTTCGGCGCCCCGGAGCAGGGTGGGCTGGAGGAACAGGTCCCCGCAGGTGTAACCCGTCAGGCACAGCTCGGGCAGACAGAGCACTTTGACCCCCTGATTGTCCGCCTCCCGCATGAGGGTGAAAATCTGTTCGGCGTTATAACGGCAGTCCGCCACCTTGATATGGGGCGTGCCGGCGGCTACCTTGACAAAACCATCTCGCATAGATTCCGATACCTCCTATGTTGCACGCAATGCTTTATCGTCCTAAACATCATAGCCCAATTCC
>DXGA01000132.1 GCA_019114165.1 Candidatus Flavonifractor merdipullorum | reverse complement strand
TAAAGATTGTATCATTCCATCAAGAATGATACAATAGCATTACAATGTAATGGATTTAAACGTTCTGTATTTGAATGGAAACGGTATGGGAGCGTTAAACGAGGGTGGCCGGCGCCGGAGAAGGGATGAGATCGTATTGCTGAAAATTGGGATTCTGGAAGACGAACCGAAGCAGATGCAGCGTATTACCGATTTCTTGGAACAGTTCCGCCAGGAACATCCGTCATTTTCCTACACGGTGGATTGGTATGAACGCGGCGCCCACCTGCTGGAGCGATACCAGCGGGATTGCGACCTGCTTTTTCTGGATATTCAGCTGCCTGATATGCTGGGAATAGAAGCCGCCCATCGGATCCGTGAGATGGATCAGAATGTTATGATCATTTTTGTCACCAATCTGACGCAATACGCAATTGAAGGCTATTCTGTACGGGCCTTTGACTATGTGCTCAAACCTGTCTCGTACGCAGCCTTTTCCGCCAAGTTGGAGCGTGCCCTTCGGATTTTGTCCCATCGGGAGCAGCAGGTATCCATCGATATCCGCTGCCGGGAAGGGAGCAGGCGGCTTTCCTCCGATATGATCCTTTACTTTGAGGTGTTTGACCACGATTTGATCATCCACACCGACCAGGGAGATATGAAACAGTGGGGGAGCCTTTCCAAGTATGAGAAAATGCTGGAAGGCGCTCATTTCGCCCGGTGCAATTCCTGTTATCTGGTAAACCTGAAATTTGTGCGGGGCGTTGAGCGGGATACGGTGGTGGTGGGACAGGACCGGCTGTCTATCAGCAAATCACGGCGAAAGGCCTTTCTGGCGGCGCTGGCACAGTATAAAGGGGGAAGCAACTGATGCCCGATTGGTATGCATATTTTCGTGTGCCGCTGCTGCTTTTGCAGTCGCTGATCGGCGTGCAGATTTTTGCATATACGCTGGAGCTGCGCCGCCCCCGCTGGCTGCTTCCCATATGGACGCTGCTGGGTCTGGTGATCTGCCATGTGTCCGGCCAGCTGCTCTACACCAAGGACCAGGATATCGAGGGCATCCTGCGGCGGATCATGAGCAGCATGGTGGTCTATTTCATGGTGATTATAGTGGTCTGGCTCAGTTATCGGGTCTCCATCTGGACCTGTCTTTTTGTCACCTCTTCAGGCTATATTGCCCAGGATCTCGCCGGCAGTGTCAAGGGGCTTTTGAAGCTGATCCCATGGGGCGAAAAGGCCGCGGCGGATCCGCTGGGCATTCTGGCCGTGGACCTGTTGTGCTACGGCGGCATCTTTACCCTGCTTTTTTTTGCATTCCGGCCCTTTACCAGGCGGCGGGATGAAAATTTTGACAACAAGCTGAAAGCCATTTTCTCTTTTGGCGTGCTGTTGCTGTGCATCGGGATGGCACGGCTGACCCAGGATAATCCGGACCGAAATCTCATTGCCCGGTTTTCAGAGAGCCTCTACTCCGTCATTACCGGCGTTTTTGTTTTGCTGCTCCAGTTCGGCACCATGGATCGGGCCAAACTGCACCACAATGTGGACGCTATGCGTGAGATGCTGCATCAACAGCAGCAGCAATACGAGGTGGGCAAGGCCAGCATGCAGCTGGTGAATGAAAAATACCACGATCTGAAAGCGCTTCTGCAAAGTTTTGGCGGGCATGTCTCCCCGTCTCAGCTGGAAAAGCTGGAGGATTCCATCGACAAATACGACCTCTACATTCATACCGGCAACCAGGTGCTGGACGTATTGCTGACCGAAAAACGGACCCTGTGCCAGGGAAAGGAGATCCGTCTGACCTGTTTTCTGGACGGCAAAGAGTTTTCCTTTCTGGAAGAGCTGGATCTTTACAGTCTTTTGGGCAATGCGCTCAATAACGCCATTGAGGCGGTGGAGCGTTTACCGGAAGGGGAAGAACGGTTTATCTCTCTCACCGCCCAGCGGGAGGGCAGCATGCTCCTCATTCACTTGGAAAATCCCTTTTGCGGCACGCTGCGCTTTGCCGACGGACTGCCGCAGAGCAGCGGAGATCCCCGCTACCACGGCTTTGGCATGAAGAGTATGGAGCATATTGCCGAAAAATACGGCGGGTCCCTGTCCGTACGACAGGCCGACGGCCGATTTTACTTGGATATTTTACTTTTTGCATCATAAAAAACAAGCTGCCGCAGCAGAACGGAGCGCGAGCCTCTCTTCTGCTGCGGCAGTTTTTTGGTCAAAATACGATGTAAAAAAGGAGGCCTGCGCGGTATGCATTGAAAAGAGGTTTTTTTCTCTGGTATGATACCTCCACCCAAAGTCAACGGAAGAGCGGAA
This sequence comes from Candidatus Flavonifractor merdipullorum, assembly GCA_019114165.1. Taxonomy (GTDB): domain Bacteria; phylum Bacillota; class Clostridia; order Oscillospirales; family Oscillospiraceae; genus Pseudoflavonifractor_A; species Pseudoflavonifractor_A merdipullorum. Next base: position 16,144 of record DXGA01000132.1, on the reverse strand, counting down.
CATAACATTTTGAGGAGGAACTGATCATGAAGAGAATCAACATTGCCAAGACCGCCGCAGCTGTCGCCCTGAGCGCCGCCTGCATCCTGCCCCTGACCGCCTGTGCCGGCGGCAACACCGCCAGCGGCATCACCGCCACCTACATGATGAGCGAGGCCACCTATCTGGATGAGATCGCCTGGTACTCCAACGAGGACGTGATGCTGGTCACCAGAGACAAGGACACCTACGAGCTCTACTACAAGCGCGATGTTTTCGGCACCACCGACCCCGGCATGAAGGGTGAAAAGACCATCGTCTACACCGGCACCTATACTTCCACCGCCTCCGCCGACGGCGACGCCACCCACCTGGACCTGACTCTCTCCGCTCCCACCCGCATCTACATGGAGCAGCACGGTAAGGCCTTCGGCCGCGACGCCATCAGCACCAACGTGATGCTGGACACCGCCAACTGGACCGACGCCATGACCACCGTGGCCTTTCCCTCCGGCAGCGAGGACGGCGCGGCCGACTTCCTGTCCCAGTATGGCCGCGAGATGACCATCACCGTGGAAGATCCCTCCCTCTCTCCCGACGACACCACCCTTTCTTACCGCATCGTGAGCATGCCTGAGGAGAGCCTGGAGATCACCGGTAACTGATGCAGAAAAAAGGAGGAGCAGACATGAAGAAAAAGACCGGCACATCCAAGGGAACGTTAAAGTGGAAGATCCTGGCCGGTACTTCCGCGGTACTGTTTGCAGTCAGCATGGTGGGGGGACCCATTGCCAACAGCTACGCCTCCATCATCAACATGGTGCTGGGCACCGAGTCCACCAAGGTGGTGGGCGACCCGGGCCAGATCTACTATGAAGCCGATTACACCTCCAGCGAGGAGCAGGCCACTGCCGCCGAAAAGCTGTGTGAAGAGATCGTGGCCAACGGCGCCACCCTGCTGCTCAACCGGAACAACGCCCTGCCTCTGGCGGAAGGCGCCAAGGTGAGCCTTTTTGGTACCACCGCTGCCGACTTCGTCTACGGCGGCACCGGTTCCGGCGGAATGGACACCTCCACCGCCGTCAACCTGAAGGACGCCCTGGAAGCCGACGGCTTTTCCGTCAATCCCACCCTGTGGGACTTCTACACCACCGGCGCGGGCAAGGACTACGGTCTGGTGACTGCCTCCGGTTCTCTGAACAACTATATCTTTGAGAACGCCGGATTCCTGGTCAACGAAGTTCCCCAGAGCGTTTACACCCAGACCGAGTGGAATTCCGTGGCTGACTACGGCGACGCCGCCATCGTAGTGCTGGGCCGCATCTGCGGCGAAGGCGCCGATCTGCCCTGGTACGGCGCAGGCGACGGCAGTGGAAACATCCTGGAGCTGAGCCAGGAGGAGAAGGACCTCTTCCAGGCCCTGAGCCAGCGCAAGGCCAGCGGCGAAATCAGCAAGATCATCGTTCTCCTCAACGCCACCAACCCCATTGAGCTGGACTTTCTCAACCCCGATATCTGCGGCGTGGACTACGGCATTGACGCCTGCATGTGGGTGGGCGAAGTGGGTCAGAGCGGCATCAACGCCATCGGCGGCCTGCTCAATGGCACCATCAATCCCTCCGGCAAGCTGGTGGATACCTACTGCTATGACAACCTGACCTCTCCCGCCATTCAGAACGCACACGCCACCTCCTACACCAATGCCGCCCAGGAAGGCCTCTCCTTTGCCGATGGCAACAACGAGTACTATGTGGTCTATCAGGAAGGCATCTATGTGGGTTACCGCTACTATGAGACCCGCTATGAGGACATGGTGCTGGGCAATGCCAACGTGGGCCAGTACGACTACGCCTCCACTGTGGCCTATCCCTTCGGCTATGGTCTTTCCTACACCACCTTTGCCTACGGTCCTCTCTCCATGACCGAGGAGGGCGACACCTTCACCTTTACGGTGGACGTGACCAACACCGGCACGGTGGACGGCGCGGAGCCTGTGCTCATCTACATGCAGTCCCCCTATACCGCCTACGACCGTGAGAACGGCATTGAAAAGGCGTCTGCGGAACTGGTAGGCTATACCAAAGTGGACGTGGCCGCCGGCGAGACGGTGACTGCCACCGTTACCGTGGACAAGAGCGAAATGCGCGCCTATGACGTCAACGGCGCGGGCACTTACATCGTGGATGCCGGCAACTACTACTTTGCCACCGGCAACGGCGTCCATGAGGCCCTCAACAACATGCTGGCCCTCAAGGCGCAGCAGGGCGACATCAGCAACGGCACGGTGGACGCCAGCCGCATGATCGGCGAGAGCAACGCCGCTCTGGCGGTCTGCTATCAGCAGGCGGAGCTGGACACCACCACCTATTCTGTCAGCGCGGCCACCGGCGCGGCCATCACCAACCAGCTGGACCACGCCGACCTGAACCGCTTTGACGACGACGCCAGCAACGACGTTGTGTATCTGACCCGCAGCGACTGGGCGGGCACCATGCCCAAGGCTCAGCTCACCGCTTCCAGCTATGCCGCCGCGGTACAGATGGCCGCCAACGAGGACATGGTAGCGGCGCTGACCTCCACCGTCTCCTCCGGCAGCCCGGAAGAGAAGACCGAAATGCCCGTAATGGCCAGCGAGGGCACCCTGAATCTGGCCCAGTTTGTCAGCGTACCTCTGGACGGCACCATTACCGTGGACGACCAGACCTACACCTGGGACGACCTGCTGGATCAGGTCACCTTTGCCGAGATGAGCAAGCTCATCGGACAGGCTTACCACTGCACCGCTCCCGTGGCCAGTGTCAATAAGCCCGTCACCAAGGACGAAAACGGTCCCCAGGGCATCACCGCCACCCTGACCGGCGGCGCTTCCTCCACCAGTTACACCTCCGCCGACCTGAGAGCGGCCACCTACGATGTGGAACTGGCCCAGCAGGTAGGCGCCAGCATGGGCAACGACTGTCTGCTGGCCAACGGCAAGGCCTATTCCGGTATCTACGGCCCCGGCGTAAACCTCCACCGCACCCCCTACTCCGGCCGTAACTTCGAGTACTATTCCGAAGATCCCTTCCTCTCCGGCAAGACCTGCGCCGCCGAGGTGTCCGGCATCCAGTCCAAGGGCGTGTATGTCTACATGAAGCACTTCGCCCTCAACGACCAGGAGACCGCCCGTGACGGCATCTGCGTCTGGAGCAACGAGCAGGCCGCCCGCGAGCTTTACCTGCAGGCCTTCGAGTATCCCGTGGAAGAGGCCAATGCCTACTGCGTGATGACCTCCTTCAACCGGATGGGCTGCATCTGGGCCGGCGGCGACTACAACCTGCTGACCAACATCCTCCGGGGTGAGTGGGGTATGTCCGGCTTTGCCCTCACCGACTTCTCCAACTCCAACGACTACATGGACGTGATCCAGGGCGTGCTGGCCGGCGGCGACGCCTGGGACTGCAACGACGCCAACAAGTGGACCCCCAAGCTCAACGAGTATAAGGACGATCCCCAGGTGGTAAACGCCATGCGGGAGGCCACCAAGCGGATCCTCTATACCGTGGCCAACTCCAACGCCATGAACGGGGTCAGCCCCAACATGCAGATCGTGGAGGTGCGCACCTGGTGGCAGAACGCCTTCATTGTGGCTGACGTGGTGTTCGGCGCGCTGCTGATCGTGAGCGTGGTTATGCTGGTGCGCGGCCGCAAATCCAAGCAGACCGCAAACAAATAATCCGATTCTTTCCTTCCATATTGGGAATCCCTCTTTACGATGAACACCCGGACCAGAAATGGTCCGGGTGTTCATTTTTGCTCACTCTTTGACTGCCGCAGCGGGCTGATGCCGTCCCACCAGCAGGAAGCCGCTGGTCAGCGCGGTCAGCGGCGCCACCGTCACCAGTCCGAAGGAGCCCACAATGGTGTGGATCAGTTCAGACGCCACATATTTATAGTTCAGGATGTTATAAATAGGCGTACCCTGCGCCATAAAGACCATCAGCAGGGCCACATAGCCGCCGGAGTAGGCCAGCAGCAGGGTGGTGGTCATGGTGCCCATGGCGGCCCGGCCCACGTTGATGCCGGAGCGCACCGCCTCCCAGCGGGAAATGTCGGGCCGCTTTTCCACCACCTCGTTCACCGCCGAGGTGATATCCACGGCCAGATCCATCACCGCGCCGGAAGAGCCGATGAAAATGGCTGCCATAAAGATCTTAGTCAGGTTCAGGTCCTGATAGCCGGAATAGAGGAGGCTCTCCGAATAGGACATCACCGCGCCGTGGATCTGGAAGAGGTCGGTAAAGAGGATGCCCAGCACGCAGGTCACCAGCACGCCAAGAAAGGCCCCCGACACCGCCGAGGCACACCGCCGGTCAAAGCCGTAGACCAGGGCGATGATGAGCAGTGTGAGAATCAGCGTCACCGCAAGGCCAATGAGGATGGGGTCCACGCCCTTGAGGTAGAGGGGGACCAGCACCTTCCACAGCATGAGGATGGTGAGCACAAAGGACAAAATAGCACGGACGCCGGTACGTCCGGCAAAGAGGACGAGGAAGACGGCAAAAATACCGGCCAGCAGTACCTCTTTGTTGATGCGGTAGTGGTCGATCATGGTGACCGAGAGGATCTCATCTCCCGTATAGCTCACCACCACCATGGCCTTGTCGCCGGGGGCAAAGATTTTATCCTGCTCCAGAGAACCGTTGAGCATGTTCACGCCGGTGGCGGTCTGACCCTTGAACCGTCCGCCCAGCAGCTCCAGGGTGCAGGTCTGCTCGCCGGAGCGCACCAGACCGGTGTCGATGATGGCCGAGTCGTCCACCGCCAGCACCCGGGCGGCGCAGCGGTCGGCCTCCTGGTACTGTACGGCGTCCTCGTAGCCGGTGGGGAGGAAGAGGATCAGCAGGATCAGCACCAGACACAGCGCCACCGGCGCATAGTAGCGGCGCTGGACGGGATCGCGGAGGATAGCGTTCATAGCGGTATGGGCATCCTTTCTTTATCAGCAAACGGATGGGACCAGTTGGTCCCATCCGTTTTGTGCCTTATTATGTGGTCCTTGCCGGTGGTTTACTGCACGCCCAGCATGTCGGCCATCTTCTGATAGATCTGGGTGTTGTCGTAATAGCCGTCAAACACCTCGGAGTTCACGCCCTGGGCCAGCACCGCAACGGGAAGGCCGGTGTGGCTGTAAGAGGTGAAGGAGATACCGGACTTGTTGTTGATGATATGGGTCAGGGTGACGCTCAGGGGCTCGTAGGTGCCGTAGAGCACATACTCTTCCTGCTCATATTCGCTGGCGGCGGTGCCGTTGATGCTCTTTTCGTAAGCGGCGCGCAGCTGCTCCAGCTCGTACTCGGTGAGGACCAGCTTGTCGCCCTCCTCGCCCTGGGTCTTCAGACCGAAGAGCTTCTCCACGTCGGCCATCACGTCCTCAAAGGAGGTCTTGTTCTCCTTGTAGGCGGCCACATAGTCGCTGTCGAACTTGGCGTAGGAGATCTTCTGGTTCTCCAGCAGGTCCAGATAGGTGTCGTAGTCGGTGCCGGCAAAGCCGATGGTCATACCGCCGGTCTCATGGTCGCCGGTAACCACGATGAGGGTCTCGTCGGGATGCTCGGCGGCGAAGTCCACAGCCACCTGCACGGCGTCGGCCAGGGCCTGGGTGTCGTGGATGGCGGAAGCGGCGTCGTTGGCGTGGCAGGCCCAGTCGATCTTGCCGCCCTCGCACATCATGAAGAAGCCCTTCTCATTGTCCAGCACTTCGATGCCCTTTTCCACATAGTCGGCCAGCGCCCACATATCGTCGGTGCGGTCCAGCTCGTAGGCCATGGCGTCGTCGTCGGCCAGATGCTCGTCCACGATGAGCACGGGGCCTTCGGTCACGGCCTCGGCCTCAGCCTGAGTCTTGACCACCTGGTAGCCGGCTTCCTCGGCCAGCTGGTAGAGGTCGGTCTGATCTTCCTCCGCGCCGGTGGGCTTGAGCAGGGCGCCGCCGGCAAAGTACTCGAAGCCGGACTCCACCAGCTCCAGGCCGATCTCATAGTAGTTGCTGCGGCTGGCCTGGTGGGCGTAGAACGCGGCGGGAGTGGCGTGGTTGATGTTGACGGAGGAGATGATACCCACCTTCATGCCCAGCTGATCGTGGACCTTTTCGGCGATGGTCTCATAGGCGGTGGTGCCGGTCTCGTCCATGTTGATGGTGCCGGAGTAGGTCTTGTGACCGGTGGAGAGGGAGGTGGCGGTAGAAGCGGAGTCGGGAGCAAAGGAGTTGGAGTCGTAGGTCACCGCGGAGCCCACGCTCTCAAAATTCATGAAGTTGAGGTATTCGGGGCCGTCCAGGATGGCGCCGCCGTTGTCATCCAGGCTGGGAGCAGCCTGCCAGTAGTCTTCGTCGTTCAGAGCGCCCAGAAAGTCGCTGGTGGACTGGATCTGGGGATAGCTCATGCCGTCGCCCACGAACAGGAACACATACTTGGGGACCTTGACCGTATCAGCGGTCTGCTGCGTGGCATCGGTCTGGGCAGGGGTAGGCGTGGCAGCGGTTTCGGTGTTGCTGCTGCAGGCAGCCAGAGTGGTGCCCAGAGAAAGGGCAGCCAGGGTGAGAGCCAGGGGGCGCTTCCAGTTCATGCTAGATTCCTCCAAAATGGTTGTTTATGATTACGCGTTGAGACGCAATTATCATACCCGAGTCCCGCTTCCGCCGCTATCAGGCCACCGTAAATAATTGAAAAGAATCTGTAAGGTATCGTAAACCTTAAAAAGGCCGATCCCCGCCATCCAAACTGGACAGCGGGGACCGGCCTCACATAAGGTAACACAATATAACAGGAGATAAAGGGGGGTAAATGTAATTAAAAAAGGAGATCTATCAGGAAAAAATCAGCGCTGGATGCGGCCGGAACCGTCGCCGCCGGCCAGCTTCTCCACCTCGGAGACGGTGACCATGTTGTAGTCGCCCTCGATGGAGTGCTTCAGAGCGGAAGCGGCCACAGCAAACTCCACGGCGTCCTGGGTGGACTTGCCGGAGAGCAGGGAGTAGATCAGGCCGCCGCCGAAGGAGTCGCCGCCGCCCACGCGGTCGATGATGTGGAGGTTATACTTCTTGGAGAAGCAGAACTCGCCGGAAGCAACGTCGTAGAGCATGGCGCTCCAGCCGTTGTCAAAGGCGGAGTGGGACTCACGCAGGGTGATGGCCACCTTCTCAAAGCCGAACTTGTCGGCCAGCTGCTTGGCCACGGACTTGTAGCCCTCGTGGTTGATCTCGCCGGCGTAGATGTCGGTGGACTCGGCCTCGATGCCGAACACGTCCTTGGCGTCCTCCTCGTTGGAGATGCACACGTCCACGTACTGGCACAGCTCGGTCATGGCCTCACGGGCCTGCTCACGGGTCCACAGCTTGCCGCGGTAGTTCAGGTCGCAGGAGATCTTCACGTTGTGCTTCTTGGCAGCCTGGCAGGCCTCGCGGCAGATGTCCACCACGTTGGCGCCCAGGGCGGGGGTAATGCCGGTGAAGTGGAACCAGTCGGCGCCCTCAAAGATGGCGTCCCAGTCGAAATCGTTGGTGGAAGCTTCCTGGATGGCGGAGTGGGCGCGGTCATAGATGCACACGGAGCCGCGCTGAGAAGCGCCCTTCTCGTTGAAGTAGATACCAACGCGATCGCCGCCGCGGGTGATCTTGCTGGTGTCCACGCCGTAGCGGCGCAGGGAGTTGACAGCGGCCTGGCCGATGGCGTGGGCGGGCAGCTTGGTCACGAAAGAGGCGTCCATGCCGTAGTTGGCCAGGGAGACGGCCACGTTGGCCTCGCCGCCGCCGAAGGAGAACTCCAGGTGATCGGCCTGGACGAAACGCTCGTAGTTGTAGGGCTGGAGCCGGATCATCAGCTCACCAAAGGTAACAATCTTAGCCATTGCCGCGGACCTCCTTCACGATTTCAACAGACTTCTTGCACAGATCGGTGATCTCGTCCCACTTCTGACCGTCGATCAGGTCGGCGGTGACCATGTAGGAACCGCCGCAGGCGGCGATTACGGGCACCTTCAGGTAGTCGGCCAGGTTCTTGAGGGAAATGCCGCCGGTGGGCATGACCTTGAACATGGAGAAGGGAGCGCTCAGAGCCTTGATCTTGGCGATGCCGCCGGACTGCTCGGCGGGGAAGAACTTGATGAGCTCCAGGCCCAGCTTGTAAGCGGTGTGGTAGTCGGTAGCGGTGGTGCAGCCGGGGTAGACGGCCACGCCCTTGGACTGGCAGTAAGTCACGATCTCGGGGTCCAGGCCGGGGGTGACGATGAACTCAGCGCCCGCCTCCAGGGCCTCGTCCACCTGAGCGGTGGTCAGGACAGTACCGGCGCCCACCATCATCTCGGGGCAGGTGTCCTTCATGATCTTCATGGCCTTGGCAGCGCCGGCGGCACGGAAGGTGACCTCCGCCACGGGCACGCCGCCCGCACACAGGGCCTTGGCCAGGTTGGCCGCGTCACGCTCGGGGTGGTTGAGCTTGATGACCGGCACGACGCCGATCTTGGAAATGCGCTCGTTGAGTTCCTGCATACCAATTACCTCCAAAAATATCCGGTTCCTGTTTCGTATTTCGGAACGGTGTTTTATAATTTTTGAACTGCTATTATTATATGCGTTTTCCCGAAAAAAGCAAGGGATTTTTCGGCCATTCCCTGCCAAAAATACCTTGCTATTTTTAGCGAAATCGTATAAAATTAAAACAAGGTTTTACAATATAAAACGCGGAGGTAATTCCAATGGAAGAAAAAGGACCTGTACAGGCGCTGGACCGGGCGTTTGACGTAATGGAGACCCTGTGCGGCGCACGGGACGGGCTGGCGCTCCACGAGCTGACGGAAGCCACGGGACTGCACAAGAGCACGGTACACCGGATGCTCCAGGCGCTGGTCCACCGGGGCTACGCCACCCAGGACGAGGACACCGGACGCTATCGGATGACCACCCGGCTCTATGCCCTCTCGGGGCAGGTGGTGGAGAATCTGGATCTGGTGCAGGTGGCGCGCCGTCCCATGGAAGAGCTGAGCCGCCGGGTGGAGGAGACGGTTCACCTGCTGGTGCCCGAGGGTTCGGAGATCGTCTATGTCCACAAGGTGGAGGCTGACGCGCCGGGCATCCGGATGTTCTCCCGCATCGGAATGCACCGCCCCATGTACTGCACCGGCGGCGGTAAGGCCATGCTGGCCTGTATGTCCGACGAGGACGTCTCCCGCATCTGGAACGAGAGCCAGATCCAGTCCTATACGCCCCGCACCATTCTCACGCTGGACGCCCTCAAGGCCGAGCTGGAGCTGGTCCGTGCCCGCGGCGTGGCGCTGGACGACGAGGAGAACGAGCTGGGGGTGCGCTGCATCGCCGCCCCGGTGCGGGACTATTCCGGCCAGGTGTGCGCCGCGCTGTCCATCAGCGCCCCCCTCACCCGCATGAGCGACGAGCGTCTGGCCTCCCTGCGTCCTGTGCTGCTGGAGACCCGGGACCTGATCGCCCACGGCATGGGCTGGACGGGGGCATAAATCCCGGTTTTCGGTATGTGGGCCCCGCCGAGGGCGGCGGGGCCCACTCGAATATCTAAGATACCCCGTAGGGGGCGCACAGTGTGCGCCCCGCCTGTACCCACACAGATGTGGACAGAGCAAGCTTGTGTTTTCCCAAAATTTGTAGTATACTTTATTTGGAGAAAGCTGTCAGCCGGACGGACCGCAAATTGCGGACAGGAAAGGTGGGTTTGGTATGCTCACTTCTTTTGTGGCCTTTCTTTTTGGCGTTGGCCTTTTGATCAAAGGAATCTATGTGCTTTGGAAAAAGGACTTCCTCTTTGCTCTTCTCTTTGTTCTGACCGGAAGTCTGCTGTTGGTGGGGCTGTTCTGCCTTCCGCAGTATGACATCATGGGCTTTGCCCTGCCCGGTATGCTCATCTCCATGCTCTATAACAGGCATACAAGAAAATGTGAAACACAGTGCAAGGAATGACAGGCGGGCAACCACAAGGGTCGCCCCTACCAGTCGGGCCCTGCTGTACTGCAAGAAAAAGCGCGCTGCCGTCCGCAGCGCGCTTTTTCTTTGTGTGAAGGGGGAACAAAAAAGGGTATCATCTATCTGCCTATCGCTTGATGCGACAAAGCCGGATGCAGGATGGCGCGGTGTAAAATTACACGCCGGAGTAGGCGGAGAAGCCGCCGTCGATGGGAATGCACACGCCGGTGATGAAGCTGGCGGCCTCATTGTTCAGCAGGAAGAGGACCGCGCCGGCCAGCTCCTTCTCGGTGTCGCCGAAGCGGCCCATGGGAGTGGCGGCCAGGATCTTGCCGGTCCGGGCGGTGGGGGTGCCGTCCTCGTTGTAGAGGAGCTTGGCGTTCTGCTTGGTGGAGAAGAAGCCGGGGGCGATGGCGTTGACGCGGATGCCCACCTTGGAGAAGTGGACGGCCAGCCACTGGGTGAAGTTGGAGATGGCGGCCTTGGCGCCGGAGTAGGCGGGGATCTTGGTCAGGGGGGTGTAGGCGTTCATGGAGGAGATGTTCAGGATGTTGCAGCCCTCACGGCCCACCATCTGACGGGCAAAGGCCTGGGTGGGGAGCAGGGTGCCGATGAAGTTCAGGTTGAAGACGAACTCCACGCCGCTGGTCTCCAGGTCAAAGAAGCTCTTGGTGTCGCCGTCGATGTCGCCCACCTCGAAGTACTCCTTGTCGGTGGTGGCGCGGGGGTTGTTGCCGCCGGCGCCGTTGATGAGCACGTCGCACTTGCCCAGGTCGGCCTCCACGGCGTCAGCCACGGTGTAGCAGCTCTCCTTGTCCAGCACGTTGCACTTGTAGGCCTTGGCCACGCCGCCCTCGGCGACGATCTCATTGGCGAAGCCCTGAGCGGCCTCCTCGTTCAGGTCCAGCAGCGCGACCTTGGCGCCGGCACGGGCCAGAACCTTGGCGAAAGCGGAGCACAGCACGCCGCCCGCGCCGGTGACGACGGCGACCTTACCGGTCAGGTCGGTATTGATGACGTTCTTTTCCATGAAAAAACACCCTTTCTGAAAATTTATGACAGTTCAAAAGCCTTAGCGGGCCTTGTTGGCCTTCTCGCAGGCTTCGAAGAGGCCGTTGATGTAGGTAGCGCCCAGAGCGCGGTCATAGAGGCCGTAGCCAGGCTTGGCGTTGGAGCCGATCTCGTCCCAGATCATGCGGCCGTGGTCGGGGCGGACGTAGCCGTCAAAGCCGGTCTCCACCAGAGCCTTGACGATCTCGTACATGTCCAGGGAGCCGCAGGAAGACAGGTGAGCGCGCTCCTCGAAGGAGCCGTCGTCCATGATCTTGACGTTGCGGATGTGCATGAAGCCGATGCGGCCCATCTCGGAGTACTTGCGCACCATGGCGGGGATGTTGTTGAACTTGGCGCAGCCCAGGGAGCCGGTGCACAGGCACAGGGAGTTGGCGGGGCTGTCGTACAGCTTCAGGAAGCGGTCCAGGTGCGCCTCATTGGTGATGATGCGGGGCAGGCCGAAGATGGGGTAGGGGGGATCGTCGGGATGGATGGCCATGACCACGCCGCACTCCTCGGCCACGGGGATGACCTTCTGGAGGAAGCGCTCCAGGTTGGCCCACAGGCCCTCCTCGCCCAGCTCGCCGTAAGCGGCGATGAGCTCGCGGACCTCGTCCTGGGTGTAGCTGGAGTCCCAGCCGGGCAGGTGGATGTCGTCCTTCAGGGGGTCCAGACCCTTCATCTGATCCCAGTACATGACCAGGCTGGTGGAGCCGTCGGCGGCTTCCTTGTCCAGCTGGGTGCGGGTCCAGTCGAAGACGGGCATGAAGTTGTAGGTCACGCACTTGACGCCGTACTTGGCGCAGCGGCGGATGTTCTCACAGTAGACGTCCAGCAGCTCTTCCACGTTGTTGCGGCCCAGCTTGATGTCCTCATGGACGGGGATGGACTCCACCACGTCGAAGATGAGGCCGTGGTCCTCGCACTGCTGCTTCATCTTGGCCAGGCTCTCCTCGGGCCAGACCTCGCCGGGCTTGACGTCATAGACGGCGGACACGATGGAGCGCATGCCGGGGATCTGGGAGATGTACGCCAGGGAGATGGGGTCGGACTCGCCGTACCAGCGGAAAGAAAGTTTCATGGTTCAGTCTCCTTTTTAGATGTTTTATATGGGAGGGGACGGGAGGTCAGCCCTCAATACCGATGTAACGGGCCACGTTGTTGTAGCAGATGTCTTCCACCATCTTACCCAGCAGGTCGTAATCCGCGGGGGCCATGCCCTCGGCCACCCAGCCGCCGATGACGCGGCAGAGGATGCGGCGGAAGTACTCGTGACGGGGGTAGGAGAGGAAGGAGCGGGAGTCGGTGAGCATGCCCACGAAGCGGCTGAGCACACCGATGTTGGCCAGGGAGTGGATCTGACCCACCATGCCGTCGAAGTGGTCGTTGAACCACCAGGCGGAGCCGAACTGGATCTTGCCGGCGGTGGACTCATCCTGGAAGCAGCCGGCGGCAGCCACCAGCTTGTCGCTGTCGGAGGCGTTGAGGGTGTACAGGATGGTCTTGGGGAGGGCGTCGCGGACGGCCATGCGGTCCAGCAGGGCGGCCAGAGAGTCGGCGGGAATGCCGTCGCCGATGGAGTCGCAGCCCACGTCGGCGCCCAGGGCCTGGAAGCGGCGGGTGTTCAGGTTGCGCACCGCGCCCAGGTGGAGCTGCATCACATAGCCGCGGCGGGCGTACTCGCCGCCCAGGAAGTCCATAACATAGGCCTGATAAGCGGCGATCTCGTGGTCGGAGAGGGCTTCACCGGCCAGGGCCTTGGTGAGGGCGGACTGGGCGGCGGCCTCATCCCACTGGGTGAAGTCGGGGGAACCGAAGGACTGGTCGGCCAGGCGGCAGCCCACGGAGGTGAAGTAGTCCAGACGCTGGGAGAGGGCGTTCTTCACGTCGTCCAGAGTGGCAATGGTCATGTTGCACACCTGGCCCAGCTTCTGGAGGTAGCCGGCGAACTCGGCGTTCTCCACATGGAGGGCCTTGTCGGGACGGAAGGTGGGGAGCACCTGGGTGGGGAACACATCCCGCTGAGCGGCCAGGGCCTTGTGCCACTGGAGGTCGTCGGCGGGATCGTCGGTGGTGCACAGGGCCTTGACGTTGCTGGCCTGGATGAGGGACCGGGAGGAACCGGCGGGGCTCTGGAGGATGGCGTTGGCGTGATCCCAGATGGCGTCGGCGGTGGTGGGGTCCAGCAGGTCGTCCACGCCGAAGAAATTCTTCAGCTCCAGGTGGGACCAGTGGTAGATGGGGTTGCCGATGAGCTGGGGCATGACCTGGGCAAAGGCGTTGAACTTCTCGCGGCCGGGGGCGGAGCCGGTGATCTTCTCCTCGGGGATGCCGCAGGCACGCATGACGCGCCACTTGTAGTGGTCGCCGCCCAGCCAGGCGTAGGCGATGTCGTCCATGCGGATATCATCAAAGATCTCCTTGGGATTCAGATGGCAGTGGTAGTCGAAGATGGGCATTTTCTCGGCGTGCTCGTGGTAGAGCCGGCGGGCCGCCTCAGTGTTGAGGAGAAAATCCTCCGTAATAAAGCTCTTCATAGCGCTTGTCCTCCTTCAGCCTTTTGTGTTCGGTCCTTCCGTGTTTCAGTGGCTTTATTATACCATCCGTTCTGCTTTTTGGCGTGGTATATCCTGCTTGAAAACTGGTGAAAATTGCAGTATAATATTGCCGATATATAGAATTTGCGAGGTGTTTTTTAGTGAAATCGCACACAGATGCCTTCACACAGCGCCAGACCATGAACACCCGCTTTTTTGAATTCCACCACTATGTGGACCTGGAGCCGCCGGAGGTGGCCTTTCACGAGCACGAGTTTTACGAGGTCTTTTTCTTTCTCTCGGGCAATGTGGATTATGTGGTGGAGGGCCGCACCTATCAGCTTCGGCCGGGGGACATCCTTCTGACCAACAACCGGGACATCCATCGCCCGGAGGTCCGGCCGGGCCGGCCCTATGAGCGGTATGTGCTCTGGCTGGAGACCGACTTCTTTCAGCGCCTGGAGGATTTCGGCGACGATCTCAGCGCCTGTTTCAACGACGCGGCGCGGAAAAAGTATAAGCTCATCCGGCCAAGCGGAGACAGCCTGGCCCATTTGCAGCGGCTTTGTACCTACATGGCAAAGATTCAGGAAGAGGACCTCTTCGGCAGTCACGTCCTGATGTATGCCTGTCTGGTGGAATTTCTGGTCTATCTCAACCGGGCCTACTTTGAAACCCCCGATGAGATCCGGCTGGACGTCACCGAAAACCCCAAGATCAACCAGATCCTCCTCTACATCGAGGAGCACCTTTCCGACGAGCTGTCGCTGGACGGCCTGGCCCAGCAGTTCCATATGAGCAAGTTTTACCTCAATAACAAATTCAAGCAGTATGCCGGGCTGACCCTCTACCAATACATCATGAAAAAGCGTCTCACCATTGCGCGCAATATGCTCCGCTCGGGGACGCCGGTGATGGAGGCCTGTATGCGCTGCGGGTTCAGCGACTACTCCAACTTCCTCAAGGCCTTCAAACGGGAATTCGGCCGTATGCCCCGGGAATATATCGCGGGGAGATAAGAGATAAAAAGATAAGAGATAAGAGATAGGGAAGTGTTCCCATATCTCTTATCTCTTCTTTTTTTACGAAAGTCTGGTTTTGAAGTCTTCGTAGCCGAAAGAACGGACGACGGTATCTTCGCCCTTTCGATCCCGCCAGACAATGGCGGGAAGAGGCATACCGTTGAAGGTATTGGTCTTTACCATGGTGTAAAGGGCCATATCCGCAAAGATGAGCCGGTCACCCTCTTTGAGGGGCTCATCGAAAGAATAGTCTCCGATGATATCCCCAGCCAGACAGGTGGGGCCGCCCAGGCGGTAGGTATACGCCTTTTCGCCGGGCTGGCCGCTCTTCTGGAGGGGCGGACGGTAGGGCATCTCCAGCACGTCGGGCATATGGCAGGCGGCGGAGGTGTCCAGAATGGCGATGTCCATGCCGTTGTGGAGAGTCTCCAGAACCGAAGTCACCAGAAAACCGGCATTCAACACCACCGCCTCGCCGGGCTCCAGATAGACCTCCACGCCGTAGGTCTCTTTGAGACGGCGCACCAGGGCGATGAGACGGTCGATCTGATAGCCGGGACGGGTGATATGATGGCCGCCGCCCAGATTCAGCCACTTCATTTCCTTGAGATAGGGGCCGAACTGCTTTTCCAGCGCCTCCACGGTGGTCTCCAGATCGTCGGCGTCCTGCTCGCACAGGGTATGGAAGTGGAGGCCGTCCAGCAGAGGCAGCTGGTCGGGGCGGAAGTTCTCCAGAGTGGTGCCCAGCCGGGAGCCGGGGGCGCAGGGGTCATAGATGGCGTGGCCCTCCTGGGTGGAGCACTGGGGGTTGAGGCGGAGCCCCACCTGTTTCCCCGCGGCTCTTGCCCTGGCGGCATATTTGTCCAGCTGGGCGGGGGAGTTGAAGACAAAGTGGTCGGCGTAGGTGAGGAGCTCGTCGAACTCGTCGGCCCGGTAGGCGGGAGAGAAGACGTGGGTCTCCCCGCCGAAGTGCTCCTTACCCAACCGGGCCTCATAGAGACCGCTGGCGGTGCTGCCCGCCAGATACTGCCGGAGCAGCGGATAGCAGGCGAACATGGAGAAGGCCTTCTGGGCCAGCAGGATCTTGCAGCCCGCTTCCTCCTGCACCTTTTTCAAAATCTCCAGGTTGTGGAGGATCTTGTCCTCATCCACCCGGAAATAGGGCGTACGCAGTTCTGCCATTTTAGTCTACCAGCACGGGGTTGTCGCTGATCTGCCAGGGCAGGCCCCACTGGTTGAGGGCTTCCATGTAGGGATCGGGATCGAACTCCTCCACAGTGTACACGCCGGGCTTGTTCCACTTACCGGTGAGGAGCATCATGGCGCCGATCATGGCGGGCACGCCGGTGGTGTAGCTGATGGCCTGGGAGCCCACTTCCTTGAAGCACTCCTGATGGTCGCAGACGTTGTAGATGTAAGCGGTCTTCTCCTTGCCGTCCTTCACGCCGGTGAAGATGCAGCCGATGTTGGTCTTGCCCACGGTGCGGGGACCCAGGGAAGCGGGATCGAGCAGCAGGGCCTTGAGGAACTGGATGGGCACGATCTGGTGGCCCTCAAACTCGATGGGGGTGGTGGACAGCATGCCC
>DXGA01000131.1 GCA_019114165.1 Candidatus Flavonifractor merdipullorum | reverse complement strand
CCCCACCAAGGTGGACCGCTCCGCCGCTTACGCCGCCCGCTGGGTGGCCAAGAACGTGGTGGCCGCGGGTCTGGCCGACCGCTGCCAGATCCAGCTGGCTTACGCCATCGGCGTGGCTCAGCCCGTCTCTGTCCGGGTGGACACCTTCGGCACCGGCAAGGTCTCCGACGAGGCCCTGGAAGCCGCCATCGAAAAGACCTTTGACCTGCGCCCCACCGCTATCATCCGCGACCTGGACCTGCGCCGTCCCATCTACCGCCAGACCGCCGCTTACGGCCACTTCGGCCGCAACGACCTGGACCTCCCCTGGGAGCGCACCGACCGCATCGACGCCCTCAAGGCCAACCTGTAAGTTTGTAAGAGTGGAGAGTAGAGAGTGAAGAGTGAAGAAATGGTGTCCGGCAGAGCCGGACAGATTTCAAATCATTCGCCGCAGGCGAATTCCAACTCTTCACTCTCAACTCTTCACTCTCCACTCTATCATTAATTATAAGGAGGTTTCTATGCCTACTCCCCATATTGAAGCGAAAGAGGGCGCTTACGCCCCCACCGTGCTCATGCCCGGCGATCCCCTCCGGGCCAAGTTCATCGCCGAACACTTCCTCACCGACGCCGTACAGGTCAACGGCATCCGCGGTATGCTGGGCTATACCGGCAAGTACCACGGCGTCCCTGTCTCCGTCCAGGGCAGCGGCATGGGCTGCCCCTCCATGGGTATCTACTCCTATGAGCTTTTCCACTTCTACGGCGTGGAGAACATCATGCGCATCGGCACCACCGGCTCCATCCAGGAAGACCTCCACATCGGCGACCTGGTCATCGCCCTGGGCGCCTGCACCAACTCCAGCTACGCCGCCCAGTACCAGCTCCCCGGTACCTTCGCCCCCATCGCCTCCTTCCCTCTGGTCCGCAAGGCCGAGGAGATCGCCCGGCAGAAGGGGTATAAAGTCGCCGTGGGCAACGTGGCCTCCAACGACACCTTCTATGACGACATCTCCCCCGTGGAGGCCTGGCGGAAAATGGGCGTGCTGGCTCTGGAGATGGAGAGCCTCGCCCTCTACTGCAATGCCGCCCGCTGCGGTAAGAACGCCATGACCCTCCTCACCGTCTCCGACGAGCTGCTCACCCACAAGGCCACCACCCCCGAGGAGCGGCAGACCTCCTTCACCGCCATGATGGAAGTGGCGCTGGAGACCGCCGTCTCCCTCTAAGAGGTTTTCTCTCATGCTTCAGATCAGCAATCTCTCCCTTCCCCTCCCCGGCAGCGAGGAACAGCTCCGCCGCCGGGCCGCCAAGGCGCTCCGGGTGCCCCCCGAAGCATTAGGGGAACTGCGCCTCGTGCGCCAGTCCATCGACGCCCGCAAAAAGCAGGACGTCCATCTGGTGTGCACCGTGCAGGTGGCGGTAGACAAGGAGGACAAGGTGCTTGCCCGGTGCAAGTCCAATCAGGTCCGCAAGGTGGAACGCAAGCGCTACACCTTCCCGCCGGTCCTCCGCCAGTCAACCTTAAAGCCCGTCATTGTGGGCATGGGTCCCGCCGGACTCTTTGCCGCGCTCTATCTGGCCCGGGCCGGGGTGCCCTCCATCGTGCTGGAGCGGGGGCGGGACGTGGACAGCCGCGCCCAGGACGTGGACCGCTTCTGGTCCACCGGTCAGCTCTCCCCCATCTCCAACGTCCAGTTCGGGGAGGGCGGCGCGGGCACCTTCTCCGACGGCAAGCTCACCACCGGCACCCACGATAGCCGCATCGGCACCGTATTGGATACCCTGGTGGGAGCGGGCGCGCCCCCTGACGTGGCCTGGAGCCATAAGCCCCACATCGGCACCGACGTGCTGCGCCAGGTGGTGAAGCACATCCGTATGGAACTCCTCTCCCTGGGCTGTGAGGTGCGCTTTGAGCATCAGCTTACCGGCATCCGCGCGGAAAACGGCCGGGTGGCCGGCGTCACCGTCACCACCCCCGACGGCAGCTACGACCTGCCCTGTGACGCCCTGGTCCTGGCCCCCGGACACTCTGCCCGGGACACCTTCGCCCTGCTCCACCAGATGGGGCTCCCGCTGGAGCGGAAGAATTTCGCCATCGGGGTACGCATCGAGCACAGGCAGCAGGACATCAGCGCCGCCCAGTTCGGCGACTACTGGAAAGACCTCCCGCCCGCCGACTATAAGCTCTCCTGCCATCTGCCCTCGGGACGGTCCGCCTTTACCTTCTGCGTCTGCCCCGGCGGTCAGGTGGTGGCCGCCACCTCCCAGCCCGGCCATGTGGTCACCAACGGCATGAGCTGCCGCGCCCGGGACGGGGAGAACATCAACGGCGGTTTTCTGGTGGGCGTGGGCCCTGACGACTTCCCCGGCGACGATCCCCTGGCCGGCGTCCGCTTTCAGGAGATCTGGGAGCAGGCCGCATGGGAACTGGGGGGACGCTCCTTCCACGCGCCCGCCCAGACCGTGGGCGATTTCCTGGCGGGCGTTCCCTCCTCCGGCCCCGGACAGGTGATTCCCACCTATCAGCCCGGCGTCACCTGGACCGATCTGCGCCGCTGTCTCCCCGACTATGTGGCCGATACCCTCCGGGACGCCCTGCCAATCTTTGACCGCAAGGTCAAGGGCTTTGCCCATCCCGACGCCGTGCTCACCGGCGTGGAGACCCGCTCCTCCTCCCCCGTGCGCATCCTGCGGGACGAGCGGTTCCAGTCCACCGGTCTGGCCGGTCTTTTCCCCTGCGGCGAAGGCGCGGGCTACGCCGGCGGCATCATGTCCGCCGCCGTGGACGGCGTGCGGGTGGCGGAAGCGGTTGCCGCATTTTCCCTCTGAATCTTGATCCTTTCCGGTTCCGGCTGTCCTTTGCAAGGGAGCGCCGGAACCATTTTTTCTTGCCCTATCTTTACAACCACAGGACATAAGCCTATAATAGGCACCGAATCACACTCTGCTGACCGGAGGCGCCGCCTATGAACCAAAACACGAAACGCTCCCTGTGTCTCAAGCTCTTTACCTCTACCTTTTATCTCAGCGCCTTTACCTTCGGCGGCGGGTACGTCATCGTCCCCCTCATGCGCCGCCGCTTTGTGGACGACCTCCACTGGATCGAAGAGCGGGAAATGCTGGACCTGACCGCCATCGCCCAGTCCGCCCCCGGCCCCATCGCCGTCAACGCCGCCATTCTGCTGGGCTGGCGGGTGGCCGGGCCTTTGGGCGCGGCGGTGTCCATCCTGGGTACCGTCCTCCCCCCCTTCCTCATCCTGTCCGTCGTCTCCCTCTTCTACGCCGCCTTCCGCTCCAACCCCATCGTGGCCGCCCTCCTCAAGGGCATGCAGGCCGGTGTGGCCGCCGTCATCGCCAGCGTGGTGGTGGATATGGCTGGGGACATTTTCCGCCAGAAGCGCCTCCTCCCCACCCTCATCATGGCCGCTGCCTTTCTGGTCACCCTTTTCTGTGACATCAACGTGGTTTGGATCATTCTGGCCTGCGCCGTGATCGGCATCGTGGCCGCCTTCCGGCAGCAGGCCAAAGGACAAAAGGAGGGAGACAAATGATCTACCTGCAGCTCTTCCTCAGTTTCTTTCAGATCGGTCTTTTCAGCTTCGGCGGCGGGTACGCCGCCCTTCCCCTGATCCAGGCCCAGGTGGTGGAACAGCACCAGTGGCTCACCATGGCCCAGCTCACCGACCTCACCACCATCTCCCAGATGACCCCCGGTCCCATCGCCATCAACGCCTCCACCTTTGTGGGCAGCCAGATCGCCGGGCCTCTGGGCGCGGTGGTGGCCACTGCCGGATGCGTCCTTCCCTCCTGTCTCATCGTCTCCCTGTTGGCCTGGGTCTATCGCCGCTGGCAGAAGGTCACCGCCATCCAGGGCGCGCTGGACGGCCTCAGGCCCGCCATTTTGGCTCTCATCGCGGGAGCGGGTCTGGACATGCTCCTGACCGCCCTGTGGGGCGAGAGCGGCTTTGTACTCGCCTGCCCCGATCTGGTGGCCCTGGCGCTCTTCCTGGCCTCCTTCCTGGTGCTCCGCCGCTGGAAGCCTGACCCCGTGGCCGTCATGCTGGGCTCCGGCGTCATCGGCATGATCGCGTATCTGCTGCTGGGAACCGATCTGACCTGAGACGGCGGGCGCACAATGTGCGCCCCTACGGCCTTTCATGACAACATATACACGAAAAAAGAGGGCCCACCGTTTCGCACGGCGGGCCCTCTTCCGAGAGCAAACATCATTTTCTTTGGTTGCTTCCCCGCGTCAGGCGAAGAAGGCATGGGCGCCGATGGTGGCCACATAGGGCCGGTTGCGGGACGCCCAGCTGTTGGGTGACACCCGGGGATTCACGAAGTAAAGGCTGTTGCCGACGGTATTGGCGCCGTCCAGACAAAGCTTGGCGGCAATTACGCTCTGCTCGTTGGGCGTCTTGTAAATGCTGCCGTTGGAAACAGGCGTAAACTGGTTCTTCTGGAACACAACACCCTTGACGGTGTTGGGGAACAGGGCACTGGCCACGCGGTTGAGTACCACGTTGCCCACCGCGATCTTACCGCTTAGCGGCTGATTGCCGCTTTCAGCGTTGATGATGCGGGACAGCCAGTACACCGAATCACTGTTATAGTAGCTGCTGCCCGAGGCGATGGGACCGCTGCCCGCCAGGAACGTGACGGTATTGTTGGCCCACGCCACCGACGCGCCCAGCGCTTTGGCCAGCACACGGGCGGGGAGCAGAATGGACTGCCCCTCCACCAGCACGGTATCCTCTACATACAGATACCGGCCATTGGCTCCAATGTAGCTGGCGCCGGGCGTAATATACATAGTCAAGCCATTGGCCCGCACCACCGACTTGCCATTCTCCCATGCCACCGTGGCATCGGGATACAGCGCGGCCACCACAGGCCAGTAGGACACATACACGCTATTGTTTACCACCTTGGTCGCGGTGGTCTCAGCGGCAAGCTGAGTACTGTTTACAACGATGTTTACTTGTTTGCTGTTGCTCTCGGCGGCGGCCGCATGGCTGCTCATGGACACCATCAGGGCCAGGCAGATAACCAGGCTGGACACTCGCTTCTGCATACGGGAAAGACCTCCTGTTACTATTATGTTTTCAGTCTGTTACTGTTTCTGTAACAGATTGTAACCGTATTGTAACTTATTTCTTCGC